>NZ_JBJQOQ010000006.1:0-193055 GCF_046036945.1 Brevibacillus sp. B_LB10_24 | reverse complement strand
GCCCCGACTTCAACTCGCGTTAGCGAGTAAGTGGGGGAGGTTCACAATTTTGCTTGAGTTCGGAATTCCGTGGTTGCTGTTTTTGTCTGCTGCGTACTTCGTCTGGAAAAAAGGAAGGGGCGTTGCCAAATGAACAGCGAGGAGCAAAACAGAAGTGCGGGATTGGAGAAAGGAATTCAAACTGATTTTCGAACCGCGATGTCGTACGCGGATTACCTCCATCTCGACAAGATCTTATCCAGTCAGCATCGGTGTTCCGATCACCATGATGAAATGCTGTTTATTATCATCCATCAGGCGAGCGAGCTGTGGATGAAGCTCATTTTGCATGAGGTGAAGGCGGCGATTGGGTGTATTCGCCGAAACGACTTGGAGCCTTCGTTTAAAATGCTTTCGCGCGTATCGAGAATTCAGCAGCAATTGATTCAGTCGTGGAGTGTCTTGTCTACTTTGACACCGGCTGAATACATGGAGTTTCGCGATAAGCTGGGCCAGTCTTCCGGGTTCCAATCGTATCAGAACCGGTTGATTGAATTTGCCCTGGGAAATAAAAATGTCCACACGTTAGCTGTCTTTCAACACCAAAACGACTTGTACGGGCAGATGCAGCAGGCGCTTCACGAGCCGAGTATTTACGACGCGGCGATCAGCGCGCTAGCGAAGCGGGGGTTGCCTGTTGATGAAGACGTTCTCGACAGGGACTGGTCGCAAAGCTACCAGCCGAATGCCAGTGTAGAAGAGGCCTGGCTGACCGTTTACCGCAATGTCGATCAGTACTGGGATCTGTACGAGCTGGCCGAGAAGCTGGTCGATATCGGAAGTCAGCAGCAATTATGGCGTTTTAACCACATGACGACAGTGGAAAGAATTATTGGCCATAAACAGGGAACAGGCGGTTCATCAGGGGTCACGTATTTAAAGAAGGCTCTTGATCAGCACTTCTTCCCGGAGTTGTGGAATCTCAGAACGAAGCTGTGAGAAACGGAGGCGGCAGGCTTGGGGATATGGATTGATATTTCACAACCTCTCGACAAAAAGGTGGCAAACTGGCCGGGGGATACGCCATTTGCCTACAAAGTGAATTGGAGCAAGGAAGAGAGCGGATCTGTCAATGTCGGTCAGATCAGCATGAGCGTCCACACCGGCACTCATATTGACGCCCCGTTTCATTTTGACAATGCGGGAAAAAGGGTCATCGAACTGGATCTCGATGTATACATCGGCCCTGCCCGCGTCGTCTATCTGCCTAATCTTGCATCGATTGGAGTGGATGAACTGTCCGGCATCGACCTCAAAGGTATTGCCCGTCTGTTGATTCGTACAGATGCCTGGAAGGACCGCAGTCTGTTTCCGGAAATCATTCCCCATCTTCGGCCGGAATTGGCGGCGTATCTTTCCGCATTCGGCATTCGCCTGATTGGCCTTGATTTGCCGTCGGTTGATCCGTTGGACAGTAAAGAGCTGTCAGCTCATCATGAACTCGCCAGTCACGGCATCCATATTCTGGAGGGGCTTGTCTTGGGAGATGTCGCTCCGGGGGATTACGAATTGATCGCCCTCCCGCTGCCCTTGGTTGAAGCAGACGGGAGCCCGGTGCGTGCTGTGTTGAAGAAATAAGCTGATACTGGTTCTCTTTCCCTGACACGTTCGCATATCATCCACATACCCGTCCTGCCCTGATGTGATATAATGTCTTGCTGTTAAGGCATTTCGTGTTTGTGAAGGGAAGGGACCAGCATGAAGGGCTCAGCAGGAGAGCGAGCATTGCAGCAAAAGTACGGAACACAAAGAAGGGCTGAATCCTTTTACGACAATCAGATGATCGATTACCTGAACCCGGAGATGAAGCAATTTATCAGCGAGCAAGAGCTGGTGTTTATCTCAACTGCCGACCGCCAAGGAAATTGCGACACCTCGATTCGTACCGGCAATCCCGGATTCGTCCGGGTCATCGACGAACGTACGTTGATTTACCCGGAGTTTCGCGGCAATGGCGTGATGGCCAGTTTGGGAAATATAACGGAAAACCCGCATATTGGCTTGCTGTTCGTCGACTTCGTCAAGTACGGTATCGGCCTGCACGTAAACGGAGGCGCAGCCGTGATCGAGAATGACCAGCTGCAGCAGACGCTTTCTTTGCCGGACGAGCTGATGGAGAGCATCCAGCGCGATGAAAGCCGGTTCGTCGAACGCTGGGTAACCATTCGCGTGGACGAGGCTTACATTCACTGTTCCAAGCACCTCCCGCTGATGAAAAAGCTGGACAAGGAGATTCACTGGGGAACGGACGACGAGACCTTGAAAGGCGGAGATTTTTTCAAGGTGAAAGCAAATAGAAGAGAGGATAAGTTGAAATAGAGGATATTCCCCAACGCAAAAAGGCCGGGAGCTTCGCTCCTGGCTTTCTTATGTCTTGTTTTATTCAACTGCCTGTAACTCAAAGGGGTACCGCCAACAAAGTGCGGTTTTTGTACGCTAAGCTCCGATTGACAGAAAAAACGCCGGAATCCTGTACGCTAAGGATTACCGGCTTCGATTTTTCCTTGAACAAAAAGGTAACAATGCGTTTAGGCTAGCATTTCTCTTCTGATCGAATGTGTACTCACCAAGAAAGTTGATATGTTCCCATCCTAAAGTCGAAATGTGGCTTCATAAATTTTCATGAAGCGATCCCTTTTGCTTTAGAAGCTTCGTTGGAAACAAACCGTTTACAAGTTGGAAACAACTTGCCTAACGATGGAAACAACTCTTTTTTACAATAAAAACGTGATGATCATCACAAAAAACCAATCATTGACAGGAGTGTTCTGAACCATGAAAAAAGTATTGATCCCTGCTACCATTATCGCGACGATGGCAATTTCTTCAGCAACCGCCTTTGCGGCAGCAAATATGACTGGCGGAGAAAGCGTTCCAATTGCAAGCGCAGCTGCCGTATCCATGACCGTGCAAGACGACAGCAAAGGAACCATCGAGTACGCGAAGAAAACTTTGTTCAACCCAGACGGAAGCATCGCTGCAGTAGATGAAACGTGGGCCGATCCTGTAACCCATAATAAACGCATTGATTATAAAGAACCAGTCAAAGGAACGGATACCTTACAAAGAATCGGCGGATGTTATCTGCTCGACAACGGAAAAAGGTATATCAAAATTGGCATCGATACAGATAGCCATCTCATCGGGTCGGAATTCACGTTGAAAAATCCCGAGAACATCGGTTTAGTGGCCGAAAAACAGGATTTTATAAAGGAATACCGCGAGGAAACGCGCCGGGCCGGTTGGAAGGATGAGGGAAATGTACAAACTGCGGACGGAAAAAAGCTGAAAAAGCTGACCAGAACCGATAAATCGGAAGCATTTAATGCTGCATACACGGAGTCCGTTTTGCTGGATGAAAGCGGATTGCCGGTGAAGGGTGAAATTTATCAAGAAAAGGACGGAAAAACGGATCTGCTTTATACTTATATCTATGAGTACAAAAATGTGAGCGACGACGGCAGTTTGTTCGATACGAACGGAATCGACCTGAGACAAGGAAAGTAAGCAGCGCTGCAAAAATATCTTTTCGATCAAAATCGCTCAAGAGGGGTCCTCCCCCTCTTTTTGCGCGTTCATGTGTCCGCCTTGCCGGGATGGTATTATACTTGAAAGAATCTTGTAAAGGACAAAAGGAGGAATCCCATTGGGAAACAGAAAGATATTAATTATCGAGGATGAGGAGAATATTTCGGATATTCTATCCCATTACCTGCAGAACGAAGGATTTCAAACAAAAGTAGCCAACGGCGGATATCAAGGGCTGCAGTACGTACAGGAATTTGCTCCCGACCTGATATTGCTCGATGTAATGATGCCGGATATCGACGGCTTTGAAGTGTGCAAAAGAATTTCCGCCAACCACATTATTCCTATCATTATGATTACCGCCAAATTAGACGATATCGATAAAATTCTCGGTATGGAGCTGGGAGCGGACGATTATATCACGAAGCCTTTTAACATCAGGGAAGTGATTGTGAGAATTAAAACCATCTTCCGGAGAATCGATTTGATTTCCGTAGCGGCGGCTGCCGATCACCCTGAGTATAAAGCGATAAAAATCGGCCAAGAAATCGAAATCTATAAAGAGAAGCGAGAGATCTATAAACATGGGAGCAAAATCGAATTTACCAATAAGGAATATGAACTGTTGATCTATTTGGCGGAACACCGCGGAAGGGTTATAACGAGAGAGGAGCTATTGGATCAGGTCTGGGGCTATGAATTTATAGGCGACGGCAGAACGGTGGATATCCACGTCCGAAGAATTAGAAAAAAGCTGGATGAAGATAAACAATCGTCCATCATAGAAACTATTTTCGGGGTCGGATACAAACTTGGTTGAGAAGGTATAGCGATGAAATATTCCATTCGGTTTAAAATTCTGATGTATGTTTCCATTATCGTATTTGTAGGATTTTCCGTGCTTACATTCACCGCTATTCATACGACGGAACAAAACACCAAAAGTGTGATCAAAGCGGATATGATAGAAACCAAGAAAAATCTCGATATCTATTTAAGTCAATATTTTTTGTTTAACAATATGGACGCCAGCGTTGCTACCATCGGTTCCGAAGCGGAAGACATATCCAAGCAGTTAACCGCACAGGTGGGAAACACAGTGGATATTTACGATATAAGCGGACAAAAGCTGTCGAAGAACAGTTCGGCGCCGGACACGTTCCTTAGCCGTTCCCAAGATTTGATATGGGCGATGAAAGGCGAGGTTTCCTATACAACGAATTTTACAGGGAATCAAGTGATTGTAAGTTTGTCCTATCCGATTAAAGAACCCGGCATCGGCATTGTCCGATATTATAAAGACTATACGGAGTTGTTTGCCTATAACCAAAGATTCGAACGAATGATCAGCCTTTTTGCCGCCGCTATTTTCGCTGTGATATTCGTGACCTCTTACATTTTTTCCAAACAAATAACAAAGCCGATCATGAAGCTTACGGAAGCTTCCGAAGAGGTTGCAGAAGGAAATTTCAATGTTGATGTCGATATCGCCTCAACAGACGAAATCGGGCATCTAAGCTCCAGATTTAAAATGATGGTCCGTAAGATCAGGGAACAGATCGATATCATCAAACAAGACAAGGATAAGCTTGAGGAAGTGCAGAAGCAGAATAAACTGTTTTTCGATAATGTGACACATGAGCTGAAAACTCCGCTTACCACGATCACCGGATATGCTCAGGCCATTGAAGATTTGGGAATAAAAGACGACGAGTTTACCAGAAAAGGGCTTGCTTGCATTATCAATGAAAGCAATCGGCTCAATAACATGGTCATCGAGCTGATAGAGCTTTCCAAAGCATCTTCGGAAAAGTTCAGCTACGAATTCGCTGATGTAGATATGAGCGAGCTGATTAAAGAAACTTGCGAAGAAATGACGATCAAAGGAAAAAAATATAATATCGCCATAGAAGCTCATGTCAGGGACAGCCTCCATTTGCAAGGGGATAAGGATCGGCTCAAGGAAGTGCTGATTAACCTCATCGACAATTCAATTAAATATGGGAATGTCAATTCAACCGTTCATGTTCACGCTTTTCGGCAGCAAAACGACATGATTATCAAGGTACGGGATCATGGGACCGGAATTCCGCAGGAATTGCTTGAAAAAGTATTTGATCCGTTTTACAGAGTCTCCTCAAAGGCTTCGAGAGAATCAGGCAGCTCGGGACTTGGACTAGCTATTGTTAAGGAGATCGTTGGAAGGCACAAAGGCCGTATCGAGATTAACAGCACATTGAATCACGGGACTGAGGTTATTTTGCGGTTTGGAAGTGTAGATTTATGAAATCGTTTAAAAGCTTAATGGTATTGGTTATGATCTTGTGTGCGCTTATAGCAGGATTTCATGTGTTAAGCGGCTTATCCCTGAGAGACGGTGATTCCTATTTAACCGTATTGGACAAGGATCTTTTTAAAATTCTGCCGTCAGATAATGAGGAGCCCCCTTTTGCCATCAGCAAAATTGTAAAATTTACAATCCCTTTCAAATTGCGGGAGTCGGATCTCCTGAGTATAAATACGTTTGTTTTTACGAGATCGAATCCGCAAAAGAAAAATTCAGTGGAAGCCGGTATTTACGACATGTCCAAAAACCTGGTAATGAGTAACTTCGATCCTCAAAACCAGGTAAAAAGCAGTAAAGTCAGCGTCTCCGCCGATGGTAAAATGATACTGGTTACCTATATGGGGACGGAGGACAAGACGAACATAACTTACGTGTACGATGCTTCTACCAACAAAAAACTATATGCGTTTAACGGTGTATTGTCCGCACAGTGGCTGCCCGACAGCCATCGATTCGTAGGCATGGACGATTATTTGTTCATTCAGGATACAAAAAGCGGGAATAGGGAAGATTTGCTGAAAATTTCGGAGGTTGCCGGAAAGGATCCGAAAACGTTGATGAGTTTAAACCTGTTAAAGGATGGCCGAACGGTATGTTTGTCCAACGACAACGACAATACCCATATGCTTTTTGTCGATCTGGAAACGAAACAACAAAGGCAAAAAAGCTTGAAAGGCCATTTTTTTGATGCGGTTCCTGTAGGCCATACAAAAATGGCAGCGGCAGGTTTGTTCCAGGATCAGTTCGGTATCTTTCTTTACGATGTAAAAAGCGAATCACTCGAGCAGCTGATCGATTTAAAAAATCAGAAACTGATCCATATTAGCGTATCGCAGGATGGTAAAAAATTGGCTTACAGCGTCTTAAAATACAATACGGAAGGATTCGGAACAGAAATACATGCGGTAAGCCTAAACGATAATCAATTCATCAACGATGAAGTGATTTATAAGGCATCGAACCAAATTATAGATCTGCTCATATGGTCCAAAGATAGCCGGATGTTATACTGCTATAACCGGAATACAGACAACACCGCCATATACAGGATCTCGTTTAAGTCGGTTTGAATTCACGGCAAGCAAGCGCCGCTGACTGAGTTCGGGGTAGCTCTTTGTTTATCCTAAGTGGAATTTAAGGTTGCTCCAGTAAACTGGCTACGAAAGGGGAGCATTTGTGAATTTTGCTGGTGAAGACAACCGGACCTATTGAGGGTCGTGCAGTAGATGTTGGAAGAAGGGCAACTTTGCTTTTGGGTGGGAGATCGTCAAACCGTCTATCGTGTTTACCGGCAGTATGTTTGCCTGCCCAGGTGATTCACGTATTCGAGAATCTGCAGCAGCTGCTGGGGTACCGCCAACAAAATCCGCATTTTGTTGGCGGTACCCCTCAAATGAAAACGTATTTTGGCCGCACAGATGAAAAGAAAGGGGGAGGGAAAGTGAACATCCAAAATATAAAAGCGTGTATCAATGTCGTGCAATTCGGAAGTTTTAAATGACATCCTGGCCGGCATTGCAGAAAAAGGAAATGTTATTGCTTTGCAACCGGCCGTTTATGATTTTCTCCCCAGTCGCACATCGTTTGCAGAACGGGAATCAAGGTTTCGCCATACTCGCTTAGAGCATATACCACTTTAGGCGGAATCGAAGGGTATATGGTACGGGTAATGAGCCGGTCGTTCTCCAGCTCCCGTAAATGCTGCGCAAGCATCTTTTGGGTAATTCCGGGGATTCGCTTCTCCAACTCGCTGAATCGTTTGGCAGAATCTAGCAAAAGCCAAAGAATGGTGGGCTTCCACTTGCCGCCTAATACATGAATGACCGTTTCAATCGGGCATTTTCTTTCTTCCGTAAGCTCCTTATTGGCATTCATGGGAGTCCTCCTCCGTCTTGCTTACTTTCAAGTAAGTAACCTACTTTAAAGTCGGTTCTTACCATGATTTTAGAACCGTGATATTCTCAAGTCAATCCAAAACATTGCCAAATAGAAAGAAGGAGAAACAACCATGAAAATCATTGTATTCGGCGCTACGGGAAATACGGGAAGACGTGTGCTGGCGTCAGGCGTAAAAATGGGGCACGAGATGACCGCCTTTGTGCGCAATCCGGAAAAACTGATTGAGCAGCAAGGCGAACAGATCGCGGGGCAAGTGAAGATCGCGGCGCAAAACATCCTGGATCCGCAGAGCGTTTATCACGCGCTTAGCCATCAGGATGTTGCGATTATCGCGGCAGGCAGCGTCGCTAACGGCGAAGAGTTCATCCGGATTGTGGACAACATCGTGACACAGTGCGAAGATCACCCTCAGTTCTCCGGTCGGGTATGGGTAATGGGAGGTGCGGGGTTGCTTGAGATTCCCTATACCCAAATAATGGGAAACGACCTGCCCGGCATCCCGCCCATGTTCAAATATCATAGCGATAATTGGAACCGGCTGCGCCGCACAAAGCTTGATTGGTCCTTCATGTGTCCGGGAACAATGGTGGACGGAGCGGAATATGAGAGGCCGGGCCTTTTGCAAGTTTCAGCCGACATATTGCCGATACCGTTCCCGGAATCTACGAAGGATCTGTCCGAGGCCGAGCTATCCGGTCTCCTGTTCAGCCGGCTTCATGAAATCGATGTGGCTTATGAAGATGTAGCGGATGTCATGCTGAGCCACCTTGAGCTGTCGGGGCCGTTTAAGGGCAAAAGAGTAGGCGTTGCTTACCGGAACGATGTAATCGAATAGAACAGAGGTTATGAGATGAATAGTTTATACGGATTGTTCGTCGTACTGCACGTATTAGCCGCCGTTGTAGGATAGGTCCCACCTTCGTATTTCCCCTCATCAGGAAATCCGCAACAACCGGCAGCCAGCTCCGCTTTGCCTTCGGTCCATTAGGGCTGTCTCATTTTTTTGCCGGAAACGCAGCTGATCGCTTCTGTTGTCTCTCGAATATTGGTAATATTTAATAAACGAACTTTGCTACCATTCAAATCGAAGGAGTGAACCCGATGTTGGAAAATCTGTATGCCAGATTGGAAGAGATCTATCCGGAGTTGGTGAAGTTTCGCCGAGACCTGCATATGTATCCCGAACTTTCCTTTCAGGAGGTGAACACGCCTAAAAAGATCGCCGAATTCTTGAACGCACTGGGCTTGGAAGTCCGGACGGAAGTCGGAGGAAGGGGCGTGGTTGGATACCTGAGGGGAGGAAAGCCGGGGAAGACAGTGGCGCTGCGCGCCGATTTTGACGCTCTGCCGATTCAGGACGCCAAAGAAGTGGAATACAAGTCCCGCATTCCCGGTGTGATGCACGCCTGCGGCCACGACATGCACACGGCGGCCCTGCTGGGCACGGCCAAGGTGCTGAGTGAAGCAAAGGACGAGCTGGCAGGTAATGTCGTGTTTATCCACCAGTTTGCGGAAGAGTCTCTCCCCGGCGGAGCCAAGCCGATGATTGAAGACGGCTGCCTGGAAGGGGTGGATGTGATCTACGGAGCACACGTCTCCTCAGACGAACCGGTCGGCACCGTTGGCGTTGGCGAAGGCTACTTGCTGGCCAATGCGGATACATTCGAAATCGAGATCGAGGGAAAAGGCGGGCACGGTGCCTATCCGCACAAGACGGTGGATTCGCTCGTCGTCGGCTGCCAATTGGTGATGAATCTGCAGCAGATCGTCAGCCGCCGCGTCGATCCGTTAAAAACCGCCGTCGTCACGGTCGGCACATTTGCAGCAGGCCAGGCCTTCAACGTTATCTCGCAGACAGCCAGAATCACGGGGACAGTCCGCACCTTCGAGGAAGAGGTGCGCACCTCGATCGAAGAGTCGATCAGGCAGATAACGGCGTCTGTCTGCGAAGGAGCAGGAGCAACGGCAAAGGTCGAATATCGCCGCGGGTATCCAGCCGTATGGAATCATCCGGAGGAGACCAGACGGGTAGAAGAGCTGGCAAGACAAATCGTTGGAGAAGAAAACGTAAAGCACCTGCCCCCGCGCATGGGAGGCGAGGATTTCGCTTATTATCTCCAACAGGTCCCCGGAACCTTTTTCTTCGCGGGAGGCGGCAACCCGGAGATCAACGCCACGTATCCCCATCACCATCCCAATTTCGATGTTGACGAGCGCGCGATGCTGGTGATCGGCAAGGTATTCGTGTCTGCTGTTTTCCATTATCTTTCCGACGGCGCTGTCAGACCCGGTCAGGCACTCGCAAAATAAGTCTGCAGAAGACGAGAGCAGCCGGCCCGCCGCATGGGCTTGGCTGCTTTTCACAGCGGAGCATACTCGCGTGGAAAAAAGACTTGACAAAAAAAGAAGCCAGACAGTATATTTTTGTTACACCAATTGAAAAAGTTTTATTTTTTTTAAACTTAAAACCTACTAAATCCATAGGTATTATTGTTTTAGTAGGGAATATAAACTTCATGCCACTGTTTGAAAGAGGAGCTGGAGAGATATGAAAACTGGCAAGAAACAGGTAAAAATTGGCGTTTTCCTCGCCGGAACCGGGCACCATGTCGCCTCTTGGCGGCATCCGCAGGCTCAGGCAGATGGAAGCATGAATCTCGCCTACTTTCACCAACTAGCCCAGACGGCAGAGCGGGGAAAACTGGACCTGCTGTTTTTGGCGGACAGCTTATCGATCGACGCCAAGTCGCATCCCAATGTGCTGACCCGGTTTGAACCGTTTACGCTGCTGGCGTCGCTGGCCGGGGTGACTTCGAAAATCGGTTTGGTCGCCACTGCTTCTACCACGTACAGCGAGCCATTTCACATCGCCCGCCAGTTTGCTTCGCTCGACCACCTGAGCGGCGGACGGGCCGGATGGAATGTCGTCACGTCCTCCATCCAATCGACCGCGAAGAATTTCGGCGGCGAAGAGCATTTGGAGCACAGCCTGCGCTACAAGCGGGCAGAAGAGTTTGTCGAGGTAGTCAAAGGCTTGTGGGACTCCTGGGAAGAGGACGCACTCGTCCGCGATAAAGCGTCCGGCGTCTTCTTCGATCCGGACAAGCTGCATGAGCTGAACTACAAGGGAGAGTTTTTCTCGGTGCGCGGGCCGCTGAACGTAGCCAGATCGCCGCAAGGACAACCGGTGATCGTCCAGGCAGGCTCCTCGGAGCCGGGCCAGCACTTGGCGGCGCGGACAGCAGAGGTGATCTTTACGGCGCAAAACAACCTCTCCGACGCCCAGGCCTTTTACCAGAGCGTGAAAAGCAAGGCGGCAGCNCTCCTCGGAGCCGGGCCAGCACTTGGCGGCGCGGACAGCAGAGGTGATCTTTACGGCGCAAAACAACCTCTCCGACGCCCAGGCCTTTTACCAGAGCGTGAAAAGCAAGGCGGCAGCGTACGGGCGCTCGCCTGATGAGATCAGCATCATGCCCGGCATCTTTCCGATCATCGGCGAGACGGAAGCGATCGCGAAGGAGAAGTATCAAGAGCTGCAGGATTACATCCTTCCCTCGGTCGGCTTGAACATCTTGTCCAGCTACCTGGGGGGCATCGATCTTACGCCGTATCCGCTCGACGGTCCGCTGCCGGAGCTGGAGATACCGGCGACCAACGCCGTGAAAAGCCGCTTTGAGCTGATCAAAGAGATGGCCAAGCGGGATAACCTGACGATTCGCCAACTGTACCAATCCGTCGCCGGTTCGCGCGGCCACCATATATTTGTGGGAACCCCGGCCGGGCTCGCTGACAAAATGGAGCAGTGGGTGGCCGAGGGCGGCGCTGACGGCTTCAACCTCATGCCGCCGCTGCTGCCGGAAGGGCTTGACCTCTTCGTTGACCAGGTCGTTCCCATCCTGCAGGAGCGAGGCAGCTTCAGGACCGAGTACACAGGCCATACCCTGCGCGATCACTTGGGGCTCACAATACCGGAAAACCGCTACGCCAAACAACAGACGAGAGGTTGACGAAGATGGGTGAACGAATCATTGCAATTGGAAATCTTGCCGCGAAACCAGGCTTCTACGCGAAGGGGAATGTGGAAGTGGCCCGCCTGTCGAACGGTTCGGCTGTCTACTTGCCCGTCCACATCGTCAACGGACGGGAACCGGGCCCAGTCCTGTGGGTGAACGGAGCGGTTCACGGCGATGAGTTAAACGTTCCATTTGCCCTGCTGAAGCTGCTGCCGGCACTGGACCCGGCAAAGCTCAAAGGAGCGATTATCGTTACGCCGGTGTCCAATCCGCTGGCTTTTTCGGCCCGGCAAAAAAACACGCCGCAGGACGGATTGGATCTGGATATGCAGTTTCCCGGCAATCCCAAAGGGACGATCTCGCAGAGAATCGCGCATTTTCTGTTCGAACAGATCAAGCTGCACGCCACCCACTTGATCGACGCCCATACCGTTGGCACGCACTACCAGTCGAGGCCGTACACGGTCTTCAAGCGTTTGGCCGATGAGGCCCAAAGCCAGACCTATGCCGAAGCGGAGAAGCTGGCCCGTACGTTTGGCGGCTACGCCCACTGCCGGGTGGATTTCAGCCAGCCGCTCTACGAGCTGCCTGGCAATGTAAACGGCTTTCTGGACGTCCAGGCACTGCTCCACGGCATTCCCGCCTGCATGGTCGAGGTGGGAGCCGGAGGGGTGTTGGAGAAGGCGGATGTGGACTGGGCCGAGCGCGGCTTTCGGGCCGTTTTCAGAGAATTGGGCCTCTATGAGGATGCCGTCCCGCCTCACCCGGAGCATCAGCCGGTGACGATCACAGAGCGGCGCTTCCTCTACTCGGATGCCGCGGGAATCGCTGTCGACAATCCTGCGCCTGGCACCGTGGTGAAACGGGGAGAGCGGCTTGTAACCGTGATCGATTTGCTGGGAAATGAGCAGCCGATTTTGGCAGAAGAGGACATGTACATCATCTTAAGCCGGCGCAATCCGGTTGTCGATGTCGGCGATCGGATTGCCTTCGTCGGAACAAAATGGGAATCGTGAGGTGGAAACAGTGGCGAGAAATTTTCGCTTGGCAACAGTAGATGACGCAGAAGAGCTGCTCGCGTTGACGCTGCGGGCATACGAACCCATCCGCCAGTTGGGAATCAACTTTGCAGCGGCGACCGCAGATCTCGAACTGGTAGAGAAAAATATCCGCAACAACGCCTGTTACGTGATGGAAGAAGAGGGGCGGATCGTCGCAACGGTATCGCTGCGCATGCCGTGGGGACTGCAGCCGGGCCCGTATGGCTTGCCGCACATCTGGTGGTTCGCGGTAGAACCCGCCCTCGGCAAAAAGGGAGTCGGCTCAGCCCTGCTTCAGTGGGTCGAAGAAACGATCATCCGGGACACCTTAAAAGCTCCGGCTGTGACGCTCGGAACGGCGGACAAGCATCCGTGGCTGGCGCAGATGTACGAACGCAAAGGCTACGTGCGGGTCGGGCAAAAAGATCTGGGGAGAGGGCACACGACGATCTTCCTGCGCAAGGTGCTGCGCCCTGATCTGCTTCAAGAAAAATAACCATAAGGACTGACTGACAGATGAAAAGATACAGACAAACTATCGCTCTTCTCCTTTCCACCGTGCTGCTGTTCGCCCTGACCGCATGCGGACAAGGCAATGCAGCCGAAGGAGACGCGGAGAAAAAAGTGTTGCGCGTCGGCACCAAAGGCACCTCCTACCCCTGGTCGCTGAAAAATGAAAAAGGCGAATTGGACGGATACGACATGGACGTCACCCGGGCGATTGCCGAGAAGCTGGGGTACACCATCGAATGGACGACAGCCGATTTTACCGGACTCTTAGGGCAGCTTGATACCGGCCGGATCGACGTCATTGCCGAGCATACCGCCGTCACCGACCAGCGCAAAGAGAAGTATTACTTCTCGGACGCCTACGCTTACCCGGATGTCCAGCTGATCGTGAAGAAGGACAACGATACCTACAAGCAGCTGTCCGATCTGAAAGGCAAGAAACTGGCCGTCGCCCTGGGATCGTTTTACGAGGAATACGTCCGCAAACAAGATCCAAACCAGGAGATTACGATCGTCACCTACGAGGATACGGGAGGCATTTTAAACGATATCGACCTCGGCCGGATCGACGCTTACATCAACGATCGCTTCAGCGGCGTAAGCAAGATTGAAAAGTCCGGGCTGCCGCTGAAAATGAGCGGCGAGACCATCGTCAAATACGACTTTGCCTTCCCGTTCGCCAAGACGGAAGCAGGGGAAAAGCTGCGTGACGATTTCAACAAAGCATTGAAAGAACTGCGTGAAGAAGGAAAATTGGCTGAATTCGGAAAGAAATGGTTTAAAGAAGACATCTCAACCAAATAGAGGAGAATCGCTATGAATAAACGCAAGGGATTGCTGGCGGCAGCACTGGCGGCGATGTTATTCGCGTTGACCGCCTGCGGAAGCGGCGGCGAAAGCGGAACGGGCGGCGCCGGATCCGGATCGCAGGGAGCCTCCGAAGAAAAAGTGCTGCGCGTAGGGGCGACGGGGCAAAGCTACCCGTTTGCCTACAAGGAAGGCGACAAACTGCAGGGATTTGACGTGGAAGTCGTCGAGACGATCGCGGACAAGCTGGGCTACAAGGTAGAGTGGCATCTGGCCGAATTCAGCGGCGTCATGGGACAGCTGGAAACCGGCCGGATCGATACCGTCTCCAACCAGGTCGCCGTCACGGAACAGCGGAAGGAAAAATTTCATTTTACGCAGCCATACGCTTATGCGGGCACACAAATCGTCGTGAAAAACGACAACAACGACATTCACGGCGTCGCCGACTTGAAAGGAAAGACGGTAGCGGCCGTCCTGGGATCAAACCACGCGAAAAATCTGGAAAAGCAGGATCCCAATAAGGAAATCAACATCAAAACCTATGAGTCACAAGAAGGAACCTTAAACGATGTCGCCTATGGCCGCGTTGACGCTTACGTGAACGGCCGCAGCGTCCTGCTGGCGCAAATCGAAAAAAGCGGTCTGCCGCTAAAGCTGGCCGGGGATCCGATTACTTACGAATCCGTGGCATTTCCGTTCCCGAAAGACGAACGTCACGACAAGATCCGCGAAGAGTTTGACAAGGTTTTGTCGGAGCTTCGCGAAGACGGGACCTTGAAAAAACTGTCAGAAAAGTACTTTAAGGACGATGTAACGGTCAAAATGGCGAACCAGCCGTAGTGTGGGAGGGATCAGGCAACGATGAATTTTGACGGCCAATACATGCTGGAAGTCTTTCCAACCCTGCTCAAGTACCTTCCGCTGACACTGGTCATGGCTGTGGTCTCGATGGTCTTTGCCATCCTGATCGGCTTGTTCATGGCGGTAATGACAAAAAACCGGATTCCGGTGATCTATCAATTGGCCACTGTGTACATCTCGTTTTTTCGCGGGACGCCCACACTGGTGCAGTTGTTCCTGATTTATTACGGTTTGCCGCAATTGTTTCCCTCCTTTAGCGTGCTGAACGCACTGTCCGCGGCGATCATCGGTTTAAGCCTGAAGAACTCCGCTTATCTGGCGGAGATCTTCCGGGCAGCCCTAAATTCGGTCGACGAAGGACAGTTGGAAGCATGTCTCTCTGTCGGGATGACGAGAATCCAGGCGTACCGGCGGATTATTCTGCCGCAGGCGACGAGAAACGCCATCCCGGCGACGGGCAATACCTTTATCGGTCTGTTGAAAGAGACTTCGCTGGCCTTCACCCTCGGCGTTGCCGAATTGTTTGCCCAAGGCAAGATGATGGCGTCGGCTTCGCTGAAATTCTTCGAAACCTATCTGGCGGTGGCGATCGTCTACTGGTTCGTGACCATCGTCTACAGCTTCTTGCAGCAGTTCGTCGAGAACAAGCTCAGCAAGCCGTATAAAAACTAGGAGGAACCGCGATGATGAAAGTGACAAATTTACGCAAGCGATTTGGCGAGCTCGTCGTCCTGGACGGAATTGACCTGGAAGTGCAGCGCGGAGAAGTCGTGGCGATCATCGGCCCCTCCGGTTCAGGCAAATCGACGCTGCTTCGGTGTCTCAACCTGCTGGAGAAGCCGGACGACGGGACGATTGAGATCGGGGAAGCGACACTTTCAGCGAAGAAGTACAGCCGCAGGGAAGCTCATTTTCTGCGCCAGCAAACTGCGATGGTCTTTCAAAACTACAATTTGTTCAAAAACAAGACTGCCCTGCAAAATATCACCGAATCGCTCCTGGTCACGAAAAAGATGAAGCCCGAGGAAGCCAGAAAAGTGGGCGAAGCGCTGCTGGAACAAGTCGGGCTGGCACATAAGGCCGACAGCTATCCGATTACGCTGTCCGGCGGGCAGCAGCAGCGCATCGGAATCGCCCGGGCGCTGGCGGTCAATCCGCACGCGATTCTGTTGGACGAGCCGACCTCGGCGCTTGACCCCGAGCTCGTGGCCGAAGTCCTGCAGGTCATCAAAGCGATCGCTGAGAGGCAGACGACGATGCTCATCGTCACCCATGAGATGGCTTTCGCGCGGGAAGTAGCCGACAAGGTGATCTTTATGGCGGAGGGCAAGATCGTGGAACAGGGAACGCCGGAAGAGATATTCGGCGACCCGCAAAATCCGCGGACGAAGAAATTTATCCAGCAGGTGGGAGCTCCCCTGGAGCTGATCGGTTGACCCGGGCTGGTGAGGGAGAGGTGTACATGAGCGATCACACGTTGACTGGCGAGCTGGCCCGGCTCGCCGTTTCTGCTCGTCCGGGGCGGGAGGCGATGGCTGCCGCCCGCTCGGGTGTCGTCGACTATCTTGCTTCCAGTTTTGCCGCCCGCGGCGATGCCGGAATCGCCAAGCTATGGGAGGTGTTTGCCGCCGAGGGGGGGAATGCGGATGTTCCGGTGATCGGGCAGCAGCGGCGGGCAAGTTTTCTTCAGGCCGCGCTTTTGAACGGCTACCTCGGCCATGCGCTCGATTTTGACGATGTCCATGCCGATGTGCGCGGCCACCCCAGCACCGTGATCCTGCCGGCGCTGCTGTCCGTCGCGGCGGCCGGCAGGCTGAGCGGTGAGCGCTTTTTGGCGGCGTACGCCGTCGGGGTAGAGACGATGGCGAGACTGGGACTTTCGATCGGGCCCGACCACTATGCAAAAGGCTGGCACAATACTGCGACGCTGGGGACGATTGCCGCCGCTGTCGCCGCCGGTTACGCCATGGGCTTCCCGGAGGAGGAGATGGAAAAGGCGATCGGCTTTGCCGCGACGCAAACGAGCGGCCTGCGGGCTCAATTCGGCACAGAGGCGAAGCCGCTGCACGCCGGTCTGGCTGCCCAGGCCGGCCTTTTGGCGGTGAAGCTGGCCCAGTCCGGTTTTGGCGGATCGCGCCGTGCGCTGGATGGAAAGCTTGGCTTCTTTGGCCTGTACGGCGATTTGGCGCTGGCCGAGCAAGTCCTGGTCAAAGACTGGGGAAAGCCGTGGAAGATTGCCGATCCCGGCCTCTGGTTCAAGGTGTATCCGTTCTGCTCGGCCGCACATCATGCGGCGGACGCCGCGCTTGAGCTGGCGAACAGCGGGGCATTCTCCGCAGCGGAGATTGAACACGTCGAGATCGCGTTTCCACCGGGCGGCGACGCGGCCTTGGTGGAGAGGCGTCCGCAGACGGGCGAGCAGGGACGGTTCAGCGTGGAATACGTCGTAGCACTGGCGCTGCACGGCGTCCCGCTGTCGCTCGGCAGCTTCGCCAATGCGCCGATTCCGGCAGACATCCTGCGGTTTATGCAGCGTATAGAGCGATCCTATGACGCGACGGTACAGCCGGCCCCCCATGCCGTGCCAAAAGGGCGGTTTACGATTGTGAAAGTCATCACGAGGGAAGGCCGCGTGTATGCGGCGCGTGTCGACCGGCCGCGGGGAGCCCCCGGCAATTGCCTGTCGCCAGCCGAGCTTCAGCAAAAGCTGACGGATGCCCTGCCCGATGACCAAGCCAGGGCAGAGCAGGTGATTGCCGCGATCGCAGGCTTGCACAGCGAGGCGGATTTGCAGAATTTGCTTGCCTTATTGTAAGGAAAGAACAATCAGCTCCCCTTTCCTCTGGTAAAATAAAACTGCTAAATAAAATCTACCGGGGAAGGATGTTTTTGCAGCAGACATGGAAAAAGCAAAGAAACAGCTAAAGCTCGGCGTTTTTTTAGCCGGTACCGGACATCATGTCGCCTCTTGGCGGCACCCGCAGGCACAGCCGGATCGAAGCCTGGATTTTGCCTATTTCCAACAACTGGCCCAAACGGCAGAGCGGGGAAAACTGGATATGTTGTTTTTGGCGGACAGCCTGTCGATCGCCCCCGACTCGCATCCCAACGTATTGACGCGATTTGAACCGTTTACCCTGCTGGCTGCACTGGCCGTGGTAACGTCGAAAATAGGCCTGGCCGCAACCGCCACGACGACGTACAGCGAGCCGTTTCACATCGCCCGCCAGTTTGCTTCGCTTGACCACTTAAGCGGCGGGAGGGCAGGGTGGAATGTCGTGACCTGTTCCGTTGAGTCGACGGCGCTGAATTTCAGCCAGGAGGCACATCCCGAGCACAGCCTTCGCTACAAGCGGGCAGAAGAGTTTGTCGAGGTGGTCAAGGGCTTGTGGGACTCTTGGGAAGAGGATGCATTCGTCCGCGACAAAGCGTCCGGCGTGTATTTCGACCCCCACAAATGGCACGAGCTGCATCACAAGGGGGAGTTTTTCTCCGTTCGCGGACCGTTGGATACAGCCAGATCGCCGCAAGGGCAGCCTGTGATTATCCAGGCGGGCTCATCACAGACAGGTCAGCACTTGGCGGCGCGGACTGCGGAGGTGGTCTTTACCGTCCAGAACAACCTGTCTGGCGCCCAAGCCTTTTACAAGAGCATAAAGGACAAAGCGGCCATGTACGGGCGCTCGCCTGATGAGATCAGCATCATGCCCGGCATCTTTCCGATCATTGGAGAGACCGAAGCGGAAGCTAAGGAAAAGTTCGAGGAGCTGCAAGACTGCATTCTGCCGTCAGTTGGACTTGGCATCTTGTCCTTTTTTCTGGGAGGCTTTGATCTCTCACCGTATCCGCTCGACGGACCGCTTCCGGACCTGGAGTTGCTTGCGACCAACGCCGAACAAACCCGCTTTCAGATGATCAAAGATATGGCAAAACAGGAAAATATGACCATTCGCCAATTGTACAAGTCGTTCGCCAGCTCGCGGGGACACCATATTTTCGTGGGAACGCCGGTTCAGCTTGCCGACATAATGGAGGAATGGGCGGCCCAGGGGGGCGCTGACGGCTTCAACCTCATGCCGCCGCTGCTGCCGGAAGGGCTCGACCTCTTCGTTGAACAAGTCGTTCCCATTCTGCAGGAGAGGGGCAGCTTCCGGACTGAATACACCGGCAGCACCTTGCGCGATCATCTTGGCCTGCCCAAACCGGTGAACCGGTACGCCAAACAAATGACAAGAGGATGATACAAAAACACTCTCTCGCAGAGAATTCGGAATCTCCGCAAGAGAGTGTTTTTGCGCTACCAAGACGTGATGGCGATGGTCGTCGCTTCCCCCGTTCTTCCCCACTGCACGCTGCAGTCCAGACTGCTGGTAAAGGCCCGGAGCGGCACCATGGTGCGGCCGCTTATGGTCATCGAGGGCACATCCAGTTTGACCTCGCGTCCATTTACTTCCAATACAGAGGAGCCTACGACATGCGTTACCTTGGTATCCCCTTTCGTGACTTCCACGGTTTGGGTTTGCGGATCCCAAGCGACGTCTGCCCCCAGCTGTTCGAAGACAGCCCGCATCGGCACAAGCGTCGTGTCTTTGACCATCAGCGGCGGGGCATCTGTGCGAAGCTCTGAACCGTCGATGAAGACGTGAATGCCTGTCGTAAAGTCGGGCGTGTCAGCGGCCTGGTAGTGGGCCGCCCATTTAAATATAACGGTGTTCACATTCATATCTTTCGTGTCGTAGAGGGCAAAAGTCGCTGGTATGGTTTGACCCGGAGCCAATGTCAGGGCAGACAGGGCGATCTCGCCGGAATACTTCCCTTCATTGCGCAAACCGGTCGAATCATCGTCATTGTTGTAGACATTCAGCTGCAGGTCGGTAAAGTGATCCAGCGTCGCATTTCCGACGTTGGCGATGATCGCATGAACGATCAGGGTATCGCGGTTTTGGGTTACATTGGTCACCTCGATATCCAGCGGTTGTTCCTGGCGTTGCTCTGCGGCGGCTGCGCAGAGAGGAACGGTCAAGAGGCAAAGGGAGACGAGCAGCAGCAGGATTTTTTTCAAAGGTTTTCCCCCGTTTGTCGTACGCAAAAAAGTGTACAGTTGTGTTTTCAATAAAATTATAGTCCATCATCCGATGGTATGGCTAGAAATGTTATTCGCGAATGCTGACGGGTGTTCCGATAGGCACGAGCCTGGCCAGTGCCTCCACATCTTGATTGTACATGCGAATGCAGCCGTGGGAGACGTACTTGCCGATCGAGGCAGGGTTGTTGGTGCCGTGAATGCCGTAGTGCGGCTTGCTGAGCCCCATCCACATCGTGCCGAATGCGCTCAAAGGCCCGCCCGGATAGGAATTCGGGTAGGGGACTTTGCTGACGATGGTAAAATCTCCGCGCGGCGTAGCTGTGGCGATCTTGCCCAAGGCCACAGGAAACGAGCGCACAAGGCGATCTCCATCGTACAAGTACAGCGTCAGCTTCGATATGGATATACGGATGCGGTAGGCAGGAATGACGTTCACCTCCTCAGGGGAAAACGCGCTTCCTGTATCCTATGCTTCCGCCGCGAAGCTGTACGCGGCTGCCGGCAATCCTGGGCTAAGCCCGCAGGGCCCATTCTACGGCCGATTCGGCGTGGATTTTGGTCGTGTCGAACACGGGTACCTCGCAATCTTCCTGGGAGATGAGCAGCGTGATCTCCGTACAACCCAGAATGATCCCCCTTGCCCCGTCCCGGACCAGTTTTTTGATGATTTCTGCATAAGCGTCTTTGGACTCCCGCTTGATCACGCCCAGGCAAAGCTCCTGATAGATGATATCATGAACGAGCTTCCGGTCAGCTTCACCCGGCACCAGTACGTCCAGACCGAATCTTTCGGCAAGTCTGCCTTTGTAAAAATCCTGCTCCATCGTAAACGCGGTAGCTAACAGCCCCACCTTTTCGATGTTCTGCCGCTGTATTTCGCCGGCTGTGGCGTCGGCAATGTGCAAAAGCGGGATGGTGATCGCCGCTTCTACTTCACTGGCCATTTTGTGCATCGTGTTCGTGCAGATGACGACGAAGTCCGCTCCGCCGCGCTCCAGTCTTTTGGCCGCATCGATCATGATCTCAGTCGCCTGTTCCCACTTGCCTTCGTGCTGCAGGTTTTTGATCTCGTGGAAGTCTACCGAATACAGCAGACTTTTGGCCGAGTGATGCCCGCCCAACCTTTCTTTCACTTTCTGGTTGATCAGTTGATAGTAGATCGCCGATGACTCCCAGCTCATCCCGCCGATCAGGCCGATTGTCTTCATCATGACCACCTCGCATTTCTATTGGTATCATCATGATAACAAAATTCGCGGATAATCTGGGACTTTACTTCCTCGATAGGAAAAAAAACACCTATCAGCATTAGCTGCAGGTGGAAGTGGAAGAAGTATTCACTGCGGGTTCAATGTGAATGTGGGTATACCTGATTTGATGTTTCTTCAGCATTCTCTCCTCGATTTCTTCGGTGATGAGGTGGCTCTCCCATACAGTCAGGCGATCCTCTACCAGAATGACGACATCTACCAGGACGCGGTTGCCGAGCTGCCGGGCTTTTATATCGCGAATCGCGGAAACGCCGGGAGTAGACGCAATTGTCTTTTTGAGCAGGAGCAGCTTTGCGGAGTCAAATCCATCTGTGAGCGAGTGGGTGGCATCCCGGAAGATGTCCCACGCGGTTTTGCAGATGAACAGACCGATCAGAATGGCTGTTACGGCGTCCAGCCACGGCATGCCGTACCTTGAGCCCACAATCGCGACCAGCGCACCGACACTCACCAGGGCATCCGACAGGCTATCCTTGGCCGCCGCTGCGAGGGCGCCGCTGTTTATTTTTTTCGCCAGCCTCGTATTGTAACGGTACACCAGGTACATTACGACAGCAGAAAAAGCGGCAACCCATGCCGTGATGCTGTCAGGCGCGGTCGTCTGGGGCCGATTAAACGCCGTCACGCCTTGATAAAAAACCTGCAGACCGACAGCAAGCATGATGAAGGACGCGACCAGCGAGGACACCGTCTCGGCGCGAAAATGGCCGTAGGGGTGGTCGTGGTCCGCGGGCTTTTGCGAGATCCGAAGTCCAATCAGGATAGCCAGGGAAGCGATAATATCCGTGGCATTGTTAAATCCGTCAGCGTACAGCGCTTTGGAATGATAAAAATAGCCAATGAAAAGTTTGCCTGCCGATAAAACGACAAAGGTGACAATACTGACACAGGCCCCAGTTTCCCCATTTTTATAGTCGCGGTAGCTTTCCATTTTTTCAATCCCCCAAGACCATTTCAAGCGATTTTCATCATAACAAATGAAATTCGTGTGGGTCTAGAGAAACAGTTTTAAAGAGAAGCAGGTATGTAGTGGAATGGAAAAGAATTTGCCTGGAGGAAACACTCCGGGATGACCGGGCTGATAAGGGTTGGCAGAAAGCAGCTGATTTGTTGACACTGAAAATCATTATCAATTATAATGATTGAAACGAGATTGGATCACGGGAGATGGTCAGATGTTTGTCCAGGTAAGAAAAATAACAGTCACCGAAGGCAATGCAGATCAAGTGGTACAGCGCTTCAGCGGTGCCGGCATCATCGAACAACAGGAAGGATTTGTCGATTCGACGGTCATGGTGAAAAAGGTCAGACGCGGTGAAGAAGAGGTCATGGTCCTGATCCGCTGGGAATCGGAGGAGCACTGGAAGCAGTGGGAAAAGAGCGACGCCCATATCGCCGCCCATAAGGCAAACCTTGGCAAGCCTAAGCCGGAGTACATCATCAGCTCCGAGGGCGGTTTGTATGAAGTGAAAGCGGTCAAGACGGCCGTTCAGTAAAACACGCAGCTGCAGGTCAGCGCCTGTCGTCAACACGGACAGGTGCTGGCCTTTTTTTGTGTGTTTTCATGTCCAGAGCTCCAGACGAAAAAAGGGGAGGAGAGTTTCGGTTTTTAGTCTGGGAATGTCTGGAATCCCGTCGTATAATGTTGTAAGAAAAAGGAATTTTACGCTGGTCTGCCCACCGCTGTGCAGTACCGTAACACGTGCATGGAGGGGCAGTCGTTCAAATAAAAGGGAGGGGAGAGAACATTTGAAGCGAGCAGGATTGGTATTGGTTTTTGTATTTGCGCTAATGATAGGTACCGCATGCAAGCCAAAAACAATTGAACAGGCGATGGAGCGGGACGTTCCTTTTCAGGTCAATAAACTGATCAAGCAAATACAGCTCGAAGGGAATAAACGCTTGGTTTTTTACACGTTAAACGCTGAAGTAAACTATGGCGATATCGGCAGAAAAATAGATGATATCTTAAACGCAGCGATTTTTAAGGGTAATCCGGAGGAAGGCTGGGAATTCCTTGGTGCTAAAGGATGGAATCATTATACGGATGACGACATGGAGGTTTACGACAGCACGATCCATTATCAAGAAAATCAAGAGACAAAAGACATCGCCGTGATGTTCGGACGGATTCACAATCCCGACATCGCAACAGTAGATGTAGGAAACGAAGAGACCGGGTACATACAGGCAAACCTATTTGAAGCGGACGGCATTCGATACTTTTATAGAGTATATAGCCTGGATGACCTGCGCTGGGAACACAAAGGAACGCCAAGGGAAGGAGAGGCAGTTTCCATAGGGGCAAAAGGGTTTCACGCGAAAGGGATTTCCAAAGACGGTGAGGTTTTGAAATGAAAACCGATAAATAAAGAGTAGGAGCGGGGGGGAAACAAGTATGGGAAGGAAAGTTTATGAATGATCAAACAGCTATATTTTGGTATTATTTTTAATTCAGCTATTATCATTGTATCTTGTATCCACGTTGTTATAGCCCCTTATCTTTTCGTTAAAATTATCAATTTGATCGTAATCATAGCGTTATCTATGGGCGCAGGGGCATTTATTCGAGAATTATTTGTTCAGAAGGAAAAAGCAAAAGCGCAATCAATGAGAAACAAACCTCCACTAGCATAAGTTACAATAGTAGAAATCATAAAATTCTGTTGAGATGATCAAAATGAGTTACGAAACCTATATTGCTACAGACGGAGGGTGAAAGATATGAGTCATTCCATCCCAAAGATCACCACATTTTTGATGTTCTCAGGCCAGGCCGAAGAAGCCATGAATTTTTACACCTCTCTCTTCGACCAGTCGGAAATCATCAGCATCACTCGCTACGGCCCGAATGAAACGGGGGACGAGGGGACCGTGATGCTTGCTGCCTTTTCCTTGAAAGGACAAGTCTTCATGTGTATCGACAGCAACATAAAGCATGACTTTACCTTTACACCTGCCATGTCTCTTTATGTCACGTGCGACACAGAAGAGGAGGTCGATCGCGTCTTTCAGCGCTTGGCTCAAGACGGTTCTGTTCTCATGCCGCTGGGAGCGTACCCATTCAGCGAAAAGTTCGGCTGGGTCGCAGACAAGTACGGTGTTTCGTGGCAGTTAACCCTGGCAAAGAGCGGTCCTGCTTCATGATCAGGCGAAGGTCTTATTCTGGCAAACAGAAAAGGAGAGGAATCCTTTGAAATTCGGGCTTCTTATCGTTGATATGCAGCAGATCTTCTTACGGGATCGGATAGACAATGCAGACGTGGCAGAAGCATGCGAGTACATCAATTACGTAGCAGGACTCTTGCGGGCGAAAGATCAAAGGGTTATTCATATTCAAGACATGGAAGGCTCGGAAGGAGATGCCGATCCTCAGGCGAGAGAGATCATCCCCCGGATCACTGTCGGACATAAGGACATCCGGGTGACAAAGCAATTCTCAAATGCTTTCTGGCAAACCGATCTGGAGCAAGTCCTTCGCCAGGCTGGTGTTGAATTCGTCGTCGTAGCCGGGTTTGCCGCAGAATACTGTGTCACCTTCACCGCTAATGGGGCTGTGGAACGGGGATTCAAAGCCGCTATTCTGCAAAGAGGAATCGTCGGCGAAAAACCGGAGGCTGTCTTCTCGACTTACCGGGATCGACATCTCATTTCCTACCCGGTGATCAAATACATGCTGGACGCCATGACTTGATCCGCTGCAGAACGGGTACAAGGAAGCCGTGACTTAAAAAGAGTCACGGCTTCCTTCCTTTCATTTACTGTTTTATCTCTTCCGTTGCGCCTGCTGCGGCAGTCTTGCCATGACCTGGTTCCGGCGCGATTGCCTTGGCCAAGAGCGAGGCGTAGAACTGGGCGCCTTCGTGGTTGAGGTGGACGCCATCGGGTTCGAAAAACGAGCTTTTGCCGGCACTCGCCGCATACCAATCGACAAGCGTAATGTGGGGGAAGAGAGCAGCTACCTCGGTGATGGTCGAGTTGACGACGCCCTCCCACGGACGGGGAACACGGGTGTTGACCAGTATGATCTGCTCTGGATCGCCGAGCGAGTGCAGCAGCGACATCAGCTGGTTCTTGGTAAAGGAGCCGTTCGTGCCAAGTTCAATAATCACTCGATTGCCCAATTTGCCTTCAGCCTTTAGCTTTGCCACGACTTCCGGGGCTTGCGACATTTGCCGGCCGATCTTGGCGTCGACCACGATGCCCGGCAGAAGTTTTTCCAGATAGGGAGCGACGTCGAGCATGACGGAGTCGCCAAAAGCCGTGACGCCTTCACCCGATTTTGGCGGGATGGAGTCTGGCGAACCGGTCTGTCCCGAATGGCCATCCGTCTGTTTCGGCTCGCCGGCTGACTTTCCGCCGTTTTGCACGGTGCCATCTTGCTTCGCCTGACCGCCGTTCTGCGCGGAGCCATCCTGCTTTGCCTGGCCGCCGTTCTGCCTGGAGGAGCCATCCTGCTTCGCCTGGTTGCTTTTCTGTGCGGAGCCGCCTTGTTTCGTCTGGCTGCTGTTCTGCGTGGAACGATCGTGGTTCGCTTGGTCAGCCTGTTTCGGAGTGTCAGTGGACGAAGGCTTGCCGGCCGGTTCTGCTGGGCTGCCGGGCTTCGCTTGGCTGCTGGCATTCGTGCGGTCGGGCTGCTGCTGGTCAGGACGGGGATTTGGCGGCGTTTTCGCCTGATGCCCGCCGCTGCCGGCAGGGTCTTGAGAGCCGCTCGCTGTAGCGGTTACCGCCGGGTTTGCTACACTGATGACGGACAAACCGAGTGCGAGCAGCCCACACACTGCAGCAGCAGATGCAACCCAACGGATGATCGGCCCGCGTGCCTGCCGATCACGGTATTTTCTCTCTGACCAGAGTCTTCCCAATGCGCCGCGGCGAATCGGATCTTCGACAAACCGCCACGACAGAGCGGCAAGCCCGATGCTGGCTGCCAGTTGGAGGATGGCTCGCGGGACATCGATCCCGTCAGTGTTCACCACAGGGCTGGTCAGTGCGATGACGGGGTAGTGCCAGAGGTAGATGCCGTAGGAACGCACCCCGAGCCAACGCAGCGGCGTCCAGCCCAGCGTGCGGCCAAGCAGGCTCGCCGGGTGGGCGAGTACAGCAACGACGACCGCAGCCGCGATCGACAGCATGACGAGTCCGGCAGGGTAGAGAAGCGGGTCGTACTGATTGGTCTGCCAAATCATCAGCAGGATGATCATGAGTCCGGCACCGCCGGCCAGGTCCAGCGTCACCCGGGTCGCAGCGGAGACATTGGCGGAGAGCTTACGGCTGGGCCAGATCAGCGCCAGCGCGGATCCGATGAGCAGACCGAAGGCCCTGGTGTCTGTGCCGTAGTAGACCCGGCTGGGATCGCTGCCCGGCTGATAGATCAGGGCCATCGCCAGCGCCGAGACGGCCGCTCCCAGGAGGATCAGCCCGGCCAACGGTCCTCGCTTGGGAGCGAACCGCAGCCCGACGTACAGGAAGAGCGGCCACAGCAGGTAGAACTGTTCTTCCACTGCCAGCGACCAGAGGTGGCCGAATGGGGAGGGCGGGCCAAACTGTTCAAAGTACGATACTTGGTGGAAGATGTACCACCAATTGCTGACGTACAGCACCCCTGACAGGAGGTCTCCCTGCAGCGCTATGAGCCGGGCGGGGGTAAAAAGCGCCAGCCAGAGGGTCACTGCGAAAAGCATGACGAACAGCGCGGGCAGCAGCCGGCGGAATCGCCGGAGCCAGAAGTCTTTCAGGTCGAGCCGCCTGCTTTTGGTCCATTCGGCGACGAGCAGGTCCGTGATGAGGTAACCGGACAGCACGAAGAACACGCCAACGCCCAAGAGTCCGCCAGGGGCCAGATCCAGATTGAGGTGGTAGGCGATGACGGCCAATACCGCCAATGCCCGCAGTCCGTCCAAGCCGGCCATGTAGCGTCCGCGTCCTTTGATCGGTTCAGGCATATCGGTTGCCCCCTCTGCCCGTTTTGATGCGCCCTTGTGTCAACCGCTTGTGATTCTGATCTTGTTTCATCTGTACTCTGCCCTCTCCATTACAGTAAATTCTATGTTTTCCCCCAACAGAGGGGTTGCCGCCAAACTTGCCCACATTCGAGGCGTCTCCATACAAAAACCCCAGCTTTCTATGCAGAAAACGGGGTGGCGAAGGGAGCCGGGATCCTTGCGAGAATCCCATGTCCCTTGGTTTTTGATCCGTATCGCCCGTCATCGTGATGTGTTTTTCGCTTGGCGGTCATAGGCGTTCTTTTTGGTAACTTCGTTTTATTTCGGCGGCTGTGGATCGTTGCTTTTACTTCATGGAGAGTACTCCCTTTCCGTTCGTTTTGATACCTCTACTATAGGACGCATCGAATCGGAATTGGTTACAAAAAAATTAAATTTACGACAAAAATTTTCAAAGGCTGCTGTCCGTCTGTTTTCCCTCATTTCGCAGCCGGGGGACATGCCAGCGGAGGACAGCCACAAACCCGGCCAGAATGAGGCCCATTCCAAAAATGGCGTAGGAAATAAAATCGAGGTTGGCCCCGGAGCTGTCTGCCCCGACCCATCCGGGAACGATGCTCGTGGTCAGCACGTATAATCCGGTTCCCACGGCCATCAGTGAATTTTCGACAAAATTCTGTACAGCGATGACCTTGCCTGTGCCGATCATCGGTTTCCCGCGGTCCTGCAGCACGGAGTTCATCGGAACCACGAACACGCCGCCGAAGAATCCGACCACCAAGAGGAAGACCACGGTCACATACAGGTTGTGTACATAAGGAAACGCCAGCAGGATCGGGATCATCAACAGACCGAACCAATAAGAGCGAAAATAATTCCTGGCGGACACGAGGTACGGAGCCGAAAGGGCGCCGATCATGATGCCAATCGCAGTCGAGGCGATGATCATGGAGATCTGCGTCTCCTCTTTTCCGGCAATCAAGAAGGAGCTGTAGGCCAGCGGAATCCAAGCAAAGGCGGCTGTCCGCAGCACAACGGCTGCCATCCAGAACGCTCCTGTGCCGATCAGCGCAAATCTCGTGACCGGATGCCGGAATAATGTGCCGCAGTCCACCGTGAAAAAGCGGGCGGCCTCTCGGGCGTAGTGCAGCCTGCGGTTCCCCTCAAACCGGGGAATGGCGAAGGTCACAGCGAACGAGACGAGGTAAAGGCCGAGACAGATGCAAAGCGATGTGGCGATCCCGAAGGAATTGACCGACAAGCCGCCGGCCAGTGTTCCGGCCAGAATCGCCACGATCGTGTAGCCTTCCAGCTTGGCGTTGGCTTTCAGCAGCTCTTCTTCGCTGTTCGTCAGATCCGGCAGGATGCCGTACTTCGCCGGTCCGTAAAAGGCGCAGGCTATCCCCGTCACGGCGTAGCTCAGCACCGGATGCAGCCCGGCCAGGAAGCAGACAACGGACAACGCCTTCAGCAGATTTCCAAGCAAGAGAACTTTCGACTTCGGGTTCCGCTCGGCGAAGGTCCCGACCACGGGGGCGAGGACGATGTAGGCGACGAGGAAGGCAGCCTGGACGAAGCCGATGTACTTCAAGGGCATGTGCTGGTCGTGAATGATCGCGATGGCGACCAGGATGATCATATTGTCGGCAAAAGCAGATAAAAACTGGGTAAAATTCAACGCGCGAAGCGGTTTGATCACGATGCTTTTCCTCCTTGTTCCGCCCATTGTTTCAGGCTGACGTAATCCGTCTTTCCGCTGCCGAGCAGGGGCAGCTTTTCCACAACCCGGATCGCGGCTGGAAGCAGCAAGGGAGAAAATTGCTTTTCGGCCACGTAAGCCCGCAGCGCCCCAATCTGGGCGGTATCGTCCGAGGTGTAGAGCAGGATCCGCTCTCCTTTGCGCTGATCTTGAATCGCGATGGCCGCGAAATCCGAGTGACCGTAGCATTGGGCGGCCAATTCTTCGACCAGGTTGAGCGAGACCATCTCCCCGGCGATTTTGGCGAAGCGCTTCAGCCGGGATTGGATGGCGAGGTAGTCGTCGGCATCGAGCGAAACCAAATCGCCGGTCGGATACCACTCATCGGCCGGAACGAAACCTTTTCCGTGGATGAGGTAGCCCTTCATCACATTCGGCCCTTTGACCAACAGTTGGCCGCCTGCTGTGATGCCCTCTACCGCTTCTACCCGGGCTTCGACCCCCGGCAGCAGGCGTCCGACCGTCCCCCGCTTGTTTGCCAGCGGAGTGTTGAGCGAGAGGATCGGGGAAGTCTCCGTCGCTCCATACCCTTCAAAAATCCGCACGCCGAATTTGTCCATCCACATCTGCCGCACGTCGTCTTTCAGCTTTTCCGCTCCGGCAAAGACGTAGCGAAGCGAGTAAAAGTTGTAGGGGTGAGCCATCTTGCCGTAGGCCGAAAGAAACGTGGACGTGCCGAACAGGAGCGTAATGTTCTGGTCGTAGCAAAGCTCCGAGATGATCTTGAAGTGGAGCGGACTAGGATAAAGGTAGACCGGAATGCCCGTGACCACCGGCAGGAGCGTGCCGGCCGTCAGTCCGAAGCTGTGGAACATCGGGAGCGCGTTTAACATTTTGTCTTTTTGCGTCAGGTCGATTACGCTTCTGACTTGCTGGATATTGGCGTACAAGTTGTCATGTGTCAGCACGACGCCTTTTGGCTTGCTCTCGCTCCCCGAGGTGAAGAGAATCAGTTCACGATTGCCCGCCTGCGCCCGCTGCCTTGTCAGATAGCGGCAGAAGGCTGCCAGTTTATCCAGGAAAGAAGCGGAAGCTTTGACGTCCTCCAGGTAGATGATTTCGACCTGCTCCTGCAGGCCTGTGATCACATGCTCCAGCTTGCCTTTTTCAATGAACGCCCGTGAGGTCAGAATCGTCTTGATCTCTGCCGTCTCACAGCAATCCAGGAGAGAGCGAATCCCCAGCGAAAAGTTCAGGATCGCCGGAGTCGTCCCGATCCTAAAAAGGGACAGCAGGGTGATCAGCTGGCCGATCGAATTGGGCAGAAGCACGCCGACGTTTGCTCTGCCGGCGAGCCGTGTCTTCAGCTTGCCGCCGAGCAGGTAGCTGCCGATCAGCAAGGTGCGATACGAGACGGCAGCGGTCAGGTCACGGGCGATGACTTGCTTACGTCCGGCCATCTTGGCTGCCAGAAGCACTTCATCGAACAGGTTGACCTCCTGCTTCGTCCGGGCCTGAAACAGAGCGGATTGCATCGTGCGCAGGATAAAGTCGCTCGCGGCCGCCTTTTGCTCTCTCATCGGCACGTTTTCCCGCTTTTCCAGCGTGAACGGTGTCCCGATGGAGAATGTCACTTTCGGGAACCAGGAGAGCCGCAGCTTGCCTTTCAGATAGGAGAAGACGGAACGTTCCAAACCCTCGATCGCGACGGGATAGACGGCAGCGCCTGTTCGCAGGGCGAGGTAGCCTACGCCGCTGTAGATTTTCATCAGGCCGCCGGTCGTCGTGATCCGCCCTTCCGGGAAAATGACCAGCGATTCGCCGCTCTTGACGACCCGGATCATCTGCCGGATCGAGTAGGGATTCAGCGGGTCAACGGTAATGTGCTTGCGAAAGCGCAGAAAAAACGAAAACTTTTTCGCGATTTCCGTGTTGGCCACAAACGTCACCTGGGCGGGCAGGGAAAAGGACAACAGAACTGCATCCACCAGAGAAACGTGGTTGGGGATGATGATCGCGGGCCGGGAAAAATCGATGTTGGAAAGCCCCTTGATCCGGGGGCGAAACCAGAGAAGCAAGACGTACTTCAGCATTGCATGCAGGAGAAACATAAAAAACCACACCCTTTAGAAAAGAATGATTGCTTATAGCTTTCATTCTAAGGTGTGGCAAAAGTAAAAAAAGTACCAACTTTGCATAGTACCGGGGTCAAAAGTCTTGGGACCAAATTCAGAACAGCCGTTTTTGCTTGGCTTTGGCGGCCGCTTCTTTGCTCGTTTTGACGCCCATTTTTTTTAGAATCCGGTTGATGTGGTTTTTGATCGTCCGCTTGGTGATGTGCAGGGTTTTTTCGATTTGCGATTGGGTCTGCCCCTGGTGAATGAGCTGCAGCAGCTCCTTTTCCGCCGGAGACAGCAGCTTCTGGTCTTCCTCGTTTTTCAGCCGCAGAAATTCCTGGCGCAAAACGGCGGCAGCTGTAGGATGGATCGACGATTGACGGCTGTGGGCGGTGCGAATCGCCTCGGGAATCTCCTTGAAGTCGGACTTTCCGATGTAATTGACGGCCCCTGCGGAAAAGGCCTCGATGATCACATCATCCGCTGTCAGGGAGGTGAGCATGATCAGCTTGCAGTCGGAGCGAAGTTCGGTCAGCTCCAGTGCCGCTTCGATGCCGTCGAGATTGTTCTCGGTCAGATTGATGTCCATCAGGACGACATCGGCATCCATCTGACGGAACCACGCCAGGGCCGCTTCCTTGGTCGGGGCGGTGCCGACGACGGCGAGATCCACCTGCTTTTCCAGATAGTCCGCCAGACCCTTTAGCCAGTCCGGGTCGTCCTCAACAATAAATACGCGTATTTTCTCCATGAAGCGCCTCCTTGGCAGCGAAGCTCTCCGGCGAGACGACGCGCTTGCGCGGAAAGTACAGGAAGATCGTCGTTCCTTCGCCGGGGAGACTGTATATTTCTAATGAGCCCTGGTGTTTTTGCATCGCGTTGTAGCAGTAGGACAGTCCCAGTCCGAAGTTTTGACCGGTCTTCTTGGTCGAAAAAAATGGGTCAAGCACGTGGGGCAGGTTCTCTTTGGCTATGCCGACTCCTGTGTCCGATACGGCGATGGCCAGGTGCTTCTTGGACAAAAACACCTGAAGCGTGAGAGTTCCGCCTGTCTTCATCGCTTCGAGGGAATTGTGGCAGAGGTTGGTAAGAATCTCCCTGAGCTGTACGGCATCGCACTTCAACCATAGCGCATCATCCAGCTCGGTGACGACATCGATATGCTGCGCGTCGATGTACGGCTGAAGATCGTGCAGCACCAGCCGGGCGACATCGCTCGGGTTGACGACGGACTCCTGCAGCGCCACCTCCCGCAGCTGCCCCTGAATCCGGTTCATCATATCGAGGAGATGCTGGGCTGAATTCATCAGGACCCGGACATCTTCCCGCAATGCCACCTGGTTCGTTTCTTCGGCGTAGGAGTCGATGCGGTCTGCATACAGCGAGATTTTGCCCACTTCATTTTTAATCGTGTGGTTGACGATTTGCGCTCCCGAGGTCATTGCCCGCAGCGTGCTGTCCAGACGGCGCTTTTCTACGCGCAGCTTCACACCCAGGAAACCGTATTTCACACTAATGAATAAAATCAGCAGAAACTGGATTCCGACGATCAGGCTGTTGTAGCGCCAGGCGTCATAGTTGTTTTGCGTCCGCATGATGTAGATCAGCGTGAAGACGAAGACCAGCGGAACGATGATCAGGATGTTGGTGTACAAGCGGTTCCGTTTGACCAGCGGGTCTTTTTCATTCCGGTACAGCTGAACGAGGATCCAGCAGGCCGCGAGGAAATACGGGATGACCCACGCGATCATGATCCAGTAGTTGAACTGCAGCACGGGATAGATCGGGGTAATCATCAGCATGATCAGCGGCGGTACCAGAGCGGCGTACTGGATGATTCGCTTCGACGTCCGGGTGAACGTTTCGCTGGAGTGAACGGCAAACATCAGAAAGCAGTACGGAAGCCCGACCTGACAGATAAAGGAGGCCAAGCGGCTGCAAATCTCCAGCGCCGCCGCAAGTGATGGATGCTGCGCGGCGTAATGCTGCATGTGGGGAAACAGGGTCTCATCAATCACGGCGGAGAAAAAGCCGCCGCCTCCCACAAATGCCGTGGCACTCGCAAAGCGGGTAGAGGTTCTTTTCGGATCGGTGAAGAGCACCAGCAATCCGAGTGCCCAAATCGCCAACAAAACCAAGACCATCATGTCGGAATTCTCCTGTCAATTTGATACTCTCATTATAACCTACACATGCTCTTGGCGGTTTAAGGTTTTGCAAACAGGGTGAGTTAGCATGAATCGCTGGGAATGGAAGAGTTGGAAGAGTGGTGGAGGGAAGGTAGCAAGAACGAAGCGATGTCATATAGAAATAGTCGAAGCTGAACTAATTTTCCAAAGTAACCAAATAAGGGGTGTACTCCCGCAACAGGTGGCTCAGCAGCTTTTCCTGGTAGTCGGATAGAGCAGAAAAGACGAATTCTACCTTTCCATCCAACTGCGGACGAATATAAAACTTGGAAAAATGGGTCAATATCAGCAGTTCCTGAAAGTCATGAGCGTTTACCTGACTTAGCCGAATAATGGTTTTCATTTCCTTTCTTTCCTCCTTTGCCATCTACTAAAGTAACAAGAATGGAAGAGAGAGGAAACAGGTAATTGTTACAGGCTGACGTCGAATGTTTTACGAAATAGTGAACAGAGTGAGCATGCCGCTCACCCTGTTCACCATTTCGCTCTAAAATAAGCTGCCGATCAGCCCTGCGACAATTCCCAGGACAATGACGCTGACCGCGAAGAAAGCAAGTACTTTCGCCGGAAAAGCCTTTCGCACCAGCAAAATCGAAGGCAGACTGATAACCGGCAGGGTGATCATCAGCGCCGCGGCCGGGCCGGTGCCCAGCCCCATGGCAATCATGCTCTGTACAATCGGAATTTCCGCGGCAGTCGGGATCACAAACAGCGTACCGGCGACTGCCATCACTACGATCAGCCAGAAGCTGTCCGCCAGATTCACGTCCATCGCCGGGAACAGCCAGGCGCGGGCGGCGCCAAGGGCCAGCACGGTCAAGATGTACAGCGGGGTCATGCTGAAGACCATCTTGCCTAAAGCCTTGAGCCAACGAGTCAGGAAGCTGCCCTCGTCAGGCAGTGCCTCCGGTTGGAACGAGGTCGGCAGCGGTTCTGCGACAGACTGGTCTTTTGCCAGCCGATTGGCCAGGGTGGTGACCCCAAACACCAGAACAACGCCGAGAACGAAGCGCAGCAGGGTGAACTTCCAGCCCAGGACAAAAAACATAAAGATGAGGACGGCCGGATTAAGCGCGGTATTGCCAAACCAGAAGGCTGCCGCGGAACCCACCGAGCTGGAGCACTTGCGCAGCCCGGAGACGATCGGAGCAGCACAGCAGGTGCACATCATGCCGGGCAGCGAGAGCAAACCGCCCCGTAACGTGCTGGCGAAACGGGTTGATCCGAGCAGCCGTGAAATCCAATCGCGCGGTATCAGCACCTGTACGAGTGAAGCGAGGATCGCCGCTACCAGGAGCGCTTTCCACACCGCGAGAAAATACGTAACGGAATAACTCCAGGCCGCTTCCCATGAAGGAGCGGGAATGCCGGAGCTGCCATCCAGAAGAATCGATTTGCCGATGGAATGCTCTTTTGCCGCCGTGAGCGTTTTGTAAAAATACGGCTGCCACTTGGCCCAGAACAAACCGGCCGCAGCCAGGGCAAAAAAGAGGAGAATCCCGGCCCAGGTGCGAGCTGTCCAGGCAGAGCGGGCAGGGTGTTGATCTTGGGTAAGATTCGGTTGCATCACAATTTTCCCCCCTTTCTTTTTTCTATTATAATGGTGTTTCAGCTCTCTTACAAAAAATTGAAAATTCTAATCCCCGAATGATACAGTATGGATAGGAAGAGCGCAGCTCTCCTGTACGAAACGGAAACGGTTGTCCAACGTAATTATAAGGTACAGGGAAAATCCCGTAAACAGACATCATTGTCTACGAAAGACCCAAGGTGATGAAATGAGAAAATGGCTGATAGTGCTTTCGCTGCTTCTGCTGGCCGTGCTTGGCAGCGGGTGCTCAGGCGACAAGGAATACTCGATGGATCGGGCGGATGTGAAGGCATATGTGATGCCGGACGGCGATTTATACGTGGAAGAAATCATGGCGTATACCTTCAAAGGGCAGTTCAACGGCATGAAAAGGTATATCGATTCCGGACAGGAAGGAATCGAATTCTTTGAAGCGTACATACCGCCGGAGGGCAAACCGCTTGGCACGTTTTCGTACGAAGGTCTTCCGCGGCTTGAAGTGACGAGGGACGACAGCAATGATACGTACTATATTTTCAATTCGGCCAAAGATGAAACGAAGCGGGTTTATTACCGCTATCGGATCGATCGTGCTGCCTCGCGGTACTCCGAGACCGGCGAGCTGGATTGGAAGTTTTTTGAGAATAATGTCCAGGACATTCATCACGTCTCCATCGACATCGTGCTTCCCGAAGGGTTCAAAGAAGGGGAGGTTCATGCGTTTCTGAAGGACAGAACCGGCGGAACGCTGACGGACATAGAGTCGCCTGTGGTTCACTATAAGAACGAGGTACTGGCGGCAAACGGGAATGCGGAGATTCACGTGCTGTTTCCGTCGTCATTCCTGGCAGATATGCCGATCAATCCCGCGAATGTTTCCCTGACCGAAATCCTGAATCGGGAAGAGAAGTATGCACAGAAATTGGCGGAAAGGCAAGTTACATTCGGGCTGGCCGCAACACTTCTGCATGGTCTAAGCATTGTTCTCCTCTTCGCGACAGCGGCCGTCCTGATCTGGTGGAGGAAAATCCCGGCTTGGTTCGGCCGCAAGTCCATCGCCCAAGAGGAAGTCGAACAGATCGATCCACTGGCGGCCACTTATTTGTACCGTAGAGGAAAATTGAAGGAAAAGGATATTCTGGCCGGGCTGTTCTCCCTTCGCCGGCGGGGCCAGCTTACCCTGGAGGAAGCTGCGCCCGCCAAACGGTTTTTGGGTGACCCAAAAGCGCCAAAAGTGAATCTCAAGTTCGTCTTCCGGGGCAGTCCGGAGCAATTGCCCGGCCCCGACCGCATGATGGTCAAGCGGCTGTTTACCCAGCATGGCCGAATCTACTCCTATACGATCGATAAGTATACCGGGCCTACGGACAAGGAGAGGAAGGCGGGGAAAGGTCTCGGAGCATACCACAAACGGTGGCAGCAGTTGAAAAGCTTCCATGAAGAGTGGTACTTAGCTCTCGCCGAGAGTGAACCATATGTCCATTATGCCAGGGACAGCTTCCCACCCCGCCTGTTGATCCGCGGGTTGGCCTGGGTCCATGCAGTGACGATCCTCTGCCTGTACTACATGGATGTGGCTTCAAGGGGCGGACTTGTCACAGCAGGCGGATTGCTGGCCGCAGGTGCTATCTGGGCTGGCTTTCGAGGAGCGCGCAGATGGCGGATGTTCGTCTATTTGCTCGGGTGCTTTTTTGCAGCCGCTTTGCTTCAGTACGACTTGGCCTTCGGTGCTTATACCGGGTTCCTCGCTTGCAGTTTTGTGTTCGCAGCTGCGATTCCCGATTCGACACTTTCATGGGAAGCGGCCCGTCTTCGCTGCGCCATCTGTGCTTTCCGCCGCCGATTAAAAGCTGGAAAATGGACGACAGAGAGCGAGCCAAACCGTTTGGAACGGCTGACGGAGCTGTCGCTTCTGCTGGAAGCTGTGCCGTCCTCTCTTCGCCGCGAAAGTCAGGAGGGCTATGAGGCGGACAGCGAATTGTCGCCTTTGCTTGGCAGCGCCGGAATCTCAGCCTTCCTGTATATGCAAAGCCATCCGCCGGCTAGAATGAATCATCTTTATTCCTCATCGGGAGCGGGATCGGATAGCGGAGGCTACATCTCTGGGGATTCCGGAGGAGGAGGTGGAGACGGAGGGACAGGGGCTTTCTGAAATGGAAATAAATGGTGAAAGGAATGGAAACATGAAAACAAAAACCATGGCGGTAAATTTTACCGCGCTGGGCGTTGCCATCAATCTTGTCTTGGCTTTCTTCGTTCAGACCTTTAAAATTCCGCTGCTGTTCCTCGATACGATTGGCACCGTCCTGGTCGCCGTACTGTTCGGACCCTGGTGGGGAGCGGCTGCCGGCATGCTAACGAACCTGCTGCAAGGCTTATCCAATCCAAAGGGAGTGCCCTTCGTCATCGTCAGTGTCGTCGTCGGGCTCTTGGTCGGTTTCATCGCGAGAAAATTCGATTTTCGCAAGTGGTATGTGGCGGTCGGGACGGGAATCCTGCTCTCCATCGTGGCCCCGCTGATCGGGACGCCGATTGCCGTCGCTGTGTACGGAGGATTGACCGGCAGCGGCACCGACCTGCTCGTACTGTGGCTGCGCGCGACCGGAGAAGGGATATTTGCTTCCACCTTTCTGTCGCGCATAGCGGGAAATATCGTCGATAAAATCGGCACTTGTCTCTTCGTCCTGTTTTTGCTCTGGAGAGTGCCGCTGTTTCAGCAGTTTATGTTGAAGGGAGATAAGATCATTGCGCAGAAGCCGTAAAATCCTCGTCGTCTCACACTGCATCCTCAATCAGAATACCGTTATCGAAGCAGAAGCAAGGGCAATGGGGATGATCCCCTCTGTGACGGACTGGGCGCTTGACCAGGGGTACGGGATTGTTCAGCTTCCCTGCCCGGAGTTTACCTATCTGGGCCTGGACCGGCCTCCGATGACTTATCAGCAGTACGATACCCAAGAGTACCGCAGCCACTGCCGCAGGATTCTCCAGCCGGTAGTCGACCAGCTCCTCGCCTACAAGAACAGCGGGTATGAATTGATCGGCACCGTCGGGATTGGTTCCAGTCCTTCGTGTGATCCCGGCAAAGGCGTCTTTATGGAGGAATTTCAAAGCCTGCTGGCGGAAAACGATATCACACTGCCCAATTGGTGGTATTTGCCTGATACCAGCGACCCCGTTTTCCAGCCGGAGACGCACAAACGCGACTCGGTATAAGCGCGATTCGTTGTTATCCATTCCGAGTTTGGATCTTCTTGTCCAAGCTCTTTTTCTTTTCAACGGCGCAAAAGTTCATATTTGGTTCACAAACATGTCGTATGATTGTTTTCGCCGGCTGGCTGATAAAAATAGATGGTTTGGGGAGAAGCGAAATGAAAATAAATCGGAAGAATGTGCAAAAGACGGGTGACTGGCGTCAATTTTTACATTTGATCAAGCAGACGAAGCCTCCGGTGCTGCCGATGTATGTGGCGCTGTTCCTGAGTCTCGTGGCTACCGCAGCCGGACTTGCCGTTCCGCTGTTTACAAAAAATCTGGTGAACAGTTTTTCCTTGTCTTCAATCGGCAGCGGGCAGATTACGATCCTGATCATAGCCTTTATCGCCCAGGCGATTTCCGGGGGGCTGTCAATTTACCTGTTAAATCACTTCGGACAAAAGATCGTCGCTGGCCTCAGGGACCGGCTGTGGAAGAAGCTGCTCGCACTGCCTGTGTCTTATTCGGACGATCACCATACAGGGGAGACGATCAGCCGGATGACGAACGACACGGGCGTGGTCAAGGGACTGATCACCGACCACTTGACGAACTTTTTTACCGGGATCATCTCGATCGTAGGATCCGTCATCATTCTGCTTGCGCTCGACTGGAGAATGACTTTGCTGATGCTGACAGCCGTGCCGCTGTCGATGCTGATCCTGGGTCCTTTGGGAAAAAGAATGCACAGCATTTCCATCCAGATGCAGGATGAAACAGCGAAGTTTACAGCAATCCTGACACAGGTGTTGTCGGAGATCCGCCTCGTCAAGGCGTCAAACGCCGAACCGGTGGAGTACAAGCGCGGAAAGCAGGGGATCACCAATCTGTTTCGATTCGGTTTGAAAGAAGCGAAAGTCCAGGCGCTGATTGGCCCAGTGATCATGTTCGTCCTGATGATGCTGTTGGTCGTGATCATCGGGTACGGCGGGATGAGGGTCTCCTCCGGGGCGATGACGGCAGGCGATCTGGTTGCGTTTATCCTCTACCTGTTTCAGATCGTCATTCCCATGACGCAATTGACCGCTTTCTTTACCGAGTTTCAAAAAGCGATGGGCGCGACGACGCGGATCATCGAGACGCTGAACGCTCCGGAAGAAGATTACACGACCGGACGCACGCTGGAGGACACCAGCCAACCGATCGTACTGGATGGCGTAACGTTCGCCTATAAACCGGGTGAAGTCATTTTACAAGGGGTCAGCTTCGCCGTAGAGCCGGGGAAAGTGACGGCGATCGTAGGCCCGAGCGGGAGCGGAAAGACATCCTTGTTTTCCCTGCTGGAAAGGTACTATCAACCGGCAGAGGGCGTGATACACTTGGGAAGAGAACCGATCGCGAATTTTTCACTGCAGTCGTGGCGAAGCCAGATCGGTTACGTGTCACAGGAGAGCCCGCTGGTCGCCGGTACGATCCGCGAGAATATCTGTTACGGCATGGAGCGCACCGTCAGTGACGATGAATTGAAGCAGGCAGCCAAGATGGCTTACGCTGATCAATTTATTGATGATCTTCCCGATGGATATGATACGGAAGTCGGAGAACGCGGAATCAAGCTGTCAGGCGGGCAGCGCCAGCGGATCGCCATCGCCCGGGCGCTCTTGCGCGACCCGAAAATCCTCATGCTGGATGAAGCGACGTCAAGCCTTGACAGCAAATCGGAATTCGTCGTGCAGAAGGCGTTGAACAACCTGATGCGAGGACGGACGACTCTTGTGATTGCCCATCGCCTCTCCACGGTTGTGGACGCCGATCAGATCCTGTTTTTAGACAAGGGGCGGATCACCGGAGTGGGAACACACGAAGAACTGCTGCGCTCTCACGAGATGTACCGTGAATTTGCCCAGCAGCAATTGCGGATGAGTGAAAAGGAGCTGGTGCAGGAGATATGACGAAAATACTGGTAGTCGACGACGATCCGCATATCCGGGAATTGGTCAGTCATTTTCTGCAGCAAGAAGGCTTTGACACGTATGAGGCCTCCGACGGCGTGGAGGCCCTCTCCACGCTCGAGTCGGTTAAAGCAGACCTGGTCATCCTCGACGTGATGATGCCCAATATGGACGGCTGGCAGCTGTGCCGCGAGCTGAGGGCGCATTACGACCTTCCTCTGCTCATGCTGACGGCCAAAGGGGAGACCATGCAAAAGGTAAAAGGGTTTGAGCTTGGCACGGACGACTATCTGGTCAAGCCGTTTGAACCGTTGGAGCTCGTCGCCCGCGTGAAGGCGCTGCTGAAGCGCTACCGGATCGCGGCGTCCCAGACTGTGCAGATCAACGAGCTGCTGCTCGACCGCAAAACCTATGAAATCTCCGTCCGGGGAAAAAGCTTGGCGCTGCCGCGAAAAGAGTTTGAGCTCCTGTTCAAGCTGGCCGGCAATCCGGGCAAGACCTTGTCGCGGGAACAGTTGATCGAGCAGATCTGGGGGTATGACTACGAGGGCGATGAACGGACGGTCGATGTCCATATCAAGCGGCTGCGGGAGAAGTTTCCGGAATCCGAGCATTCGTTTAAAATCAGGACGGTTCGCGGATTAGGATACCGCCTGGAGGTACTGGCTTGAAAAGGTTGGAAAGAGTCAAGCGAACAGCGGGCATCATCTCTATCATCCTGTACAGCGTTCTCTGTTTGGCGGCCGCTTATTTTCTCACCACCTACATCATCGCCCGATTTGGCTTCCATCCGTCCGACTTCTCCAAGCAGTTGTCTACCTCCGTTCTCGGATCTGTTTTCTTCATGCTGTCTATTTGGATTATCGGCACGATCATGCGTCCGCGGCAGACGGCCTTTTTCATGATATTCATCGACGCGCTGCGGCGGATCGCCAAGGGAGATTTTAACGTCAAGGTACAAGTCGACCAGGGCAGGAACGATCCGTTTAGCCAGCTGGCGGAAAGCATCAACCACATGGCGGTCCAGTTGAGCGAGCTGGAGCAGATGCGCCAGGAATTCATCTCCAATGTCTCCCACGAAATTCAGTCCCCATTGACTTCGATCAGCGGCTTTGCACTTGCCCTGCAAAATGATGAGCTTACACCCGAAGAGCGAAAACACTATCTTGGCATCATCGAGACCGAGTGCAAGCGGCTGTCCAAGCTCAGCGAGAATCTGCTCAAGCTTACCTCGCTCGAATCGGAACACCACCCGTTCGAGCCGAAGCCGTACCGCCTGGACAGACAGCTGCGAAAGCTCGTGCTGGCATGTGAACCGCAGTGGACCGAAAAAGCGCTGGAGATGGATATTTCTCTTGCTGAAATCACCGTAACTGCCGACGAAGAACTGTTGAGCCAGGTGTGGGTCAACCTGATCAGCAACAGCATTAAATTTACGCCAAACGGCGGAGAGATCAGCATTCAATTGGCGAGAAGCGGCAGCGAGGCTATCGTGCGGATCAGCGATACCGGGAGCGGGATTGCCCCGGAGGATCAGGAGCATATTTTTGAGCGGTTTTACAAGGCGGATAAGTCGCGGAATCGCACGGTCGGCGGGAGCGGCTTGGGTCTGTCGATCGCAAAGAAGATTGTCGAGATGCACAAGGGAGAGATTTATGTCCAAAGCAGCCTGGGGCAAGGTACTTCCTTTACCGTATGTCTGCCGGTGAACCCCGCAAGTGATTTGGAAAGGTAAGCGGCAGCCGCCGATCTTCATATAAAAGCCGCAACCTCGAGGTCACGGCTTTGTCCTTCATCCGGACGGATTTTCCTGCCAGGGGATCGGCCGGGCGGCTGGAATCGGGTACTGTTCGTCAGGTTCTCCGGCGTGTGCCCGCGATTTGTCGGTCGAGCCGACGGGCAGCGTATCTTCCCTGGCGTATACCGCTTCCTCTCTGGCAGATGGATTCCCTGTTTCTTTGTCGCTCATGGAAATTGGTCACCTCCTGGCTATAGCGTAACCAGTTTCCAGGAGGGAATGAGGCTAAAAGAATAATGTTTCCCCGTCGTCGGGAATCAGGATTTTTGTTTGCAAATGGTTTTTTCTGACATATTTCCGGATTTCTTTTCGGGTCAGGACGGCATGGTTTACCGCGGAGGGCTGTTTCCTTTTTGTGAGGCGGCACAAAACGCGTCTGCTATTTTTGTCCGGCATGCATATGGCAGGAGCATCTCAAAAAGGGATAAAATTATTTTGAAATATCGTGTAAATCTTCGGGCCCTAGAAGTGTCAGCGAAGATGATGAGTGAAAGCGAGGGGTCAAATGTGGATGTACGAGAAGCGATCCGAACCAGGAGAAGTACCCGTTCGTTCAAACCTCAGGCGCTCCCGCCGGAAGCAATCGATGCGATCAAAGACGCCATTCTGCACAGCCCGTCGGGGAGCAATGCCCAGGAATCCCACTTTGTGGTCGTACAGGATCCTCTGCAGCTGCGGCGAATGAAACGGTTTGCCCAAGGCTTGTCCGGGCAGCCTGCCGCTGTGCTGGTCCTGTGCTCCAACCAGACGGAAGCGCTGCAGCGGGGCGGTATCGACACGGCCGAAGTGCTGCGGTTTGTCAATTTGGGCATTACGGCAGCGTATGTGCTGCTGGCAACCCAGTCTCTGGGGCTCGGCAGCTGCCCGGTACGTTCGTTTCACCAACAGGCGATCAAGGAAATCCTCGGTCTTCCGCAGGATGTAGAACCGGAGCTGCTGATCAGCCTGGGATATGCGGACCAGCCGCCGAGACCGAAGAACAGCAAAGCGGCGAGGGAGGTGATCTCGTATGACCGGTATGGAGAATACCGCGACTAAGGAGGAACTGCGCAGGCTGCTTCGGGATTATGTCGCCTATGTTTTGACAAGTGCCAGAGGCTTGTACCGCGAGCCGGCCTCCTACGGTCCCATGCGGATGGTGGATGCCATGGAGAAATCCGTAGCACTGATGCGGGAACTGGGGCTTGCGGATGAGGAATTAGATGAGACTCTGACAGTGATTCGGGAGAACCGCTGGCGGGCGATGGACCCGGAAGGCTTTTCCCAAGCGTTGGACGAAGCCATTCACTTGCTGGTGAGATCAACTTTGAAGGAAAGCGAGGGAGAAGAAGCATGATGAAAAAACTGGGCATGATAACGATTGGGCAGGCACCGCGCACAGACGTGGCGCCGATTATCGAGAAGTATATGGACGGACGGGCGGAACTCGTCCAATCAGGGGTGCTGGACGGTTTGACGAAGGAATGGATCGAACAAAATTTGGCCCCTGAGCCCGGGGATTACGTCCTCACCTCCCGTTTGACCAACGGCGACAATGTCGTGATGTCACGCGAGAAAATCCAGCCCATCCTGCAAGAGAAAATCTACCAGTTGGAAGAGATGGGCATCAAACAAATCCTGCTGCTCTGCACCGGCGTCTTTCCGGGACTGGCCACCAGGCAGTCTTACCTGATCGAGCCGGATCACATCATCCCGCCGACAGTCAAAGCATTGGCGGGGGAACGGCGGCTTGGCGTATTGGTGCCGCTGCCCGAGCAAAAGGAAAACCTGAAGCCAAAGTATCTCCCCTACGGGATGACTCCCGCCTTTGCCGTCGCTTCTCCCTATCACAACGACCGGGAAAAAATGGAGCAGGCGGCCGATGAATTAAAGGAAAAGGCGGATCTCATTTTGCTGGACTGCATGGGGTATACGGAAGAAGCGAGAGAGCTGGTATCGAGGGCTTCCGGTTTGCCGGTGATCCTGTCAAATGCACTGATCGGAAAATTGGTGTCGGAAATGATCTAATGGGAAGGGACGTGATTCGTCCCTTTTTTGTTGATTGACAAATTCAAAATGGTTATAATAGACAGAAAAAAGCAGGGTGATTCCTGGAACAGGTTGTCTTACCTCCAGGCACCCTGCTTTTGGTTGTCAAACGCAACCGCAGAGAAAAAATGGAGAGAGGGAGCCGGATGGTTACCAGAGAGACGTGGCGGCAAGGGATTCGCACCGGTGTTGCCACAACCTACAAACTGGGAAAAGTTATTTTTCCCATTACTTTGCTCGTCACAATCTTGCAGCACACCCCGCTGCTCGGTTGGATTGTCCGTTTGTTTGAACCGATGATGGGGATGTTCGGACTGCCAGGAGATGCGGCGGTAGTCCTCGTGTTGGGGAATGTGCTCAATTTGTACGCGGCGATCGGCGCGATGTTTACGATGGCGCTGGAAGTAAAACAGGTCTTTATTTTATCGATCATGTTAAGTTTTTCACACAGTTTGCCGATCGAGACAGCGATCGCCAGCAAAATCGGGGTCAAAAGCTGGATTTTCATCACGGTCCGGCTCGGTCTTGCCATTGTGTCGGGACTGCTGATTCACCTGTTTTGGAATGGCGGGGGAGAGATGGCCCAGTACGGGATGGTTCCCCAGCAGGAGGCGGTGGACGGCTGGCTCAGCATTTGCCTGCTGGGAGTAAAGACGGCATGCCTGGCGATCGTTCAGTTGGCGATCATTGTCATCCCGCTGATGATGGGCATTCAACTGTTAAAGGATTTGAAAGTTTTGCCTTACCTGGCTCGCAAGCTCACCCCGTTTACGCGGCTGCTCGGCGTGTCGGAAAACACCGGTGTGACGTTTATCGCCGGCCTGACCTTTGGGATCGCCTACGGCGCGGGCGTGATCATCCAGGCGGCAAAGGAAGACAACCTGTCCAAAAAGGACTTGTATCTGACGGCGATTTTTTTGGTCGCTTGCCATGCCGTAATCGAAGATACGCTGCTGTTCGTCCCATTGGGAATCAACGTGCTGTACTTGCTGCTGTTGAGGGTGGTCGGGGCGTTTGCGATCACCGTCGCAACCGCCAGGATATGGTCGCTGATCGAAGCGAGGTCGCGGCAGGCCAAGCGGGAGCAGATGTTGTAAGCGGCAAAGGAGCCATGGGGGAGGGAAAGGTATGAGTACGAGCAATACAGCACTGATTGTGGGCGGTACGCTTCTGATCACGCTCGTTGTCCTCGTCAGCGTGATCTAAGAGAGAATATGAACCAGGTATATCCAGGGGCAGCTGTTATCGGCTGTCCCTTTCGCCGTTTTTGAGACGAATAACTTTACTATTTAGTCATTTTTGAATATTATGTGTTCATAAATGACTAGGGGGGACGAGCATGCTGCACGAACATGCAGAGCTGCTGCTGCGGCTGATCATTCAGCATACGTTTGACGAGATATTCATCACGGACCACTTGGGAAACGTGCGGGCCGTCAGCCCTTCCTGCAGTGATCTGTACGGGATCGAGGCGAAGGAGATCCTGGAGCAGAATGTGTTCGCTCTGGAAGAGGCCGGCGTGCTCCGCCCTTCGGTGACCGCGCTGGTGTTGAAGAGCAGGGACCGGGAGACCCTCGTACAGCAGACCAGGACGGGGCGGACAGTGGTCGTATCAGCTTTTCCGATCTTTGCTGAAGACGGTCAACTGCTCGGAACGTTAAGTTTTTCCCGGGACATTACGGAGCTGGAGCAGTTGAAAAAGAGAAATGATCAGGTCGCCAAAACCATCCTGCTGTTTCAGAAGGAGATCGCCGAATTAAAGAGCAAGAATGTGCAGGGGCTGTACTTGTCAAACGGCAAGATGAAAAAAGTGCTGGACCTCGTCTCAAAAGTGGCCGATCTTGACGTAACGCTGCTGCTTACGGGCGAGTCGGGCGTGGGGAAAAACCGGCTGGCCCACATGATCCACGAGATATCGGAGCGCAGAGAAGAACCGTTTATCGAAGTGAACTGCGGGGCCATCCCGGAGTCACTGATTGAATCGGAGCTGTTCGGGTATGAAGAGGGCTCCTTTACCGGTGCCAAAAAAGGCGGGAGAATGGGGTATTTCGAATCGGCCGGGCATGGCACGCTGTTCCTCGACGAGATCGCTGAACTGCCGCTAAACCTGCAGGTAAAATTTCTCTCCGTCCTGCAAAACCAAACGGTTACCCGGGTGGGCGGAAACGCCAGGATCAGGCTGCATTGCCGGATTATCTGCGCCACCAATCAAAATTTGGAGCAGTTGGTCAAAGAGCGGAGATTCAGAGAGGATCTCTACTACCGGATCAACGTAATCAAGATCGCGATTCCGCCGCTCCGGGAACGAAGGGAGGAGATCGTCTCGCTCATCTATCAGCTAACCGAGGAGTTCAATGCCAAATACAAGATGAACAAACAGTTTGCCCCGAGCTTTGTCGCCTGGATGAGTCAGCAGGAGTGGCCGGGAAACGTCAGGGAACTTCGCAATTTTATCGAAAAGGCGATGATCACCTCGAACGATCTGTTGATCGAACTGAATCAGGAACTGATCGAAGAAAAACACGTGATGCAAGAGGGGGAAGCGATCGGATTTGACCGTTACATGGAAGCGGTCGAAAAAGAGTTTATCACCCGGATGTACCATAAGTATCCGAGCAGCGTCATGCTCGCCAAGCAGCTGGGGATCAGCCAGTCGACGGCAAACCGCAAAATCAACAAGTACGTCAAAAATCGCCTAGTCAAAAATGACTAGCTCATCAGCGATTTTCGCCGGTATTCCGGATTGGCACGACGATTGCTTACTTACTGCCGTACATTCACGAAGGAGGGAACGTAATGGTTCGAAAGTATGCACCTGTCGATTCACAGCAATCACCCCGTTTTACCGGCGTCAAGACGTTTATGCGGCTTCCCCACGTCAGAACAGAGGAGGATATCGACTTTGCCGTCGTCGGCGTCCCGTTTGATACGGGCGGAAGCTTTGCCATCGGCACCCGGTTTGGACCGGAAGCTGTGCGCTCCATGTCTTCGCTGCTGCGTCCGTACAATCCGGGACTGGATATCGATATCTTCGCGTATTGCTCTGGCGTAGATTACGGGGATTTTGCCGTCAACCCCGGTTATATCGAGGAATCATACCAACTGATTGAAGAGCAGCTGGCCAAACTCCTGCAGCACAAGGTCGTACCGATTCTCATCGGGGGCGATCACTCTGTCACGCTGCCGCACCTTAGAGCGATGGCCAGACAGTACGGCAAGGTAAGTCTGGTTCACTTCGATTCCCATGGCGACACCTGGGACTCCTACTTCGGCAAAAAGTACACCCATGGCACCGTTTTCCGGCGGGCCGCAGAAGAAGAACTGGTCGACCCAAACCGCTCCATTCAGATCGGAATGAGGGGAAGTCTGTACGGTCCGAGCGATCTGAAAGACGGAGAAGCCCTGGGCTACAAGATCATCACGACAGACCAGCTCAGGCAGCTTACGCCAAAAGAGCTGCGGGAGACGATCTTGCAGCGCGTTGGCGACAATCCCGTGTTTGTCTCGTTCGACGTGGACTTTTTGGATCCGGTTTACGCTCCGGGCACAGGAACTCCGGAGGTCGGCGGTTTTACCACATTTGAGGCGCAGCAATTTGTCAGGAATCTGACCGGACTCAACATTGTCGGTTTTGACGTCGTAGAAGTTCTCCCCGACCGGGACCCGGCCCGGGTAACCAGTCTCGCCGCCGCAAATATCGCATACGAATTCATTTCACTTGTCGCGTGGGGGAAGCGGGCAAACGGCGGGCTTTGATTCCAAGTTGATATTTTGAGGGGGGAGCGAGATGGCAAGCGGGATTGATATGTTTGTAATGGTGCTGTATTTGGCCGTGTTGGCGGCGATCGGATTTGCCAGCATCCGGTCCGTCAAAAACCACCGCGATTTCTTAATCGCTGGCAGCCGGCTGGGCTACGGACTGTACGTACCCGCCATGGCGGCCGTGGTTCTGGGCGGCGCGTCCACGCTTGGCGGTTCGGGATTAGGGTACACCTATGGCATTTCCGGCATGTGGCTGGTGGTGATGATTGGCCTTGGGATCATCGGCATGGGCCTCTTGTTTTCCAAGCATCTTAGTCGGGCCAATGTCTACAGTGTCAGCGAGCTGCTGGGCAAGCGGTTTGGCGCCGGCAGCAGGGCGATCAGCGCCGTGGTCATGGCGGTTTACGATTTGATGGTCTGCGTTACCGGGATTATCGCTATGGGAATCATTTTATCTACGCTGTTTGGCTTCAACGACACGGCAGCGATCATTGTCGGCGGCTGTATCGTCCTTCTGTACACGGTTCTCGGCGGCATGTGGGCCGTCACCTTGACGGATGTGATCCAGTTTTGGGTCATGACCATCGGATTGATCTGCCTGCTCCTGCCCATCGGGCTGTACAACGTGGGCGGCATCGGCGGCTTGATGGAAAAGGTGGATCCGTCCTTTTTGAGCATCACTAATCTCGGCCCGTCGCGGATTTTTTCCTACTTCCTCCTGTACTTTTTGGGTATGATGATCGGGCAGGACATCTGGCAGCGGGCGTTTACGGCTAAAAATGAAAGCGTTTTAACGAAAGGGACGATCTATGCCGGGGTGTACTGCATCATCTACGCCGTCTCGGGCGCGCTCATCGGGATGACGGCAAGCGTGCTGATGCCGGGATTGGCCGACCCCCAGCAGGCCATTCCCCAACTAGCGATGAAGTACCTCCCCGCAGGGCTGTTCGGGCTGGTGCTGGCAGCGGTGGCTTCCGCGGTGATGTCGACCGCTTCGGGAACGATCATAGCCTCGGCTACGGTGATCGTCAACGACCTGTTTTTGCCCTATGCGAAGAGAGCCTACAGCGACAAAGAGAAACTGAACATGACCCGGCTGGTGCTGCTGGCAGCCGGAGCGGCCGCGATCCTCATCGCCGCCTGGCTGAAGAATATCGTGGTCGCTCTGGATGTGGCGTACGCCTTGCTGTCAGGCAGCGTCTTTATCCCAATTCTCGCCGCCTTTTTCTGGAAAAGGGTAACCGCCCGGGTAGCACTTCTGTCGATGACGGTCAGTTCCATTGTGGTGATCGCCGATTTGGTCATCGAGGGCTTGTCTTCGCTCAATGCCATTGTACTGGGCGTGGCTGCTTCCGGCATTACCATGCTGATTGGCACATGGCTTACCGCCCCCAATCCGGTTGATGACAAGGCATCTTTGTAGGCTGGTCAAAAAAGGGGCTGCACCGGGTCGAATGACCGCGGTACAGCCCCATTTGCCATGAACTGCTTATCTCTTCTGCTCCGTGTAGATGTAAACGGCATCCCTGAGAAATTCTGCCGTACCCGGCTGCTGTTTGTCGTAGTAGGCCTTGAAGCGTTCGTCATCTACGTACATTTGGGCCAGGCCCGCATGCGCTTCTTTGCTGTACTCCTTCCAGTAATAGGTCAGCCACTGCTTGTGCAAGTCTGCCGCCCTTTGCGCGGTTTCGCTGGCTGGATCGCCGTCTTTGAGGGCTTCCGCTAACGTGTCGAGTATCCTTTTCTCAAGCGCAGTCACTTCTTCATACTCCTCTTGGGTCATGTTCTTCAGCTTTTCATTAGACTGGTCAACGGTGTCATCGCCATATTTTTCGCGAATTTCTTTCCCGTACTTTTGCTCGTTCTCTTCGATCAACCGCTGCTTGAACCCTTCGAATTTCTCTTTATCGGTCATGGTCGCTCTCCCTTCTGTCATAGAGATGGTTTTTTCTACATTTACGATCAGCAAATCCAATTGCCTTCTTTTGTCGAGGAGTTGAGCCCGATGCTCTGCAAGGGCTTTGGCCTTGTCAAAGGAAGGGTCGGTGATGATCTTTTTGATCCGGTCCAGACTGACGCCCAGTTCTCTGTAGAACAGGATTTGCTGCAGCCGATCCACTTCCGCCTGACCGTAGATCCGGTACCCTGACGAGTTGATCCTTGCCGGCTTAAGGATGCCAATCTCATCGTAGTAGCGGAGCGTTCTGGTGCTGACTCCGGCCAATTGCCCCAGCTTCTGCACGGTGTATTCCATCTGTTCACCTCCTGACAAGAAAATCGTACTCCTTTACGCAACGTGAAGGTCAACCGCTTTTTTTAAAAAAACTATGTTGCCTAATATTGTTGACAATATACCTATAAGGACTTTAAATGCTTTTTCAAACAAAAAGTATTATTCTTTTGCCAATCGTTTTGTTAGTAATTTGTCAAATTTGTTTGGACTGATTATTTCGTGTGTAATGAATTCCCCGTTATAAAACAAACCAAAAGTGGTCCATATTGTCGGAGAATTTTGTGCTTCTTCTTTCGTTGTTATCCTAAAAGTTTTAAAAGGGACACTTTTGTTTTCTGCTATTTTTCTTAGTTCTTCTAATACACCAACAGCATATGGACACTGAACGGTGTAATAAATAGATATACCTTCATCATCTGAATAAGTCTTTACCTGTTTTTTAAATGAAGGCACAACAGCTTGTTTATTCCACTTCAATGCTGCTAATTGAAAATAAGGTTCTGCTTGGTCTACTAACTCAAACCCCATGTGTTCAAAGAAACGTTTATCACTTAAAAACGGGTACTTATTCTTACCTACAATATGTACAATCCCATCCATTCCACGATTGATTGCATCTTCTTTGCAATGTTTTAACAATTGTTTTGCATACCCGTTATTTTTATGTCTACCTGAAACCCATAAACAGTTAAAATACATATAATTTGGTGCTTCAATAGGAATCCACGCCATTTCAGCAGGCAAGTATTCTATAAATACTTTTGCTCGTTCATCTAAACGGTAAAAAACTAATCCTTCTTCCATTCGTTCTGTTAGCCATTGCTTCTTCTCATTTACTGCACTTTCATATTGTTTTGCCCCTAATGCATAGCATATGTGTTCCGTTTCGATATTACTTTTTGTAATTTGAACAAATCTCATTTCTTTCACTTCCATATGCGATAATTTTTAAGACAGCTTTCCACAATCAGGGTACTCTATGGTAAGTTCAGATTATCAGTTTGCCGGTTTTCCGGTTTTCCTCAAAAGGTATAACGAAATTGCATAATCGGAGGGCCTATATAGATATGGATTGGAATACCTGCTTCCCTTCTACGAAAGATTTTGTGTTTACGATATTGGAAAAAACCAAGGAAATTACAAAAGAAGACTTTATTGGTTTCTACATTCATGGTTCGTTGGCGATGGTGGATTTAATCCTAAAAGCAGTGATATAGATGCGATCGTTGTCACAAAAAGTCCTGTGACTGTTGATGACAAAAGGGAATTCGCACTATTTTTTTTGGAGATTTCAAGTAAACCGTTCCCTGTGGAAATCAGCTTTCTCAATGAAGAGCAATTAAAAAACTGGCAGCACCCCTGTCCCTTTGACTTTCATTATAGTGAATTTTGGAGGGAACGGTATGAAATGGATTTATGCAAAGGGGCGAATCAATACCTAAACGACGATCAACTGAAGGATCCTGATTTGGCGGCACATGTTACCGTTTTGTATCATCGGGGGATATGTGTGGAAGGAAGGCCTGTACATGACGTATTTCCTTCCGTTCCTCGCTCGGATTATATGTCGGCTATCATGGGCGATTTTGAAGAATGCTTGGAGAATATGAACCAGAATCCGGTTTATTGTACATTGAATGCAATCAGAGTGTACTGGTATCTAAAAGAAGGCATGATTTCATCCAAACGGGAAGCAGGCAACTGGGGCTTGGCATCACTGCCAAAGGAGATGCATGGGACGATTCAAAAAGCCCTAAAAGGTTATGCAGATCGTCAAGAAGCCGTGGTTTTTGAGGTAAATGAGCTATTATCCCTTAGAGATTATGTAAAAACAAAGATGCAGGAGTTATTTTGCAGCCGGAGTGAATCGTTGCCCTCCAAAAATAGTAAAACCTCACCCTGGTACGCATTGTTAAGAGGCGTGGTGAGTTGGCGTAACGGCGCACCTGTTCGACCTAAGGCCTGTGTTCCAGGGCAAGCTTGATTCCAAAAGCCACAAGAACCAATCCCGTGATTTTTTGAATGGCACGCTGCGTGGATGGTTGTTTCATCCACTTGCTAAAGTAATCAATTAAATACACATACAGGATGAGCCAAATGACCGTCAAAAGGGTATACGTCATGCCCATGATCAGAAATGGCAGAAGGGGGTCGCTTCCCAGCTTCAAAAACTGCGGAAGAAATGTAAGGAAAAAGACGGCCACCTTCGGATTGAGGAGGTCGGTAAGAAAGCCTTGGCGAAAGGTGGAGGCGGTCTGGTATTTCGAATAGACAAGCCGATCATGTTCCGTCGAAACGGCTTTTTCCTTCCGCAGGGACCGAAGCGAAGTCACGCCAAGGTAAATGAGATATACAGCCCCCAGATACTTAAAAATCGAGAACACGACCGCTGATTTCACGATCATCGCCGAAAGCCCGAAAACAGCCGCTAACGTATGAATCGTCAGTCCGGAAGAAATGCCGAGAATCGTTTTGATCCCGCCGGCCCTTCCGTGGGAGATCGTGTTTTGGGTGACCAATCCGGTGTCCGGACCAGGCAAAATGATGAGTAAAATGGACATCAGGACAAATAGGTATACATTTTGCATACATCCCACTCCCGGCATGCTATCTTTATTTTCACAATACAATGGCGTGCATAGACAGTCAACGGAAACCATTCTCTGTAGGACAATTCAGCAAAAGCAACGTTAATGAACGGTCGTTGACCGATGATGACTAGGTTCGTAACATTATATTAGGTTACCATATTCCAATAATTCGGAGTGAAAAGGCATGAATAAAAAACGATCGTCATTGTTGGAACAGGTGGACACTCCCTCACTGTTGCTTGATCTGGACATCATGGAAAAAAATCTGCAGCAGATCGCTTCATTTGCTAACGAGCAGCAGATTCACTGGCGTCCCCATATCAAAACGCATAAATGCGTAGAGATCGCCAAAAGACAAATCGCCCTTGGCGCCGTAGGTGTCACCGTGGCGAAGGTATCGGAGGCGGAGGTGATGGCCAGGGGTGGGATTGCGGACATCCTGATCGCCTACCCCCTGTTTTCCCCGATCAAGCTGAAAAAAGCAGTCGCGCTGCTGCCGCTGGCCAAAGTGACGGTAGCCGTCGACCATCCTCAGCAAGCGGAGTGGATTCAACAGTATTTGGCAGAATCTTCTGTGGTTCTCGACGTCTGGATCAAGATTGATTCCGGCTTGCGGCGCTGCGGGGTAGAGCCTGGCCGGGAGACCGTAGATTTGGCAAAGGCTGTCTCGAAGCACCCTAACCTGCGGTTGACGGGCCTGTTTACCCATGCCGGCCACTCTTATGCCGCTGATTCCATCGCGAAGATCGAGGAGATCGGCCGGCTGGAAGGGCAGGCAGTAGCGGAGAGTGCGGCCTGGTGCGAGAGGGAAGGATTGGAGATCAAGCACCGCAGCGCAGGTTCCACGCCGACGTTTCGCTTTTGCGGTAAAGTGCCGGGGATCACGGAGATAAGGCCGGGCAATGCTGTCTTTTTCGATGCGGTCCAGGTCGGACTTGGCATAGCGACGTTTGAGCAGTGTGCCTTAAGCGTCCTTGGCAGCGTGGTCAGCATGCACGGAAACGACAGACTGGTCCTCGACACCGGCAGCAAGTCTCTCTCACTGGAGCAGGGGGCTCACGGCAATGCGACTGTTAAAGGCTTTGGGCACATCGTAGGGCATCCTGAGCTGTTCCTGTCCAGATTATCTGAGGAGCACGGGATGACGGCGATCAACTCGGCCACGGAACTGGCTCTCGGAGACCGGGTGCAGATCATCCCCAATCACGCCTGCACGGTTGCCAACTTGTTTGACAGCTATGTGCTGCACCGCGAGGGAACAGTCGTAGGCGAATGGAAGGTCGACGCCAGAGGAAGAGTTCAGTAACATCCTTGCATGAAAAAGGGCTTTCCTACAAGTCTGATGCAGACTTGCAGGAAAGCCCCGATAACTGACGTGTAACCCGGAACAACCGCGATTACGCTTCATCTACAAAAAGCGAAACCTTTTCAAACCCGGCATCGGAAATGCGGATCAATCCCGTATCAGAGATATGCAGGGTCGGGATGACGACCAGTGCCAGCAGCGAGAGCGTCATAAAGGCGTAGTTCATCGTGCAGCCCGCTTTCACCAAGGCCTGGCTGATCTCCTGTGATTGGTTGACGACCGTCTCATAAGGCTCTGTCGACATCAGGCCGGCGAGGCGCAGCGGCAGTTTCACCAGATCGCTGTCCTGGGCAGCAACGGCGATGCCGCCCTGCATCTCAATGACCGAATTGGCCGCTTTGGCCATGAGCACATCATCATTGCCGATGACAAGCAGGTTGTGGCTGTCGTGGGCAACGGTCATGGCGATGGCCGCTGGTTGATGGAACCCGACGTTGCCGACGATGCCGATAGCCGAGCCGCCTGTTTTCCCGTGTCGCTCGAACAGGGCCATCTTGCACAGAGTGCTTTCCGGCGTTACTTGCAGCTTGCCTTCCCGGACAGCTACATCGATGAATGTTTCTTCCGTCTCTACGTGGTTTTCCCTCACTTCAGCTACGCGCGTCTTGATCGTGCCCGACTGAATCGGCGTCTTGATCTCGAAGTCGGAAGGGGCAAGTGTCTTCGCAATCTTCACGGAGTTGACAGCGTAATCGGGGTAGGGGAAAGGAGCCAGATCAATCGTCATCTTGCCGTTCTTCGCTACCACATCGCCGCGGGCAATCGTCATCACGACGTTTACATCGGCCAGGTTGCCGTCCAGCAAGATGATGTCGGCGATCGTTCCCGGTGTCACGGAACCTACGTCTCTTGCGACGCCGAACCGCTCGGCGGTGTTGATCGTCGCCATCTGGAAGGCGGTCACAGGCTTGACTCCCTGTGAAATCGCGTGTCTGACGATAAAATTCATGTGCCCTTCCTCTTTCAAGGAATCGCAGATCCGGTCATCGGACACAAGCAGCATCCGGCGTGAATCAAGGCCCTGCTCGGTATGCGCTTTGATGGTGGCGGCAACGTCGTGCCAGGCCGAACCGCGGCGCATTTTGGCATACATCCCCAGCCTTACGCGGGCTGCGACATCTTCCGCTGTGACGCATTCGTGGTCGCCGGATACCCCTGCAGCAGCATAGGCGGCCAGTCTCGGATCACCCACAGGCCAGGTGTAGTGGCCGTCGACGACTCTACCCGCTCGCAGCGTCGCTTGAATCTCTCCAATCATTTTCGGATCGCCGTATACCACCCCGGGGAAGTTCATCACCTCTCCCAATGCGATCATATCAGGTCCCCAAGTCAGCGCCTCGGCTACCTCTGCCGGCCCGAATTCCGCCCCTGAGGTTTCAAACATGGAATTGGTTGACGGAACGCAGGAAGCTACTTGCATGTAGGCGGCCATCGGTGTTTGTCTGGCTTCGTCCAGCATAATCCGCAGGCCGGGCAGTCCGAGAACGTTGGATATCTCATGGGCATCGAAAAAGCCGCCTGTCGTTCCGAGCGGAAGCACCGCATTGGCAAATTGCGTAACCGATAGCATGCTGCTTTCAATATGGCAGTGTCCGTCCAACAGGCCGGGTGCGATGTACTTGCCTTCGGCGTCTATGACTTGCGTTGTCTCCCCGATCATTTCTGGGGCATCAGGACCGACATAAGCGATGCGGGTGCCGACTACAGCTACGGAGGTATGGGGCAGAATTTCGCCAGATACCACATTTACCAGGGTGCCATTGCGGATATAGAGGGTAGCTTTTTTCTCTCCTCTTGCAAAAGCTACCAGATCAGGAATACAATCCGCCAGTTGAGGTCGTGCAAATGTGGCTGCCGCTTGAGTCATTTCATGATTCCACCTTTGAAAATAAATTTACGTTCTATGTTACACAAATGATAGAGAAGAAACTAGTTCTCTTTTTGCAAAAACCGTCAAAAAAACGGGGCGCCTTTGGCCCCGGTCTCAGATTTATGCGGTTTCGACAGGCGCCTTTTCAAGTAATGGGAAGTGGCATGACACCAGGTGCCCGTCAGCGTGAGACTGCAGAACAGGAGGTTTGCTGCGGCAGATCTCCTGGGCATGCGGGCAGCGGGTGTGAAAATGGCATCCGGCAGGCGGATTGGCTGGATTGGGCAAATCTCCCTGCAGGATGATCCGCTCTTTTCGCTTCGTCGGATCAGGTACGGGAACAGCGTTGAGCAGGGCCCGGGTGTACGGGTGCAGCGGACTTGCAAAGAGAGAGTCGCGATCGGCCAGCTCTACGATCTTGCCCAGGTACATGACGGCGATGCGGTCGCTGATATGTTTGACGGCCGGCAGTCCGTGGGCGATGAAGATGTAGGTGAGCTGAAGCTCTTTTTGCAGCTTCTTTAATAGATTGAGAATTTGCGATTGGATCGACACATCCAATGCAGAGACCGGCTCGTCGCAGATGATCAGTTTAGGATTAAGGGCAAGCGCCCGGGCAATGCCGATCCGCTGCCTTTGGCCGCCGGAAAATTCGTGGGGGTGGCGATGCAGGTGGTGCTCGCCTAGACCGACGAGGTGAAGCAGCTCCGCGACTCTTTGCGTCAGCTCCGCCCCCTTGTGCAGGCCGTGCACTTTCAACGGCTCCGCTATGATGTCCGCCACTCTCATGCGGGGATTGAGCGAAGAGTAGGGGTCCTGAAAGATGATTTGCAGATCGCGGCGGGCCCTGCGCACCTCTTCCTTCGATAGGGCTGACAAATTTCGTCCTTCAAACCAGATTTCCCCTTCTGTCGGCTCCAACAGCTGCATGATGAGCTGGCCTGCTGTTGATTTGCCGCAGCCCGATTCCCCGACGATGCCTAGCGTCTCGCCGCGGTATACGGCAAAATCCAGCCCGTCGACCGCTCGTACGTAGCCGACCTGGCGGGAGAAAGGCCCCTGCTTGTACGGAAAGTACTTTTTTAACCCTTTGACTTCAAGGAGAGGCTGAGCTGACTCTCTGGTTGGTTCCATAGCGTATTCCTCCCTCCTCAGCATAGAAACAGCGGGCCAAGTGGCCGGAACCCACTTTGGTCAATTGCGGCTTTTGCTTTGTGCACTCTTCGCCGGCCAGCGGGCAGCGGGGGTGAAACGAGCAGCCGGCGGGCATATCGAGCGGATTTGGCACCGTCCCGGAGATGGAGTCCAGCTCCTCGCGCTGTTCGTCCAGCTTGGGCAGCGATCCGAGCAGCCCCCTCGTGTAGGGGTGCTTTGGCCGGGCAAACAGTTCAAAAACATCAGCTTCTTCCACGATCTCGCCAGCGTACATCACCGCTACCCGGTCGGCCATCTCCGCGACGACGCCCAGGTCGTGGGTGATTAGGATCACGCCGGTGTCCCGTTCCTTGTTCAACTGCTTCATCAATTCCAGAATCTGCGCCTGGATCGTTACATCCAGGGCCGTGGTTGGTTCGTCGGCGATGAGCAGAGCGGGGTGGCAGGCGAGGGCCATGGCGATCATCACCCGCTGCCGCATGCCTCCGGACAGTTGATGGGGAAAGCTGTCGACGATTTTTTCCGGCCGCGGGATTCCGACCCGCTCCAGCATTTCCACGCTTCGCTCTCTTGCTTGCTGCTTGCTCAGACTCTGGTGCTGCCGGAATACTTCGCCGATCTGGTTGCCGATCGTAAAGACCGGATTGAGCGACGTCATCGGCTCCTGAAAAATCATCGAGATCTTGTTGCCTCTCAGCTTGCGCATCGATCTTTTTCCAAGAGTTACCAGATTTTGCCCCTCAAACAGGATCTCGCCGCGGGCGATTTCACCCGGCGGGGAGACCAGTCCCATGATCGACAGGGAGGTGACGCTCTTGCCGCAGCCGGACTCCCCGACGATTGCGAGCGTCTCTCCCCGGGATACGGAAAAGGACACGCCATTGACCGATGGGACAACCCCTTCTTCTGTCTTAAAATGGGTATGCAGGTTTTTTACCTCGAGCAGTTTTGCTTCCACTTGTCCCACCTCGCTACTTTGCCTTTTGCTTCATGCGCGGATCCAGCACGTCGCGCAGCCAGTCGCCGAGGAAAATGATCCCCAGGACGGTCAGGGTAATCGCCAAGCCCGGAAATGTGGCAATCCACCAGCTGGTCGCGACGTAATCCCTGCCATCGCTGAGCATTCCGCCCCACGATACGGTAGGCGGCTGAATCCCCAGGCCGAGGAAGCTCAGCGATGCCTCCAGGATGATCGTGGTCGCCACGCTCAAGGTCGAGATGACGATAAACGAGGAGGCGACATTGGGCAGGATGTGCGTGAAGATAATCCGGGCATCGCGGGCTCCTACCGAGCGGGCCGCGCGGACGAAATCGCGCTCCTTGATGCTTAAGACTTCCCCGCGGACGATGCGGGCGTAGTTGGTCCAATTGGTGATGCCCAGCACCAGGATCAGGGTGACCAGACCGGGACCCAGTACAGACAGTATGACGAGGGTAAACAAAATATTGGGGATTGCCAAAAAGGCATCGACGATTCGCATGATCACCATGTCGATCCAGCCGCCGAAGTAGCCTGAGACCAGTCCCAACAGCACGCCGATCAGCCCGGCGATGATCACGGAACAGATGCCGACCAATAGCGATACTTGAGAGCCGTAGATGATTCGGCTGAGGATATCGCGGCCCAAATTGTCAGTCCCGAGCGGAAAGTCGGCTTTTCCCCCTTCCAGCCACATGGGCGGCTTCAAACGCAGGGCCACATTCTGCTTGGCCGGATCCTGCGGGGCGAGCTGACCGGCGAAGAGGGCCATGAAGGTGAAGATCACGATGATCAACATGCCGAGCGTACCTGTTTTGCTCTTCAGCAAGGAACGGATCCCGCGGCGCAGCTTGCCGGCCCGTCTGTTCGTCTGCTGCATGGGGACGGAAGCGGCAGGCGTTTCCAATGATGCAGACATAGGGGTTCACCTCCGGATTATTCTTCTGTTGAAAAGATACGCATCTAGTTGTACTTGATCCGCGGATCGAGGAAGCGGTAGAGCAGATCGGCCAACAGATTGCTGATGATGACCAGCAGGGCGATGACGAAGACAGCAGCCTGGACGATGGCCATGTCGCGGGTATTTACCGCTTGAATGATCAGCTGCCCCATGCCGGGCCAGGAGAAGATCGTTTCGGTGATCAGCGTGCCGCCGATCAAAACGGAGGTCTGCAGGGCCATGATCGTGACGACGGGGATGAGCGAGTTGCGAAAAGCGTGCTTGTAGATGACCAGCATCTCCACCAGTCCCTTGCTACGGGCAGTGCGAATGTAGTCTTGTCCCAATATCTCCAGCAGGCTGGAGCGGATTAAACGGGTCATCTCGGCGGCAATGCCGGTGCCGAGAGTGATGGCCGGCAGGATCAGGTGCTTGAAGGAACCGTGGCCAGACACAGGCAGGGTTTTCCATTTTACGGCAAACAGCAGAATCAGCATAATCCCTAGCCAGAAACTGGGCATCGCTTTTCCCAAAACGGCACCGCCGGTGACAAACACGTCCAGCACGGAGTTGCGCTTGGTTGCCGACCAAATGCCCAGAGGGATGGAGATGACGGTCGCGACGAGCATTGCGGCGATGGCTAATTCAAAGCTGGCAGGCAGCCGCTCCAAGACGATCGGCAGTGCGGGCTGATTGTAGCGAAACGACGTGCCGAAATCTCCCTGCAGGAGATTGCCCATAAACTTGAAGTACTGGATGTACATCGGCTGGTCCAAGCCAAGTGCTTTGGTAAGAATTTCGCGGTCCTCGTCTGTTGCCGTGTCGGAGAGCATCAACGATACCGGATCGCCTGTCACATGTACCAGGAAGAAGACGATCAGGGTGATCAGAAACATGACCGGGATAAACTGCAGGAGCGCTTTGACGATATACTGCCTCACGGTTTCACCTCCACAGGATGCTTGGAATGAAGAGGGGTCTCACCATAGAGATAGAGACCCCCTTTTGTTTCGGAGAAAATCCTATTTTAGCGTGATTTCATCGGCGAACAGCATTTCATCCAGGCGAGGTTCAAAATTGATCCGATCGCTCACCCCGAAGTTGGCGTTGGTCTGGAACAGATAGATCACCGGGCGGTCTTCCGCGACGATCTGCTGTACCTTTTGGTATTGCTTCGTCCGCTCTTCCGGGTTCATGTTGGTTTCTGCTTCATCGAGCAGCTTGTCTACCTCCGGGTTGGTGTAATCGCTCTCTCCTTTAGCCCGTTCGCTGTAGATCCGGTCAAATGCCAGCGAACCGTCGAACATGGAGTTGGCATACGCGATCATGAATATTTCACCGAAGGTTTTGCCCTTGTACTTCTCGTTGAATTTGCTCCATTCCAAAAATTCCAGCTTTACCTTGATGCCTACCTCTCCCAGCATCGCCGCGATCAGTTCGGCAGTCTCCTTGTCTTTCAGGTAACGGCCGCTCGGCGAGCTCATCGCGACCTCAATCCCGTTTGGATAGCCTGCTTCCGCCAGCAGCTGCTTGGCGCGCTCAGGATCGTACAGCTGTTTTCCGTACAAGTCGGGATCCGCCCCGAAGTTGCCTGGTGTGACGCGCGTACGGGTGATGGTTGCGCCGCCGCCGAGGAGGTTGTCGACGATCGCCTGCTTGTCGATCGCCAGTTCGATGGCTTCCCTGACCTTGGGGTTGGCTGTCACCTTTCCATCGGTCAAGCGCAAGGTCAACTGCATAACCCGCTGCGTCGGGCCGGATGCTGTGTGGGTGCCTTGGTTGTCGTCGATGCGCTGCATGTCGGTCGGAGGGATGTTGACAGCCAGGTCGACGCCTCCGGTCAAGAGCTCGGCGACGCGGGTCGAATCCTCCGGAATAGCGCGGAAGATCAGCTTGTCCCACTTGGGCTTGTCTCCGAAGTAATCGTCGTTTTTCACCAGGATCAAGCGGTCAGCCTTCTTCCATTCAGAGAACTTGTAGGGACCTGTGCCGACCGGTTTGTTCAGAAATTCATCCCAGCCTTTTTCCTGGATGTACTTGGAGGGAAGCATCCCGGAACCGAGCCGGGAGAGCCGGTTGAGCATCACGGGCTGCGGTCCGTCCGTTATGATGTCGACAGTGTGGTCGTCGACGATTTTTACCTCTTTGATCTGTTTGTAGTTGCCGTACTCCAGGAGCGTATTGTCTCTGGCTGCCCGCTCCAGCGTGAATTTGACGTCAGCGGCTGTAAACGGATCGCCATTGTGGAATTTGACCCCTTCCCGCAGCTTGAAGCGCCAGGTGGTCGGATCCGTGTTTTCCCACGAAACCGCAAGGTCAGGCTGGATTTGCTGGTTTCGGTCTTTCTTCACCAGGTAGTTGAACATGTTGACGTGGACAGCTTCGGTTGAGGTGTTGTTGTGGTTGTGAATGTCAAACGATTCGATGTCGTTCCCGCTCGCGACTGTCAGTACTTTTTCGCCTGACGATGCCGTATCGCCGCCGGTCTGTGCTGGCGGCTGCTCTGTCGTCGTCTGCGGCGCCGAAGTGCTCGTACAGCCGGCGAGCAGCCCGGACAGCGCCAGAATTACTGCCAATCCGATTGATGCCAAACGTTTCACGATGTGATCCCCCTTTTGGTAAAGTCAAGTGCCATCGCGGACAGCAGTGCAGCGCCGATGGGAAGCGCTTCTTCGTCAAGATCGAACATGGGATGGTGCAGCGGATAGACGGCGTTTTTCTCCGGATTGCCCACTCCCAGGCGGAAGAAGACGCCCGGCACGTGATGGGTGTAGTAGGAGAAGTCTTCGCCGCCCATGGAAGGTTCGACGATTTTGGAGCTGCCTTCGCCCAGCAGCCGATCAGCGGTCCTGAGCGCCAGGTCTACCATCTGGTCGTCATTGATGACAGAAGGGTAGCCAAACTCGTAAGCAAGTTCGTACGAAGCCCCGAGCGCTCCAGTCACGCCGCCCACGACCTGCTCGATCAGCTTCGGCATTTGCTCGCGAAGCTTGGGGTTGAGCGTTCTGACGGTTCCGAGCAGTTCCACTTCGGCAGCGATGACGTTCGAGGCGGTTCCGCCGTGAATCTTGCCGATCGTGATCACGACCGGATCGAGCGGGTCGACGAAGCGGCTGGGAATGTGCTGCAGGGCGGATATCACCTCGGCTGTCGCAGTGATCGCATCGATCGCTTGGTGTGGGCGGGCGGCGTGGCCGCTGTTGCCGATCACCTTGATCCGCAGCGTGTCAGCCGCCGCGCAGCCGACGCCCCGCACCGCCGTGATCTGGCCGACGGGAACGCCGGGAAAGACGTGCAAGCCGGCCATGGCCTCGATCTGAAAGTCGCGCAATAAGCCGTCATTGATCATTTCCTGGGCGCCGCCCTGATCTTCCTCCGCAGGCTGGAAGACGAAGACGATGTTTCCCTGCTCGGGGCGGAAGTGGCGGGTGAGCAGCTTGGCTGCTCCCATCAGGATGCTGGTGTGGGCGTCGTGGCCGCAGGCGTGCATTTTGCCCGGGATGCCGGACTTGTACGGGACGGTCTTCTGATCCTGAATCGGCAGGGCGTCCATATCGGCCCGAAGGCCAATCGTCGGTCCGGGAGCCGATCCGCGGAGTACGCCGACGACGCCGGTGCGCCCTACCCCGCGTTTTACCTCCAGCCCGAGCTTAGTCAGATGGTCAGCGACGATCTGCGATGTGCGTGTCTCTTGAAAGGCAAGTTCGGGATGCTGATGAAAATCGCGCCGCCAAAGGGTGATTTCATCCGCTAATGCTCTCGCTTTGTCCAAGATCTGCTCCAATGTTCATCCCCCTGTTCACTGCGGTTGATGGGCGAAGCCCTCGATGATGGCAGCGATGTGCTTGATTCCCTGGATGTAGTCTTCGATGATGATATTTTCATTCGGAGCGTGATTGTTGGATGCAAAATGGCCGACTCCGACTGAGACTGCGGGGATGCCGAGGCTTTGGCAGAGTATGTACATGGGTCCGGTGCCGGGCGACATCGGCATGATGGTGGGTTCCAGCCCGTAAACCTGTCTGGCGGTGTCGACAACTGCCCGGGTCAACGGGTTGTCAAGCGGGGTGCGTGCAGGGTGTTCCAGCGAAAAGGACTCCAGCTCAATGTCAGCGAAGCCCCTCTCGTCCAGATGCCGGCGCAGCAAATGCAGGATTTCGTGCGGGTCCTGGTCCGGGACGAGGCGGAAATCCAGTTTGACGCGGGCTTCCGATGGCAGCACGGTCTTGGAGCCGGGACCGGTATACCCCGATTCGATGCCGCATATGGTACAGGTAGGCTGGAAGATCAACTTTTCTTTTAGCGGAATGCCGGACAGATTCAGCAGGAACGATTTGAGGCCAAGCTTTTCCAGCGTGTTCGCCTCGTCGTAGATCATGTTTTGCAGCAGTTCGTTGTCGTGCTCGGACAACTCTGCCACTTTATCGTAAAACCCTTTTATCTGGATGTGTTCGTCTGGAGTTTTCAGTGTGGATAACGCCCACAAAAGGCGCCATGCGGGGTTCTCGATGATCGCCGCATTGGCGGAATGCAGATCGGTGTTGGCGCCGCGGCAGACCAGTTCCACGTAGCACATCCCTTTTACGCCGAGACTGACCTGCGGCCGGCCGTCGGCGTTTTTATAACCGAACTCCCAGAGGCACCCATCAGCTTGCAGCAGCTCGCGGTGGTTGTCCACAAATTCCGGCAGACAGACACTCCCGATTTCCTCTTCGCCTTCGACGATAAATTTGACGTCGATCGGCAGGTTGCCGCGCACCTGCAGGTAAGCGTGCACAGCCGCCAGCCGGGCGATCAGGTTGCCCTTATTGTCAGCGACGCCGCGGGCGTACATCCGACCGTCTCTGATCTCGGCGGCAAACGGGGGAGAATCCCACAATTCAAGCGGGTCTTCCGGCTGTACGTCGTAGTGGTTGTAAAAAGAGAGGGTCCTCTTTCCGCTTCCGGCAAACTGGCCGTAGACGACCGGATAACCGGATGTCTCAATCTGCCTGGCTTCGCCGCCCGTATCTCGAATCATGCGCTCCACCATGACGGCAGTCTCCTTCATTCCGCGGTTCTGGGCGGCGACGCTCGGCTGGCGGCAGAGCTCTTGCAGCCACTTGATGTACGTTTCCTGATTCTGTTCGATGTAAGCAAAAATGTCTTGCATGGGATCCCTCCCTTTTGGGAAATATTCCGAAAGGCTTACTCAAAACTATAAATTACACTGAAAACAATGTCAATTTTGAAAATTTGAATATAAAATACAACTCTTGCAAAATACGAGGAGGAAAAAGGAGAAGGATGGCCGAATTTTTTTTGATATAGAGAACATTTCCGTAAATATTCCCATATGGAAAAACGTCAGGCAAAGAAGGAGTATTTCGTTATGTCGAGAAACATTGAACAACTGACAGACCAGCTGTATCCCGCGCTGATCGAGTGGAGGCGGGACTTTCACAAGCACGCGGAGTCGGGATGGGTGGAGTTCCGCACGGCAAGCAAAGTGGCGGCAATGCTGCACGAATGGGGGTACCATGTAAAGGCAGGAGCGGAGGTCGTAAAGGGAGAAGCCAGGATGGGTGTGCCTCCGCAAGATTTCCTGGCCGAGCAGGAGCAGCGGGCTATTTCGCAGGGCGCGGAGGTTGAATGGCTGCCGTACCTGTCAGGCGGGTTTACCGGCGTCGTCGGGACTTTGGAGACAGGCCGGCCAGGGCCAACGGTGGCTTTTCGCGTCGACATGGACGCCTTGGATATCGTCGAGTCGACCGATCTGTCCCACGTTCCGAGCGCCGAGGGATTTCGCTCGGTCAATGCCAGAATGATGCACGCCTGCGGCCACGATGCCCATACCGCAATCGGATTGGGGCTGGCCCGGCTGCTGATGCAGCTCAAAGATGAGCTCAGCGGCCGGATCAAACTCATCTTTCAGCCCGCCGAGGAGGGGGTCAGGGGGGCCAAGGCGATGGTGGAGGCTGGAGTGGCAGAGGATGTGGACATCTTCTTTGCTGCCCACGTCGGCTGCGGGATCCCTCTTGGCAGCGTGGTCTGCGGGTCGGAAGGATACCTGGCGACGACAAAACTGGATGTGGAGTATACAGGTGTCGCGTCACATGCCGGGAGCAAGCCGGAGGAAGGGAAAAATGCCCTGCTCGCAGCGGCAGCGGCTGTGCTTAACCTGCACGCCATTTCCCGGCACGGAGCAGGGGCGTCCCGTATCAATGTCGGTGTGCTGAACGCAGGCAGCGGCCGCAATGTCATCCCCAATCTTGCCTCATTCAAGCTGGAGACCCGGGGCGACACAGACGAGATTAACGACTACATATTGGAGCAGGCGATGCAAGTGATCAGGGGTGCAGCCGCCATGTACGGGGTTTCAGAGAAGGTGGAGATCGTCGGCAAGGCGGGCAGTGCCGTCTCCAGCACGCAGCTGATCCCCTTTATTCGCTCCCAAGCCGAAAAAGTGGAGGAAGTCCAAACGATCGTGGATCGGCATCAATCCGGCGGCTCGGAAGATGCGACATACTTCATCAACCGGGTACAGGAACACGGCGGGCTGGCCGCTTATCTCGTCTTCGGCACGACATTGGCTGCCGGTCATCACAACGAAAAGTTCGACATTGACGAGCAGGTCTTGAAAATCGCAGTAAAAACGCTGGCTTACTGTGCCCTTCACGCCGGTGAGCTGCAAAAAAAAGCATAGGAGGATGTGGAAAAGATGGCGGACATTTTAAGCTATTTGCAGGAAAATCAGCAGCATATATTAGCCGACCTGGAAACCGTGGTAAAGGCGGAATCGCCTTCGAACGTCAAGGAGCAAGTGGACCGCTGCGGGACCGTCTTGCAATCTCTCTTCCAATCTCGTCTCGGTGTGGACGATGAGGTCATCCCGCAGACGAAGACAGGGAATCATCTCCGCTTTGCTTACGGCGAGGGAGACTCGCAGATCCTGATTACCACCCACTTTGATACGGTTTGGGATGTCGGCCGCCTGAATTACCGCGTAGAGGGCAACAAAGCCTACGGGCCGGGGATCTTCGACATGAAAGGCGGCATTATCCAATCCCTCTGGGCGCTGAAGGCTTGCCGCGACCTGGGCATCCCGTTGAAGCATAAAGTTGTCTTTCTCTGCACCAGCGACGAGGAGATCGGCAGCGGCACATCGCGGGAGCTGATCGAACAGGAAGCCTTAAAAAGCCGGGCTGTATTGGTTCCCGAACCGGCGGTCGCCGAGACCGGAGCGCTGAAGACCGCCCGCAAAGGCGTCGGCAATTTTACGATCAAGCTCAAAGGCAGAGCCTCGCACGCCGGCAACCACCACGAAGACGGGATTAGCGCCGTCGATGAAATGGCCCGTCAAATCTTGTTTTTGCACAGCTTGACGGACTACTCAAAAGGCACGACCCTGAACGTTGGAATCGCACACGGGGGAAATCGCGTCAACGTCGTCGCCGAACAGGCGGAGCTGCACGTCGATCTGCGGGTGACCAGCTTGGCTGAAGCAGAGCGGATCAGCAGTCTCGTCACGGCAGCCAAACCGCACCGAGAAGGCATCATCATGACGGTGGAAGGCGGAATCGAACGGCCGCCGATGGAGCGAACGGAGGGTACGGAGCGGCTGTTCAACCTGGCGCAAGAAGCGGCCAAGGAGCTGGGGTTTGCTTTGACGGAAACGGCGGTCGGAGGGGGGAGCGACGGGAACTTCACTTCTGCTCTGGGAATTCCAACGCTGGATGGACTGGGGGCCGTCGGCGACGGACCGCATGCGGAATACGAGCATGTGCTGATCGATCAGCTCCCGGTCAGGGCGGCCCTGTTCGCCAAGCTGCTCACGAGGTTATGAGAGAATGAAAAAAGCTCCCGTAAATGGGAGCGAGGGGGCAGGCGGCTCTATATTAAACAGCTTTGATGTGGTAGAACGAAAATTGGATGCGGGCTGCCAACGCCTGCGATTTGCTGATGGCCAGTTCCTTTGCTTTCGAGGCTGCATCAAACATGCTATTGGCCTTGATGGTTTCAATCCACTGTTTTGACTTGGTCTCAAATAGGAACTTGTACGTACGCATATTATCGACCCTTTCTTCATTCTGTCGTTCCACTTACTATTATGAGGGCAAAATGTTAATCATGTGCGAATGTTTGTTAACGAACGGTGAAGAAATCTTGGCGTCTTTTTGAACAATCCTGGATTTACAGTGCCCTTCGGCAGGTTTTGTTCATATGACTAGTATAAGGGCCACCTCGATTGATTGTCTGTCTGTGAAATAGCCAGCCGACCTTGTGCAATAGGAGTCGGCTGCTTTTTTTGTTGCATAAGGAACGGACAATTGGCAAATTCTACAATCAAACGAGCAGAGGGAAAGGAAGAACGGCGAGTGTCTTTTTGGTCGAAGATTGGCAGATTGTTCACCGTTGATGATACGATTCTGGACGAAGATTTTTACTTGACGCCCTCCAATGACGAGGCTCAGAAATACTCGAACGAAGAACTCAGGGTTCCTCCAGAAGAGAAAAAGCAGGGGAACAAAAAACGCATCAAAACCATTCGCGAGCTGCAGAAAAAGCCGGACACCAGAAGCCTGGATTCCCAGCAGGTCTTCTCCGAGATCGCCCTCAACAAGAAAAGGATTGAAAGAGACTTTTATTTGCCGAAAAACTCGGACATCGTCGTTCGCGATTTTTGGATCCCGCTTCAACCGCCGATCGAGGCGATGATCGTTTTTACAGAAGGACTCGTAGACAGCAAGGTGATCAATAACAACATTCTGGAGCCGCTCATGATGCTGGCCGCGCTTCCCGAAGAAAAGCTGGACAAGTCCCGTTTTCAGATGGTCAAAAATACCCTTTTGCCCGGCAATCAAGTGATGCAGTACGAGAGATGGGAGGACGTGAAGAAAAATATTTTGGCGGGCTCAACCGCAGTGTTTGTAGACGGCGTTGACGTAGCGTTTGTGGTTGAGACAAAGGGCTGGGAACACCGCAACGTCTCCGATTCCAAGGCAGAGGCAGCCATCCGCGGTCCGCACGATGCCTTTACGGAAAATCTGCGAACCAATACGGGTCTTGTCCGTTCGCGGCTGAGGACGGAACACTTGATCACGGAAATGACACAGGTGGGAAAGCTGGCGCCGACCGATGTGGCGATCATGTACGTAAAAGGCATTGCCAATCCCAAATTGGTCAGCGAAGTGAAGCGGCGCATCAACGCAATCAAGGCTGATTTCCTGCAGGACAGCGGCGTGTTGGAACAGTACATCGAAGACCGCACCGCCCTGCTGATCCCAAAAATGACCTCTACGGAGCGGCCGGACCGGGTGGCAGCCTCTTTGGCGGAAGGGTTTGTCGCGGTGTTTGTCGGGCAAAGTTCATTTGCCTTGATCATGCCGACGATGATCTGGTCCATGATGCAGACGTCGGAAGATTACTACACGCGCTCTCCTGTCGCCAGCATCATCCGGGTGGGGCGCGTCCTCGCCTTGATCATAGCTTTGCTGCTGCCGGCCCAGTACATCGCGATCGCCAATTACCATCCGGAGATGATTCCGACTGATTTGATGCTGGCCATCGCCGCCGCCAGAGAAAAGGTGCCGTTTCCGCTGATCCTAGAGGTGATCATGATGGAGTTCGCCATTGAACTGATCCTGGAGGCGGGGATCCGGATCCCCAACGTGATTGGACCGACGATCGGCATCGTCGGGGCGTTGATTCTGGGCGAAGCTGCCGTTCAGGCTAGGGTTGTCTCCCCGTTGTTGGTCATCGTCGTAGCGATTACCACTCTCGCTACATTTACCATGCCCAATACAGGCTTTGCCCTCGGGATCAGGGTGCTTAGATTTGGCTTTGTCCTCATGGCATCTTTTTGGGGATTTTACGGCATTACCCTGGGAGTGATTGCCCTGCTGATGCAGTGGGCCTGCTCCAAGTCGTTTGGCGTTCCCATCTTGTCTCCAGTGTCCCCGTTCAAACCGCCTGTCGGCGATACGATGGTAAGGGTAGAGCCGTATAAGGAGACACATCGGCCGCGGCCGCTCTACACAGGAAAAGAACGCCGGGAAAAAACGATTACCCGTATCTGGGATCCTACCGTGCACGACTCCAGGGAAGCTCGGTCAGACATGGAAGAGGGGCGCGATCAGGATGATTAAGACAGGCCATCTTGGCAAGGTAGAGCTATTCGCGTTGGTAACGATCAGCGGGATCGCGGACATTTTTCTGACCGATCCCCAGCAGTTTGCGGAACATGCCGGTACGGCTGCCTGGATGACGCCGATCATCGCCATGTTGATTTGCATGGTGATCTGGGCGATCATCGCGCCGGTGCTTACCGATTCGAACACCAATCAACCGCTGAAGACAGGCTGGCTGCGGGTTCCCATCCTGCTATTGATCATTATTTTTCTGGTTGCAGATGCAGGGATTGAAACCAGACTCTTTACGGAAACAGTGGTGACAACGGTCCTGCCGCAGTCGCCGCTGTCGTTTGTCCTCATCCCCTTTGTCCTGGTGACATTTTACTGTGCGTACAAGGGGGTTGAAGGCTTATCTCGCATCTCCTGGATTTTCTTTCCAGTTGCTATTGTCGGAGTCATTTCGCTGCTGCTGCTGAACTGGAACTGGTATCGGCCTTATTACCTGCTGCCGCTTTGGGGCCGTGGCATTCCTGACGTGCTTAGCTACAGCCTTGTCACAACAGGGCAATTTAACAATATTTTGCTGCTGGTGATTTTGTCTCCGCTCCTGCAAGATTCGCGGGACAGCAAAGCAGTCGGGTACTGGAGCCTGATTATCATTGGCTTCTTATATGCTTTAGTAACGCTTGTTTTTTTAATGGTGTTCCCGTATGAATCTGCTTTGGAGAGCCCGTATCCGATGTACCAGTTGGGCAGGCTGGCGAGAATCGGGAGGTTTATCCAGCGCCTGGAATCCGGGTATGTCTTCATCTGGATCTCCATGGCCTTGATCAAGACGGCCATTGACATCTGGATCACTTCCTATCTGGTCGCAATCCTGTGCAAGATGCCGGTAAATCGGCCGCTCATCCCGGCGATCATGCTAATGGTTTACGTGCTGGCCTTTTTTCCGAAAAACTTTCCGGAGACGTTAAGCTGGTACATTCACTTTGTCATAAATTGGAGTTGGTTTGCGGTAATTGTCCTGCCTGCCGCTTTGCTGCTGTGGGTCAGGCTGCGCAAGCCTTACAGGCGGAGGAGGGCTTCTCCAAGATGAATTCAAAGGTGCTTTGCCTTGTCCCGGTTATTGCATTGATGCCGCTATTGCTCGGCGGGTGCTATGACAAAGTTGAACTGGAAGAAGTGGCGTTTGTCGCAGCCGTCGGCATCGATGAAGCACCGGATAACCAGATCGACGTATCGATACGCGTTTCCATTCCGCGAAAGCTGGCAGGCCAGGAAGGAACGAGCGGCGGAAGCGGCGAGGAAGTGTTAAGCGGAGCGAAGCCGGTTACCGTCAGGGCCAAATCGATAATTGAAGCGATTACCCTGCTGCAAACGAATATCGAGCGCCGACTCGACTTCAGCCACATGTCCAATTTTGTGTTTAGCGAATCTTTGGCCAGGAAAGGGTTGATCAAGCATTTGCGGCCCCTTAGCCGCTACCGTGAATTTCGCCGGACGATTACGGTTTCCATCGCCAAAGGGCAGGTAAGGGAACTGCTGCTCATGGACAAGCCGATACTGGAACAGTCCGTTCACCGTTTAACCCAATCGATTAACGCTGTGATGAAGAGTACCGGACAGGCATTTCCTGCCACCTTGCACACCTTTCTCTACATGCTGGAGACCACAACCGACGATCCCGTCGTCAGTATCATTGCCGTCAACAAGGAGGCGGCAAAGGATGAAAAAAGCATCCCCAAGGACAAGAAGATGGCGTTTGTAGCCGGAGAGATTGCACGTGAGGGAGGGAATCCCGTCGATTTTGCCGGGACTGCCTTGTTCAGTGCGGACAAGCTGGTAGCAATGCTGGATACGAAAGAGTCAAGAATGCTGACAATGATTCGGGGGGAAATGCCACCGATCAAGTTTCACTTTACCGACCCCCTTAGAAAAAAAGAACTTGTCTCCTTGGAGTTGAAACACGCCAGGCCGCCAAAGCTGCAGGTGGATCTAAAGGCAAATCCGATTCGGATCCACCTCAGCGAAAAGCTGGAAGCTACGCTGATCGGCGTCCACAGCGAAGTGAACTACACGACTCCCAAAAATATGTCTCTGCTGGAGAAACAGGTCGGCAAGGAGCTGGAAAAACGGCAGGAAGAGCTGATGAACAAGGTATTCCATACCTACCAGTGCGAGCCGTTCGGGATTCTCTCGCGCTCCCGGGGACAGTTTGCCACATTTGCGGAGATAGAACATTTTGATCGCAGGAACGCACTCAAAAACGCGATCGTGGACGTGGACGTAAAGGTCGAGATCAGAAGAATAGGCAGTCAGTTGCGCCCCGTTTTGCCTAGGTAAGGATGTGTGAAGCATGCATATTGCCATTTTTATCATCGAAGCGCTTGTACCGCTAGGAATCCTGGTTTATACAATCAATTTTGGCCGCTGGCTGGGGAAGAGAAAGCTGCCTGTCGGAGCCTTTGGCGCATATATCATCGGCGGTTTGTCATTTGCTTTAACCGTCTGGGTGCTGCTGCGCGGTTTCAGTTGAGCGCTAAAAAAAGAAGAGAGCACGTTTGTTGTGCTCTCTTTCGCGTCTTATTCACTGGGCAAATTTCTTTTTGTCCTGAAACAGGATCTTTAGGATCGGCGGCGTCACGATGGTCGTGATCAGCACAACCATGACGAGAATCGAGAACAAGGCAGGAGAGAAGAATCCCCTCTCCAGTCCCAATGAGGCCAGGATGAGGGCGACTTCTCCCCGGGAGATCATGCCCGCGCCCACTCTGGAGGAACTGCTCCAGGAGAACCCTGCCAGTTTTGCTCCCAAGCCGCCTCCGATCCATTTCGACATGATGGCTAACACTCCAAACGGCAAGATGAGCCAAAGAGAATCCAGCCCGCCGATTTCTGTACTCAGCCCAATGCTGATAAAGAAGATGGGGACGAAGAGGGAATAACTGAGCACTTCCACCCGTTCCATGATCTTTTCCTGGAATTCTGTTCTGGATATCGCGATTCCCGCCAGATACGCCCCGATGATGTCGGAGATGCCCGTCTCTTCGGCAAAGTAAGCGAAGGCAAGGCAGATGATGACGGCCAGGACGGTCATGCCTTGAGGGATATTGGTATGGGAAAATTTTCGCAAAATCCACGGGACAAGCTTCCAGGCTGCGAAGATACCGACAACGAAGAATACCAGCATTTTCAGCAGGACTGTCGTGATGCTTACGTCACCGCCGAGAATACTCATCGTAAAGGCGAGCAGCACGATTACGACGATATCATCCAATACGGCGGCACCAAGTATTGCCATGCCTTCCTTCGTTTTCAGGCGATCCAGCTCCCGCAGCGTCTGGACGGAGATACTGACGCTGGTTGCCGACAGGACCAGGCCGAAGAGCGCCGATTCAAATTGCGTCAATCCCATCAGAAGCGCGGAAAAGTATCCCCCCACCAAAGGGACGATAATTCCACTGAGTCCAACATAGGTAGAGGCTTTGGCACTGGCTTTGAACTCCTGGAGATTGGTCTCCATCCCGGCGATGAACATCAGCAGGATCACACCGAGACTGCTCAATTCCTTCAAAACCTCTGTGTTATGTACCCAACCTAACAAAGAGGGACCAATGATAATTCCGGCGATCAATTGGCCTAAAACGGAAGGTTGTCCAAACCGCAGGCTAAGATTACCCGCGACTTTGGCAGCGATAAGAATGATGATTAATTCCAGTAGCACGTATTTGTTCCCTCCTTCATGAAATACAATGGCTGAACCGCGAGTGTCCTCTCACTATGTTGCTTCACTCGCTTCGAATGATTCCGTCAGAAACCCTTAAAGCGTTTTCAATCCCCCCTTCAACCAATTAGCCAGTAGATGATGAGAGCACGCGAAGTCACTTTTTTTCGTAGAGATTTTCCAGAAAATAACCGACTGTAACATCCAGTGTCCCGACAAACAATGCGGCAGAGAGCGCAAAGGTAAGATGCGGTGTCCAAAGACGGGCTGAACTGTAGATTGTCATCGTTCCGAAGAGGATCTCGGGGATCAATTTCAGGCGGACCGGGATGTCAAACCGCTGCAAGACGCTTTTGACGACAGGTTCCCCGATCACTTCGTAAAAGAATAAAAAGATTGTGGAAGAGATGGCAAGGATCATCAGGTCTTGTACTTCGGTATTATCGGCCAGGTTTGGAAACAGAATGCCCGCTATCCAAAGAAATCCGAACAGCAATAAAACGGGTACGGCAAATGAGAGCAAAAAGGCAAAAGCCGCCAATAATATTGTAAGAATTTTGACAAACGCCGGCACGTGCAATCACCTACTAGAAATGGGCTAAAATCTGACAGAGAAGATTATAACATAGAAATTGGTTCCCATATCCATAAAGGTGTTTTTTTTGCCGAAAAGTGTCGAGTTCCCGGTGCATAATGGGTATCCGGCTGCGCAAGATAACCTTGTTACATCTTGACAGGAGGGATATTGATGGCTTTAGTGCCGTACGAGCCTTTTCGCCATTTCGAAACGATGAGACGCGAATTTGACCGGTTGTTTCCCTATCCGCTGGGATTTGGGTACGATCGGGAGATGGGCGTACCCAAAATGGATCTGTACGAAACAGAGAACGAGGTAGTCGCATCCTGTGAAATCCCCGGGCTAGAGAAGAAAGAGGACGTCAACATAGACGTAGAAAACAATGTCCTGCACATCTCCGGAACCGTCGAGCGGACCCATGAGGCAAAAGACGACCAGATGCATCGCAGCGAGCGTTTTGTTGGGCGGTTTGCGCGTTCGGTAACCCTGCCGGCCCGTGTCTCGACAGAGGGTATCAAAGCCACTTACCGCAACGGCGTGCTGGAAGTGCGGATGCCGAAAGAGCAGTCGCCGACAAAGCGAAAAATTGATTTGGAGTTTCACTAAAAAAGAGCCGCTTAGGGCTCTTTTCTCTTTAGGGCGGCTTCTTCCTTGCTCAAGGTCGTGGAAGCGCGTGTTTGGGAGGGATTTTCCTTTCTGCCTTGTTCATTTTTGACGCCGTTGTGCTTTGACATGATACCACTCCTTTTTGGTTGTCACACATTAGCATGCCCAAAAAGGCGAAGCAGCCAAAAGCCAAGCAAGGCGATAAGAATACAGGAAAATCAGTCGTCTTTTCGGGAATAAGCTTTCGTAATCAAGACGACCATAATGCCGATCATGGCAGCAGTCATGAGCAATGTCAATACGATAACCGAGGTACTGCCCAATTTTACGTCCCCCTTGCCTGTACATTAGCCCTATTGTACATGAAGGGGGAAAAATCGACAATTGGCGGAGCCAAAATCGTTCAGGACAACCCGTCCTCCTCAAGGGGGATCCTGACAGCGAGGAGCAGCCAGCAGTTGGCTAGCGTAAACAGAACGGCTGTAAAGTAAGCCGAAAAGGTAAGCGGCAGGGTAAGCAGCTCGATGCCGACCACCAAATAATTGGGATGGCGAAGGTAACGGTAGGGGCCCCGAGTCACCCGTTTGGCACCCGGCAGGATATAAATGCGCGTATTCCAAAAAGGCCCAAGACTGCGGATACACCAGTAACGGAGCAGCTGGGCGGCTGCAAAGAAGGAAAACGGCGCCCACCACCAGTCAGCCAGCGGGCGGCCGGCGAGACCGACTTCGGCTGTGAGACTAAGAAAAAACAACACGTGCAGGCCAACGAGGTATCTGTAGTGGTCCGCTCCTATTTCGTACCCGCCACGCGAGCGTATAAAAGCCGCATTGCGGCGGGCCAGCCAGAGTTCCAACAGCCTTTGGACAACGACGATCAGCAGGATGGAGACAAAAAATAGCGACATGGCTACCTCCCCGACTCCAGCAGGATGAGTTCGGAACTAAACCCCGGGCCGAGTGCCGTGACCAGTCCGTATTCGCCCCGCGTCCACTGCTGCTCCAAGCTTTTTTCCAGAACAAACAGGACCGTGGCGGAGGACATGTTGCCGAATTCCGCCAGCACTTCTTCCGCAAGGCTGGTATGGACGGGCCGCAAACCGAGCACTTCCCGGTAGGCGGACAGCACTTTTGGACCTCCGGGGTGCGGAATGTACCGGGAGATATCGGTCAGGCTCTTGCCGGTTCTTTCGAGAAAGCCGTCCACATTGGCCCGTATTCGCTGTCTGATCAGCGTGGGAATGTCGCGGGAAAAGATCACCCTGAGCCCGTCATCTGTGACGTCCCAGCCCATCACGTCAAGAGAATTCTTCCAGGTGGTGGTAATGCGGTCGACGATTTTTGCCAACGGCTTGAGGGACAAGCTGTCCACACAGGCGTCGCCGGCGATCAGTACGGCAGCGGCCCCGTCGGCGAAGAGCGAGGTCGCGACCAGGTTGCTTTTGGAAAGGTCGTTTTTGACAAAGGTAAGGCCGCATAGCTCAACAGCCAACAGCAGCACCATTGTTTCGGGAAAGGCCCTGACGTACTCAAATGCCCGTGACACTCCCATCGCTCCAGCCGCACAACCCAATCCCCAAATCGGAATGCGAGTGACGTGTTCTTTCATATCCAGAAGGTTGACGATCCTGGCATCGATGCTGGGAGTGGCAAAACCGGTACTGGATACAAAGATCAAACAATCAATTTCCGCCGCGGAAAGGGGGAGTTTATGGAGGCAATTTTGAATCGCTTGGGTCCCGAGCCGACAGGCGGATTCCACGTATAACCGGTTTTTCTCGCCTACAGTGTGATCGGTTTGAAACCAGTCCGAGGGTACGGAAAAGTGGCGTTTGCGGATGCTGCTGTTGGCGAACACGGTCAACAGCCGGTCGATGTCGGAGTAAGCTCCGCCGAATAATTGGCGGGTCATCCTCATCGATTCCTCCTGGTCGACTTGAAACGGAGGAACGGCCGTACCGACAGAAAGAATATAGGGCATCACATAACACTCCCGTTCAAGCAAAATCAATGTAAGTGTGCCCATTGGAAAAAAATCCATTCATTGGTCGTGCCGCAGATCAGTGCCTATCTGCATAATGACACAGCACAAAGGATTTGGTTTAATAAAAAAAGCAGTTTATGTTTTTTAATTGCCGAAACTGACAAACGAGGGAGTGAGGACGTTGAAACAGCTGTACGAGATTATCCAATTCAACCGGGAGTTTGTTGAAAATAAGGGATATGAGCCTTTTCAGACAACCAAGTTTCCCAATAAGAAGATGGTGATCCTGACTTGTATGGATACGCGCCTGGTAGAACTGCTGCCGCACGCGATGAACCTTCGCAACGGGGATGTAAAAATTGTCAAGAATGCCGGTGCGATGATCTCCCATCCGTTTGGGAGCATCATGCGAAGTCTGGTGGTTGCCGTATACGCACTCCAAGCCCAAGAGATTTACGTCATCGCCCACCACGACTGCGGCATGAGCCAAGTAGATTCGGATGAAATGCTGAACAAGATGAAAGAGCGGGGGATTCCGGACAATGTGTTTGATACCTTGCAGAACGCCGGTATTGATCTGAACCGCTGGCTGTCCGGATTTAAGAGCACCAGGGAGAACGTGGAGAACAGCGTCAAGGTCATCCGCAATCATCCACTGATTCCGAAGAGCGTACCGGTGCACGGGTTGATTATCCACCCGGATACAGGCGAATTGGATCTGGTCGTCGATGGATACGAGTCATAGGCATCACCCGGCCGTCGCTTCTCTGCAAGACGGAAGGGCTGTACCCGGCAGCAGGAGACTGCTTTCGGGTACAGCCCTTTTTTTGACAGACACTAGCGGATGCCTCTCGGCAGCGTGGGGGGAACGTAGTTGAGCGGTTCGGTAAACGTGATGTAGTCCAGGTTGATCATCTTCAGCAGATAGCGCATTCCCGTGTCTGGATCGACGAGGATCAGGTGGTCGCGCCCGGCCGCTTCCAATTGGCCTTTGAAGATCTTGGCGTTCCATTCACTGTTGTTTTCGAACGTCATATAGACGGTTGCCATCTTCCCGAGGTTCATCCGCAAAATATTTTCAATATAGGACTCCTCAACAGGTGGAAACGGCGTGCCAGGTATCCGGGAGCCGCTCGGACCCGGCGGGATCATTTGCTGCTGGGGCCCCGGCCCGCCGAACGGGCTCGGCGGGATCATCTGCTGCTGGGGCCCCGGTCCGCCGAACGGGCTCGGAGGAAAGGGCGGAAACGGTTGTCCCTGGCTTCCGTAATAAGGGTTGTAAGCGTTCATGTATCATACTCTCCTTTTGCATATGTTTAAAAAACCCGGGGGCAATCTTGCGGCGTTGGAGCGTAAAAGCAGTGCGCTTTATACCGTCCTGTGTTCTGCTGGTTAAACCAGGTGCCTGGACAGCCGCCAGTGGGCCTGAAGAACCAGAGGGCGTTCGTTGCCGGGTACTGCGCTTCCCCGTTGATGACCCGCCTGGCCAATCGTCTGTCTCTATCCCGGGGCCTTTGGTAAAAGTAAGGCAGCGTCACAGATTCAAACCCGCCCGGGGACTGGTAGACCATATCGGACATAGAGCGAATTCCTTTAAAATCAAGACAGTTGGATATAATCCGATTTACCCCGACGTTTCCAACCATCATCATTCCAAGTTCCCCTTCTCCTTCGGCCTCAGCCCTCATCAATCTGGCCAGCAGATCAAGGCCTGCAGAATTTGTTTGAACCAGGGGCATTAGCTCACCTCCAACAACTTTACGTACAATTACAATATATTAGCGAGTGAAAATTAGGTGTTTGTCTATTGAAAAATGCTTTTTTGCCGAAAAAAAAGCCGGATCGGTCAGCGTTTCCGCGACCTTACCAGCTTAAATGCCAGCCAGCCGACTGCAAGCACAGCAGCGACTCCCAGCAGTGAGATGTCAAGGTATTGTTCAAGCAGCGTCTTCGCATATTCTCCGTACCAATAAAACAGCAAACCGATCCCGAAGAACTTGATCCCCCGTCCAAGAATGGCGTACAAGATCAGCTTCATAAACGAGAAGCCGAACACCCCGGACAGAATCGTAAACACCTTGAAGGGGATGGGCGTGAACGAGCCGACCAGGACAGCGGCGTCTCCGTCCTTGGCGAATTTGTCCGTCGCTACGGAAATCCATTTTTGCGGCAGTATCTTGTTCAGGATAGGTTTTCCCAACACTTTGCCCATGAGATACCCAACAGGCGCGCCTGCGATGGATCCGATAAAGGCGACTGTGGCATATATCATTGCATAGGATGGATTGAGGAAACTCATGGCAATCTGTAAGAAAAAAGGGGGCAGCGGCAGAATTATCGAGTCAAGAAAGGCTAGTCCAAAGAGTCCCCAAGTTCCAAAACGCATAAATATTTCCGTTAATTGATCAATCATGGCCCTCTCCTTTTGAATGCCTCTACCTGTTCATTATAAGCCAAAAAACCTCTGTGTTCTACAGAGGTTATTGGAGTCATTGGAGTCTTTGCGACTGCAAGGAGATTAAAAGTATGGGTATGGATACGAAAAGAACGGGTATGGATACGCATAGAACGGGGGATAAAACGGCGGGTAGGGGTAATAATAGTTAAACAGGAATGGCAGAGTTAGAAACGGCAGCAGTGCTGCTGCCCCGCCGTCGAAACGACGTCTTCTCCAGAAGACAGGGTCGGCAGCCGGTGCGGGATGCACTCCAGGATGTGGGGGCGGATAATTTTGGACCAACGAGAATCTCTCCTCTTTTGATTTATGTTTACACATTAAAAATATATGTACATACGTCTAGAGGGTGATGAAAGCCCGGGCAAAATAGGCATTCGGCCATTGGAAAAACTTTACGATGAGGAGGCGCGAACCATGCAGCAGCAATTTGGCGCTCATGAAATCATGGAACTGCACGAGGTGTTAAACGCTTCGATCGATGCAATCAATCTCGGCCAGGTGTACCTCCCTTATGTCCGGGATCCGGAACTGAGGCAGATCATCTCTAACCAGATGCAGTTTATGACAGCGGAATACAACAATCTGATTTACCACATCAACGGCCGCGGCGGAGGACAGGCCATTCCCTATCGGACTCCGCTGTCTACGCCGGGTCAGTACGGCGTTCAGAATGCCAACCCGGTACAGCCCCTGAATAGTCCAGAGCAGATGGGTGATCGGGACGTAGCGTCTGCGTTCCTTGGTCTGCACAAAACGGGTGCCGTCATGAAAATGCACGCTGCTCTGGAATGTGCCGACCCGGAAGTACGGGCAGCCATGCTGCAGGGGGCAAACAATTGCGCTCATCAGGCATACGAAATCTGGTCGTATATGAACAGGCGGGGCTACTATCAGATCCCCGTGCTTCAAGAGATGGCGCAAACCAATATGCTGCGCGGTTACCAACCGATGAACCAGGCTATGCCGCCGCATTTGCAGCCGCCCTCGGGGCCGGTTGAAGCCGGACAGTCTTCGCCTCCTGAGTCAACCGTGACCAGCAGTGTCGGGACGAATCAGGGCGCGAGTGCAAACGCCAGCCAGATCTTCTCGTCACCGGCTTATCGCAAGCAGCAGACGATGACAGGAAGTGCGTCAAATCCCAACTTAACCATGGGCGGATCCGGTCAATCTCCGCTTCATTCGCTGACGGACCAGCATGAGTCGGAACACAAGGCTGATCCACTGATGTAACTCCCTGCCAATAGGCAGGGCGTTTTTTTTGTGTTACGATCAAAAGGGAAGAAAAAAGGAGAGAGGAGCGGTCCAGTTGATAGACAAAATATTAGAAAGAGCCGTAGCCGGCGAAAGGCTGGGTCTTGAAGACGGCTTGGCGCTGTTTGAGAGCGACCAGGTTGAGAAGATCGGCCACGCAGCCAACCAGGTCATGCAAAAGTGGCACCCCGAGCCGATTACGACGTTTGTCATTGGACGCAATATCAACTATACCAACGTTTGTGACACCTATTGCCGGTTTTGTGCGTTTTACCGGCGTCCCGGTTCAAGTGAAGGGTACGTGCTGCCAACTGAGACAATTTTACAAAAAATCCAGGAAACAGTAGATGTTGGCGGGACGGAAATCCTGATGCAGGGCGGGACCAATCCCGACTTGCCGTTTGATTACTACCTGACTCTGCTGAGAGATATCAAGCGTCGTTTTCCTGACATTACCATGCACTCTTTCTCTGTCGCAGAGGTAGAGAAGATGGCAGAGGTTTCGGGACTCCCCATCCCGGAAGTGCTGAAACAATTGAAAGCAGCCGGACTTGATTCGCTGCCGGGAGCGGGGGGAGAGATTCTTGATGACCGCACCCGCCGAAAGATTTCACGCTTGAAAGGATCCTGGAAAAACTGGATTGAGACGCAAAAAGCAGCTCACCGAGCCGGGCTGCCGGGCACGGCGACAATGGTGATCGGTTTTGGCGAGTTAATGGAAGAACGGGTGCTTTCGCTCATGCGGATTCGCGAAGCCCAGGATGAAACAAAAGGGTTTACCGCTTTTATCACCTGGACGTTTCAACCTGAAAATACCAATATGAAGGCGGTCAACAATACGCCGGAAGAGTACCTGAAAACACTGGCCATCAGCCGTTTGATGATCGATAACATTCCCAACTTCCAATCCTCCTGGGTGACTGTCGGTCCGGAATTCGGCAAGCTGTCCCTGTCATACGGGGCCAACGACTTCGGTTCGACGATGATGGAAGAAAACGTCGTCTCGGCAGCCAAGTGCACTTACAAGGTAAACACCAATCTCATTCTGGAACTGATTCGTCAAACGGGCAAAATCCCGGCCCAGCGCAATACCAAGTACGATATCCTGCGCGTGTTCCAGGAAGGCGAAATGGCCGAAACCGACTTTGTGATGCAAAACTAAACGAAAGACATAACCCGCTAGGCCGACACCTCCCGCTACAGGGAGGTGTTTGCCGTTTTTGCCGTCAGGCGGACTTCGGCGAAGCTTTATTTACCAACTCCTCAAAAGTATATCGATAGAGGGGGGACATATACTGTAACTACACAAAACGGTCATGCCCGGTTTGCCAGCCGCAAGCGGTCACATCCATGTTTGATGACACACGTCAAGAGGTTTCGCAGAAAAAGGAGGTGACGAACGTGGAAAAGATATCCGTATTCCTCCCGAATGACCAGCAGTCCCAGCAGGAGGGATTCCGCGTAACTGTTCGGGCCGTTCAACAGCAGGTTTGTACGGACCCTGTTACCGTAGAATTCCGGGAAGAAAACCGCGGCGATTACTACGCGTTTACCTTTGTCAGCTGGCCCAAAGAGGAATACGCTGCGGGGGCGAAAGATATCGTCCGTTCGTTCGTTGCCTTGATCGTAGTAGAGTGGATCGTCCGTACCCTGGAACCGGAGCTGATCCAGGCCATCTTGCGCCGGGATTTCACCCTTGCTGACGCCTCCGATTGGGAAGTGATCTCTCCTTACGTCCAGTTTGTGCTGTACGGGTCGGAGGCGGAAGGCCCTTGGGAGTCTCGACGGGCCAGGATCTACAAGAAAGTATTTGAATATCTGGGGGAAAATCATGAAATGGTGCTTCAAGGCTTCGTCCGGTTTCGCCTAAAGGAGGAGCTGGCCGCACTGCCGGACGCAGTGGAGAGCGGGATTGATGAGTACCTGCGGGATCAGGAATACCAGCAGTTTGTCAACCTGCTGCGCTATTTCGTCTCGGTACAGGAGCCCAAGTACGAACTGGTGCACATCGTCTTCCCCAAAGATCAGCCAGGCTGGATTTTTGACGATCAAGGACAGCGGCTCAATCTCAAGCAGTTTGATGATCTCTTCGGCATGGCAGACGGGCTCTGCCGGGAAGAGGATTACTGGGTAAGCGTGCTCGTTTCGCTGGCGCCCAAAAAGATCGTCTTTCACCTTGGCGATAGGAAAAAAGCCCTGGCCGAGACGATCAGCGGAATTTTTGGCGAGCGGGTGACGTTTTGTCGAACCTGCGCATACTGCCTGACTTACTAGGCCTGCTTGACTTCAACGATCCATATCCCCTATAATGTTTTTATACTCTATACTGAACAGACGATGAGAAGGACGCGGATGTTGCCCTGCCGCCTACAGAGAAGCGGGCCATTGGCTGCAAGCCTGCTGCGAGCGTGCAACGATCTACCCCCTTTGAGTCACTGCCGGGAACGGAACACCTAGTATCGGCATGTCGGATTATCCGTTATCGTTCGATGAGGGGCCCGTTTTGCCTGGTAGAAAAGGCGGATTGGCCTGAATTAGGGTGGTACCACGAGAACAAGCGCTCGTCCCTTGGGGATGAAGCGCTTTTATTATTTTTGAATGAGAAGGGAGTTTTTTACAGTGGCACATGTGAACGTTACCCTGCCGGATGGCGCCGTTCGTGAACTGGTGGCCGGCAGTACAATTGAAGACCTGGCGGCATCGATCAGCCCTGGATTGAAGAAAAAGGCTGTTGCCGGAAAAATAAATGGCAAAGTGGTCGATATCTACACACCGATTACGGAGGATGCCGCCGTTGAAGTGGTCACTCTTGACTCGCCAGACGGCTTGGAAGTGTACCGCCACAGCACCGCCCACCTGTTAGCGCAGGCGATCAAGCGTATTTATGGCAAAGAGGTAAAGCTGGGCATCGGGCCGGTGATTCAGGACGGCTTTTACTACGACATGGACATCCCTGAGTCTCTCACACCCGACGACTTAGGCAAGATCGAAGCGGAGATGGAAAAGATCGTCCGCGAAAATCTGCCGATTCGCCGCAAAAAAGTAAGCCGTGACGAGGCAATTGCGATTTATCAAGAATTGAACGACCACCTGAAGCTGGAATTGATTCGCGACCTGCCGGAGGATGCGGAGATCACGATTTACGAACAGGGAGAGTTCTTCGACCTCTGCCGCGGCCCGCACCTGCCGTCCACCGGCTTTATCAAAGCATTTAAACTGATGAGCGTAGCGGGGGCGTACTGGCGCGGCAATTCCGACAACCAGGTATTGCAGCGCGTCTACGGAACAGCATGGCCGAAGAAGGCGGATCTGGACGAATACCTCCACTTCATCGAAGAGGCCAAAAAGCGCGACCACCGCAAGCTGGGCCGGGAACTGGAGCTGTACATGTTCTCCGAGGAAGCGCCGGGAATGCCATTCTACCTGCCTAACGGGATGACCATCCGCAATCAGCTGGAACAGTTCTCCCGCCGCCTGCAGGAACTGGCTCACTACACCGAAGTGCGCACTCCTTTCATGATGAACCAGCGCTTGTGGGAACAGTCGGGTCACTGGGATCACTACCATGAGAACATGTACTTCTCCGAGGTAGACGACGTTAAATTCGCGTTGAAGCCGATGAACTGCCCGGGACACATGTTGATCTATAAAAACAAAATGCACTCGTATCGCGACCTGCCGATCCGCTATTCCGAGTTTGGTCAGGTGCACCGCCACGAATACTCCGGCGCCCTGAACGGGATGCTGCGCGTGCGGACGTTCTGCCAGGACGACGCCCACGTCTTTGTTCGCCCGGATCAGATCGAGGCGGAAATCAAGCGGATGATCAAGCTGATCGACAGCATTTACAGCGTGTTCGGCTTCGAATACTCGGTAGAGCTGTCTACTCGTCCGGAGGACTCGATGGGCTCTGACGAACTGTGGGAGATTGCAGAGCGCTCCTTGAAGAACGTATTGGACGAGCTGGACATGGATTACGAGATCAATGAAGGCGACGGCGCTTTCTATGGACCGAAGATCGACTTCCAGATCACCGATGCGCTGAAGCGGCGCCATCAATGCGGTACGATTCAACTGGACTTCCAGTTTCCGGAGAAATTCGACCTCACTTACATCGGAGCGGACAATGAAAAACACCGTCCAGTCGTCCTGCACCGGGCGATGTACGGTTCGCTTGACCGCTTCATCGGAATACTGGTGGAGCACTATGGCGGGGCCTTCCCGACCTGGCTGGCGCCGATCCAGGTGCGCTTGATGACGATCAATGAAGCACATGCGCCGTACGCGGAAGAGATGAAAGAGCAGATGATGCAGGCAGGCATCCGCGTCGAACTGGATTCGCGCAATGAAAAGATCGGCTACAAGATCCGCGAAGCGCAGATGGCGAAGATCCCGTACATGCTCGTCATCGGGGAAAAAGAGGTACAAGATCGTACTCTCTCCGTCCGCAAGCGCGGCGTAGGGGACCTCGGTGCGCAATCGGTTGAACAATTCCTCGCCGATATCAAGAAGGAAATCGAGGAACACAGATAAAACAGTGTCGGAGCGTCAAAGTCTTGACAGATGCCTGAGATACTTGTATTATTTACAAAGCAGTATTAACTTCACATTCGAGAATGAAGAAGAAGCGCCCTGCTTCTCACCTGAATCGACGTCCAGTTTGGGAAAGTTGACAGGTTATCTGTTGAAGCCTTGAGCCAATTGTTTTTTGCCTGGGTGAGACAAGTGCGGGCGCAGTCGCGTTCGCACTTTTTTAGGTAACGAAAGCTATGAGACGTCAAGTAAGCACTTCTCGAAAGCTGATGGAGGTGGCAAGTTATTAGCAAGGATCAGATGTTAGTGAATGAAGCGATTCGTGCTCGTGAAGTCCGTTTGATTGGACCGGATGGCGCGCAGTTGGGTGTCGTAGGAATCAGAGAGGCCTTGCGGATTGCCCAAGAGGCTAACTTGGACCTCGTGAATGTTGCACCAACCGCAAAGCCCCCCGTTTGCCGAATCATGGACTTTGGCAAGTTCAAATACGAGCAGGCGAAGAAGGAGAAAGAAGCGCGTCGCAATCAGAAGGTCATCGAACTTAAAGAGGTTCGCTTCTCTTCCAACATCGAAGAACACGATTTTCAGACCAAACTTCGCAATGTCCGCAAGTTCCTGGCTGAAGAGGACAAGGTAAAATGCTCGATCCGCTTCCGCGGTCGTGAAATTACCCACTCCGAAATCGGTCAACAGGTGCTCGAACGCGTGGCTTCCCTCTGCGAGGATATCGCCACCGTCGAACGCAAGCCAAAGATAGACGGGCGCAGCATGATCATGATTCTGGCGCCGAAGGCGGACAACAAAAAAGATTGAAGACTGGAGGATTCACTATGCCTAAAATGAAAACCCACAGTGGTGCAGCGAAGCGTTTTAAGAGAACCGGTAGCGGCCGCCTGAAACGCGACCACGCTTATACAAGCCACTTGTTTGCCAACAAATCGACCAAAGCAAAACGCCATCTGCGCAAATCCGCAATGGTGTCCAAAGGCGATCAAAAGCGCATAGAGCAGCTGATCACCTACTTGTAAGTTTTTCTTATCCGTACAGCAATACCAATTTACGCAGTATGGCTCCCTAAGCGTCCGGCAATGGACCGCCATGCTCGACAGATCAGGAGGAGTTTCGTATGCCAAGAGTAAAAGGTGGCACTACAACACGCCGTCGTCATAAAAAGGTCTTAAAACTGGCGAAAGGCTATTTTGGTTCCAAGCATCGTCTGTTTAAAACAGCTAACGAACAAGTCATGAGATCCTTGATGTATGCGTATCGCGACCGCCGTCAGAAGAAGCGCGATTTCCGCAAACTGTGGATCACTCGTATCAACGCTCAAGCCCGTCTCAACGGCTTGTCCTACAGCCGTCTGATGCACGGTTTAAAGGTAGCTGGGGTCGAAGTAAACCGCAAAATGCTGGCTGACCTCGCTGTCAACGACAAAGCAGCATTCAATGAATTGGCAACTGTAGCGAAAAGCAAATTAAACGCATAATCGCGCTGCCGATACCAAAGAAGCACTCATCTGATCAGATGAGTGCTTCTTTTACGGGAATCATGATGATGAATTCCGGCTCGTCCGTCAGCGGGCGATAGCTGACGGGATATACCTCCAACTGCTTGTATTCGGATTCGTGCAAGATATATCCCTGCTCCTCGATCCACCGGTAGCAGTCCGTATACGTGTCATTTACATTTTTCCCCCGCTCATGTTTGCAGGTGACATAGGTCAGGGCAGGTATGTCGATGCGCTGCATGCCTTCAGGAATCGTGCCGCCTTCGGTTGTTTCCATGCACAAATGATAGGTGAATCCGTTTGGAATATTATGGAATGAAATCCCGAGAATTGCTTCAGGATTTACTACCTGCGTAATTTCTTTGATACGGCTGCGAAGTTCCTCCATGACATTCCTGATTTCGCCGGATGCAGCTTGTTGAAACGTTCCCTGCCAGATCACGCCGACTGCTGAAAAAGCATTTTTTTTGACTAACTCTTTCTCCAAATTAATCCTCCTCTGCCAAAATGCCATAAGGGCTGCCCTGCAGCATTTCGGTAATATACCAGCCTTCCTTGCCGTCTACGGTGAGCTTTTCGACGACGAATTTTTCCATGGCAGTCGTGTACGGCTGCCCCGCCGAGGTGATTTCCGGAAAGCTTACCGTGTATTCAACCGCTGTGTCGCTTCGCTGCTGTTCGGCTTCCACAGTGATCGCACCCACCCACGGGCTGGAGAAGCCGGTGACCCAGAAGGTATCGCGAAGCCGGGCGTCTGCCTGCTTTCGAAGCTCCGGAGACAGTGCCGCGTATTGCAAGGCAGCACTTCGGGTCTGCTCGCCGCGTCCCCACAATTTCATCGCGGCTTGCGGAGAGTCAGGGATCAGCGCATCTTCGATCGTCTTGATTTGCTGTTCAATCTCTGCTTGATTCAGTGCCTTGATGGTTAATTTGTTCGCTGCTTGATCGTATTGGACTTCGGTTTTGAACAAAGCTTCGATCCAATCCATCGGCACGTAGATATGGTCATTGATGGTCTCGGCGTTGTAGATGAGACTAGGCGAGTTGTTGATGGTGATCGTCATCCCGCGGCCGGAATTGGGCACTTCCGGGTTTAGCTGCAATTCCCTTCTGGGGAACTGCGGCAAGGAGATGCTCTTTGCTTTTTCCGGCAGGGGCCACATCTGGGCTTCCCTTTCTGCTGAACGCGGCTGAAGGCCGTTATAGACAAAGGAATCCAGCTTCAACTTCTGATAATAAGCCTCATTCGTCGTGATAGTGACGGTTTGGGTCGCCTCATCCCATTGGATCGAACGCGCTCCCAGCTGTTCAGCGGCCCAGCGGATGGGGACCATAACTTGTCCGTTGGCCAGATGAATTCCCGGCGGGGTAGGGACGATCGATTGGCCCACTTGTACGGTCACGGTATCAGACGGGGCAGCGGCCAATACGGGTGCGCAGGTTAGCGACAACGACAGGGCGAGACAGGACAATAGCAATTGACTCTTGTTCATCTGATTTGGCACCTCTCTTACGTTTCTACCTATAACGACGCTCCCTTTGGCCCTGGCGTTTCTGGAAACTTCTAGACTAGACTACAATCCTCTCTGCTGGTTACAATGAGAGATGTCGTATGACCAACGAAGAGGCGGGGTGCAAATGAAATGATCAAACAAATTGCGACGGTAGCTGTCTATGTAGAAGATCAGCAGAAGGCACTGGAGTTTTGGACCCAGAAGGCAGGCTTTGAAGTGTATGCCAATCATCCGATGGGACCGGCCGCCAACTGGATCGAGGTTGGTCCCAAGGGGGCTGGGTCTCGTCTGGTCCTGTACCCGCGGGCGATGATGAAAAATTGGCAGGAGCAGAAGGCATCGATCGTGTTTGAATGCGACGACATTCACCAGACATATGAGCGAATGTCGGCTAACGGTGTGACCTTTTCGCAAACGCCAAACCAAATGTCGTGGGGAACCTATGCGACGTTTGAAGATGTGGACGGCAACCAGTTTTTGTTGAAGGGATAAAGGGAAGGAGCGCTCTGCAGCGCTCCTTTTGCCATTTCTGGCAACGGCTCTACTTTCCGCTGCTTACGAGCAAACGCAGCCCGGAGATAAAGCGGTCTACCTCTTCATCCGAATTGTAGGGAGCAAGTCCGGCGCGAATCCAGCCGCTGGGGTTGATCCCCAGCTTGTCAGCCAGCGTAGAGGCGTAGAAATCCCCGTCCGCGATAAAGACGGCGTGGTCTTCGGCCATCCGCAGGCAGACCTCCTGGGGGCTCCAGCCCTCGATGCGAAAAGCGATTGTCGGGGTTTTCGCTACGGAAGCGTCAGCCTCGTACAAGGTGACGCCGTCCATCTCCGCCAGCGCCGACCGGAGTCTGGCCGCCAGGCGGTTTTCATGCTCTTCCAGCCGCTCAAATCCGGAGATGATCCGTTCCCTGCGGCTGGCGCCCGATCCCAGGCTTGCGATGAAGTCAATGGCGGGACGGATGCCGGCGATCCCCTCGTGGTTTTGCGTTCCAGTCTCCAGCTTATCCGGCAGGTACCCGGGGGCGGGAGCCAGTTTATACGGCTGAAGCTGCTCAAACAGCCCCTCGCGGATGACGGTAATCCCGACGTGCGGACCGAAGAATTTATAGGCGGAGCACGTCAGGATATCGGCGCCGATCTGGTCGCGATCGATGGCGAAGTGGGGAGCTGCATGTACGGCATCTACTGCGACCAGGGCACCTGCCTGTCTGGCGTGGCGGGCGATGCGCTCGACGTCATTGATCGTTCCGACGGCATTGGAGGCGAGGCCCACCGCGACCAGACGGGTGTTCGGCGTGATGATCGAATCCAGTTCATCCAGATCAAGCGTCAGCCGCTCTGGATCCACTTTCAGCCAGCGGACAGTCATGTTCCGGTCCGCAGCGACCGCCAGCCACGGATCGACGTTCCCGCGGTGGTCCAACTCGGTCACGACGAGCTCGTCGCCTGCTCTCCAATCCCGGCCCAGCGCCCGGGCAATGGCGAATGTAAGCGTCGTCATATTGGCCCCGAACGCGACTTCCTGGGGCCTCGCGCCAAACAGATCGGCGACGGCTTCCCGCGCTTCGGCGATGATCGCCTCGGTCTCGCGGCTGGTGGGGAAGGAGCCGTGCAGATTGGCTCCGCCGTTTGCCATATAGGATGCAATCTCTTCAATCGCGGATTTAACCGTCTGTGAGCCGCCCGGTCCGTCGAAATAAGCCACCGGCTTGCCGTTATACGTGCGGTTCAGGGCGGGAAACTGCTCCCGGACTTCTTGAATGGGGAAAGAATGTGCCAGTTTTGTCATGTTTGGTTTCTCCTTTCGTTCATCGCTCACTTGATGAACTTTCTACCTATTCCTATTCTCTTTTTAGGCTGATAATCCTTGTGAATATTCTAACCCTTCTGAAATAAGTCACTGATAATGAACATATATATACCATCAAAAACAGGAGGGATCGAATTGAAACACGGGTTACAGTCGCCAGCATTTTGTAAGGGCTTTCCTGACGAAAGAAAAACGCGAAGAAAATGGAGGGGGGCATCGGCAATCATCAGTGCGCTGATGGCCTCTGCGCTCATCCTGTCCCCTTCGATGCCGTCTTTCGCGGCGGCATCTGCAGAGGTTACAGGCTTTTCCAAAGACAGGGCGGATTGGCAGCGCGAGTTTGAGCAGACTTTCGCGGACAAGGTGAGCGCGGATTCGGTCGGGGCTTTTTCAAAAGGGCTCAGCCAGCGCCCGCAAATGGTAGGAACGGCCGGCAATGCCGCGGCGCTGGAGTACGCCGTCGGCCAATTGCAAAAAGCGGGACTCAAGCCGGAAGTGAAGACGTACGACGTTTACATGTCAATCCCGAAAAAGATCGCCGTAGCGGAAACATATCCCGAAAAACGCGACCTGCAGGTAATGGAGAATCGCCCTCCAGGAACACCTTACGCAAATGAGGCCGTTCCGGGCTACAATGCTTACTCGCCTGCGGGCACCGTGGAAGCCGAACTCGTCTACGCCAACTACGGAAGGCCGGAGGATTTCGCCGAGCTTGAGCGCCAGGGTGTATCGGTTGCGGGAAAAATCGTGATTACGCGATACGGGCAAAACTTCCGTGGGGTCAAGCCGGAACAAGCGGCCAAACGCGGCGCGATCGGCATGTTGATTTACAGCGACCCTGCTGATGACGGTTACATAAAGGGAGCTGTCTATCCGGACGGGCCATGGAGACCGGACGATGCGATCCAGCGCGGCAGCATCCTGTACATTTTCGACTACCCGGGCGACCCGTTGACGCCGGGTGAGCCGTCTACACCGGACACCAAGCGGATCGACCCGTCCGAGGCCTCATCCTTGCCGACCATTCCCACAACGCCGCTATCGTATGGAGAGGCGCGCAAGCTGCTCGAATCGATGCAAGGAGACGAGGCTCCAGCGGCATGGCAGGGTGGACTGCCCTTCACCTATAAGCTGGGACCTGGTCCGACAAAAGTCCGGATCTCCCTGGACATCGATTATCAGCGCGTCCCGGTAAACGACATAGTCGTCCGGATTCCCGGGGCGAAGTATCCTGATCAAACCGTGTTGATCGGAGCCCACCGCGACACTTGGGTATACGGATCGACTGACAACACGTCTGGCTGGAGCACGACGATGGAGATTGCTCGCGTTTTGGGCGAGATGTATCAGAGTGGCTGGAGGCCTGACCGGACAATTGTTCTGGCAGGATGGGACGGGGAAGAATACGGCCTGTTAGGTTCCACCGAGTGGGTGGAGGAGCATCGCGCAGAACTTGCCGAAAATGCCGTCGCCTATATCAACATGGACAGCATCGGCGGCCAGTTTTTCGGGGCTTCGGCAGTACCTTCGCTAAAGCAGCTTGTGTACGAGGTAACCAAGGAAGTGACCGAGCCAAGAAGCGATATGAGCATTTTTGACGACTGGTATATCAGATCAGGACGCAAAGCCCCGACCCTTGGAGATTTGGGAAGCGGCTCGGACTATACCCCCTTTATTCAACATGTAGGTGTGCCCTCGCTCGATATGGGATTCGGTTCGTCAGGGGGCCTTTATCACAGTGCCTATGACAATGTGGATGCTTTGACCCGTTTTGCGGATCCAGGCTATGAGCACCATAAGGCGGGCGCTCAACTGATCGGGATTACCGCCTTGCGCCTGGCAAATGCCGACGTGCTGCCGTTCAGCTATTCCGACTATGCGGTAGATGTGATGAGCCGGCTGGAGAGTCTCGCCAAGGAAGGCACACTGGGTGTCGATCTGGCTCCCGCCATCGCCCAGGCCAAAGAGTGGCAGTCGGCAGCGGCGGCCCTGGAACAGAGAGCCCGGCAATTGCTGTCCGATGGCGTCAGCGAGGCTGACCGCAAAGAGCTGGAGAAGATCAATGAGGCCATGCTGAAGCAAGAGCGCGATCTGATTCGAGAGGAAGGATTGACTGGCCGTCCCTGGTACAAACACCAGATCTGGGCTCCCGGCCGGACGACAGGTTACGCAGCACAGCCTTTGCCCGCTTTGGCGGAAGCCTTGCAAGCCGGCGATAAAGCGGCTATGCAAAAGGCGGCAGACCAATTAAAAGAGGTTCTGGCAAAAGCTGCGAACACCGCCCGCTCGGCAAAAGAATGAGAAGACGGAAATACCTCTGTTCCAAAAGAGTATTGACAAAGTGCAGAAAGATTCGCTAGTATTGAAATACTTAAACTGAATAGCAAACTTCTTATCAAGAGAGGCGGAGGGACTGGCCCGATGATGCCCGGCAACCAATCACCCAACAGTGGGGAGATACGGTGCCAATTCCTGCAGAGCGTAAAAAGCTCTGAGAGATGAGAAGGATTTGCTTACGGCAACGTATCCAAAGCCTTCTTCGCTCTGACGAAAGAAGGTTTTTTTCATTGGGAGAGACGGGGTCAAATAACAGGAGGGACATACGGAGATGAACATGGAAACCAGACTGGTTCAAATCGGAGTAGGCAGGGAGGAGACGACAGGGGCGATCAGCTATCCCGTATTCAACGCGACGGCTTACCGGCACCCGGCGCCGGGGGAGAGCACCGGCTTTGACTATACGCGGACGGCAAATCCGACGCGCACTGTCCTGGAAGAAGCCGCTGCCGATCTGGAAGGAGGAGACGCCGGGTTCGCCTGCGCTTCCGGGATGGCGGCGATCCAGACGCTGATGGGGCTGTTTTCCCAAGGGGAACACCTCGTCGTCTCGCTTGATTTGTACGGAGGTACATATCGCTTGTTCGAACAAATTCTCACCCGCTTCGGAGTTTCCTTCACCTATGCCGACATGCGGGATATCGAACAGGTGAGACTGGCGATCCGCCCTGAGACGAAAGCCGTTTTTGTCGAGACTCCGACCAATCCGCTGATGCAGGTGGCCGACCTGGCCGCGATCGCCCGGGTGGCGAAGGAGCATCAGCTGCTCACCATCGTGGACAACACGTTTATGACTCCGTATTTTCAGCGCCCGTTGGAACTGGGGGCGGATGTGATCGTCCACAGCGCCACCAAGTACCTGGGCGGACACAATGACGTACTGGCAGGGCTGATCGTTACAAAAGGGCAGGAATTGTCGGAAAAGGTCCGGTTCCTGCACAACTCGATAGGCGCCGTGTTGGGACCCCAGGACTGCTGGCTGCTGATCCGCGGGTTAAAGACACTGGCTTTGCGGATGGAACGGCATCAGGCGAACGCCCTGTCGGTTGCCCGGTTTCTGCAGAACCACCCGGGCATCAGCGAAGTGTTTTATCCGGGGCTGCCTGATCACCCCAGCTATGAGGTGCAGCTGCGGCAGGCGAGCGGTTTTAGCGGCATGGTCTCATTTCGCGTCAAGCACGCGGCACAGGTACCTGAGTTTTTGCGCAGTTTGAAGCTGATCTCGTTTGCGGAAAGCCTGGGCGGAGTGGAGTCGCTCTGTACCTACCCGGCAACCCAGACGCACGCCGATATCCCCGAAGAGGTCCGTGAAAAAGTGGGTGTCTGCGACCGGCTGCTGCGGTTGTCGGTAGGGATTGAGCATCCGGATGACCTGACGGAGGACCTGGCGCAGGCGCTGGAGGCTTCGATTGTGAAAGGGGGAGTTCGGGCATGAATTTTGCGACAAGACTGCTGCACGGAACCAATGCGATCGATCAGGAGACTGGGGCATCCAGCATCCCGATTTACCAGGCGTCCACATTCCACCAGACCGACATCGACCAGATGGGCAGGTATGATTACGGGCGCTCCGGCAACCCGACCCGGCAGGCGCTTGAAGAGGCCATCGCCCACCTGGAAGGCGGCGCCAGGGGCTTCGCCTTCGCGTCAGGCATGGCTGCGATCTCCAGTGTCTTCCTGCTGTTTTCTGCGGGGGATCACCTGCTGGTCGCGGAAGACGTCTACGGCGGAACGTACCGCATATTGTCCCGCGTCTTGTCCCGGCTCGGCATCGAGGTGAGCTTCGTCGATACGACAGATCCCGAACGGGTGGCCGCGGGGATCAGGCCCAATACGCGTGCGCTCTACCTGGAGACGCCCTCCAATCCGACGTTAAAAGTGACCGACCTGGCGCTAATGACTGAGCTGGCCCGGCAGCACGGACTGCTGACGATCGTCGACAACACGTTCCTCACCCCGTATTACCAGCGCCCGCTGGAATTGGGGGCGGATATCGTCATCCACAGTGCGACCAAGTTTCTCGGCGGCCACAGTGACGTCGTCGCGGGACTGGCGGTGACCAGGGACGAAGAGTTGGGGGAGCAGCTTTACGCGATTCAAAACGGATTCGGAGCCATTCTCGGCGTACAGGACTGCTGGCTGGTCATGCGCGGCCTCAAGACGCTGAAGACCCGGCTTGACGCCAGCACCCAAAGCGCGGGAAAACTGGCAGTGTGGCTGGACCGGCATCCCGTAGTAGAGCGGGTCTACTACACCGGGCTGCCCGATCATCCCGGGCACGAGCTGCAGTCCCGGCAGGCTTCAGGGCACGGCGCCGTCCTCTCCTTTGACGTAGGCAGCCGGCAAAACGCCAAAGCGCTGTTTGACGCCGCCCGGCTGCCGCTGGTCGCCGTCAGCTTGGGTGCGGTCGAGAGCATTCTCTCCTATCCGGCGCTGATGTCCCACGCAGCCATGCCGCATGAGGAACGGCTCCACCGCGGCATCACCGACGGTCTGATTCGCCTCTCGGTAGGGCTGGAGGATACCGACGACCTGATCGCGGATTTGCAGCAGGCGCTTGACACTTGTGCCCACCCCGCCGCAGCCAAGCGCTGATTGCAAAGGAGCTTTGCCTCGCCGCAGCGGGATCCGATCTGAGGTGCGAATTAGATAACGGACAAAAAAGACGTAAGAGCTGAACACAGTTCTTGCGTCTTTTTCGTACCGAATTCAATGCAGATATGGGGATCACGAACATAGAAAAGTCAGGTTCTTCTCCGTCAGTCAACGGGGCGGCGCGGCTTCATGTCCTTAAGCCGGATACTTTCATGAAGATAAGAACATTCTTATGTATACTTAATCATAACCGAAACGAATAGTAAGAGCTAAAGGAGAGCCATACGTAATGAAAGCTGACCATATAAAATTCCCGCCGGGATTTTGGGCGGGATTACAACAAGTAGGGATTGCCCCACACGATGTAGCTCGCAAAGCGGGGCTGCCGCTCACCATTATTACAGAACAAGCTGCAGTTACCGCCGCTCAATATTTCAGAATCTGGCAGGCATACTCCGATCTCGTTGGTGACACTGCCATCGGAATCATCAATCTTGTAACCGTCTTTGAAACGGCACAATACCCACCGACCGTCTTAGCGACCTACCATGCTCGTGACTATCGTGACGCCCTTAACCGAATGGCCCGGTACAAACAACTGTGCCCTCCGGAAAGCTTGCGTATAACCGAGGAGGGCGAATGCTGTACAATTGAATTGGAATGGATGCACGGCGAGCAACCCGGACCGCCCGTGCTGGTTGGAACCACGCTGGCCTTTCTTCTAGAGCTTGGGCGACGGGGAACAGGCCAGCCTTTAACTGCACGTTCCGTGGAATTTTCTCACTCAATGGGCGACCTTGGTGCCCTTGAAGCTTACTTCGGGTGCCCGATCCTAATAGGTGGGACCGATAACCGATTGACGCTGCATCGAAGTGATCTGGACCGCCCCTTTCTTTCGTATAACAAAGAGTTGCTAGAGATCCTGACTCCCGCATTGGACCAATCATTGGATGAACAGCGCAGCCGTTCCATCTCCGAGATGGTCAAGTGGATCTTGAAGCGCAGCCTATCCGGAGGGCGCCTTGACATTCGGGCTGTGGCGAGCGAGCTCTCCATGAGCGATCGAACCTTGCAGCGTCGCCTTACTGACGAAGGTACAACTTTCAAGCAGCTGTTGACAGAGGCTCGGCATGAACAGGCACGAGAATACTTGGCAGACCCTAAGCTCGATATAAAAGAAGTGGCTTTCTTAATTGGATATGAAGACCAGAACTCGTTTTACCGCGCCTTTCGCCTTTGGGAAGGCGTTACTCCTTCAAATTGGCGTTCCGAATATAGAGGGGCAAACCCGCCGTCATAGAATCCCCAACCTAACCGTTCTGCGCAGGGCCAGCATTTTCCGGGTTTCATGATTTGGCGGGCTAAACAAGAAATTTGGCGTTGTACGCTAGTTACGCAAGCGATCCAGACGAAGTAATATAATCTCTATCCGATAGCACAAGGATGTTCCAAGAATAACTTCTAATCAGCTTGCCGTGCATGACAACAAAGGAGGCATATGCTATGGATATGGGATTAAGGAACAAAACAGCTTTAGTAACCGGATCGACGAAAGGTATAGGGAAAGCAATTGCCATCGAACTTGCCAGAGAAGGTGTCAACGTCCTCATTAATGGACGGAATCATGCAGAGGTAGAACGAACCGTAAATGAACTGAAGTCGGAGTTCCCGGATACCTCTCCTCAGAATGCTGCAGCCGATATTGTGGATAGGCAGCAAAGAGAAGCTTTATTTGGGAAATATCCCCATGTCGATATTCTGGTTAACAATATGGGTATTTATGAAATCATGTCGTATGAGGACGTTGACGACGAAGTTTGGGAAAAATACTTCCGAACGAATGTCCTTGCCGCTAATGGATTATCGAAATTTTATTTGCCTAAAATGCTGAAAAACAATTTTGGACGAATCATCTTTATTGCAAGTGAAGAAGCCATTATGCCTTCAGGGCAAATGCCTCAGTATTGTATGACCAAATCTATGTTATTATCACTGTCAAAAAGCTTATCTAAACTTACGATAGGAACGGAAGTCACATCGAATACGATCATGCCGGGACCAACACTTTCCGAAAATGTATATCAAATCATTGAAAGTATGTTTCCTGATGATATGGCATTTTCGGAAAAAGAGAAAAAATTTATGGCTGCAAACCTGCCCCAATCCGAAATACAGCGGTTTATCAAGCCTTTTGAAATAGGCAGGCTGGCTGCATTCGTATGCAGCCCTTATGCATCCGCATTTAAAGGTTCTCCAATCCGTATGGACGGGGGCATGGTGCCTACAATTTTTTAACATAAATTTGAATACGCACAGACACAACAGCGGCAGTCTAGGACCTTATATTCTCTTCCTAGTCAGCCGCTGTTGTTTTTCTTGATTCCGATCAACCTAAAACGAATGTCCTGAACGGAACACCTATTGCAAGTCCGCCCGACCTGAGCAGAGCAGCTCCAAAAGTGCAGCATTCCCCTTGCTTTCGGCGATCGTTAAAGCGGTTTCGCCCTTGTCGTTCGCAAGACGCGGATCGGCGCCATGGCCCATCAGCAGCCCCGCGGTTTGCCGGTCCTCGTTTATGACGGCTTCGTGAAGCGGGGTGTATCCGCCTTGCTGTTTCGCATTTACTTCGGCCCCGGATGCCAGCAGCAGCTCGGCCAGTTTGTACGGAGATTTTCCAGCCACGGCCGCATGCAGCGGGATGTTGTTCAGGGAATTGCGCGAGCGGATGTTGACGTCGGCACCGCATGAGAGCAGGTGACGGGCGATGAGAGCGTTGCCAAAGTGGGCGGCGAGATGGAGCGGAGTCCAGCCGTCATGGCTGAAGCTGTCGAGCAGTTCGGGTGCTGTTTCCAGGTGGCGTTCCACGATCTCCAGATCGCCGACTGCAGCCGCTTCATGAATGTTCATGGCCACACCGTTGTAGCGCAGGTAATCCACTACGAGGCGAACACCGTGGTAGACCGCAGTCAATAAGAGAGTATCGCCGTTTTCCGCTACTGCTTGCTTCAGTTCGGGATCGAGGCGAATCAACGACTCGACCTTTTCAACGTCTCCTGCTTTTACCGCTGTAAAGATTTCCTCTCTTGCGTTCATGTGATCCTCCTTTGCAACCAGCAACCATTTTCTAAGTTTTTCGTATTTTATGGATTCAGCAGTGCGCTTCCATTTTCCTGCCGGGCAAGGCATGCCGGCCCAAAAGGTTTTTAGGCTTACATCCGCATGGATTTCGGACAACTAGGCGGGTATCCATCCGGCCTCTCTTTACATAAGATGGGAAGCGAAGTGAGCAGGAAAGGAGAGACAGCGCAGGTGAAGAAGTGGACCGAGGAGGAGATTTTGCTTTGGGCCTACCGTCTGGAGGGAAGAGAGCCGCAAGAGATTCTGCGGTGGATGGTAAAAGAATTTGGCGAGGACGTCATTCTCGCCTCCAGCTTTGGTGCAGAAGATGTCGTATTGATTGACATGCTGCAGAAAATATCTCCCAAAGTGCCCATTTTTTATTTGGATACAAACAAGCACTTTCGCGAGACGTACGAAACGCGCGACCGTCTGCAAAAAAGGTATAATACCACCTTTATTCAGGTGCTGCCCGAGCTGACATTGGAACAGCAGAAAGAAGAACACGGCGATAAACTTTGGGAAAAGAACCCCAATCTTTGCTGTGAAATACGCAAAGTGCGGCCGCTCAGCCGGATTTTGTCACGATACAAGGCGTGGATTACCGGGATTCGCCGCGACCAGGCACCGACTCGTGCGCATGCAAAAAAACTGGAATGGGACGACAAGTTCCAGCTTGTCAAGTGCAATCCGCTCGCCTCCTGGAAAAGCGAAGATGTCTGGTCCTATATTCGCGCCCATGACATACCGTACAACCCGCTGCACGACCGCGGCTATCCCAGCATTGGCTGCGAGGTCTGCACGCGTCCGGTGGGGCCGGGAGAAGATCCACGGGCAGGTCGCTGGGCGGGATTTGACAAGACGGAATGCGGACTTCACAAGTAATGGGGAAGGGAGAGATTCGATGAGGCGGGAAAGTGTGCCCCACGGGGGAACGCTGGTCAACCGAATGGTGACAGGAAGTGACCTGGAAGTGCTGCGGAGGGAGAGCAAGGGTTTTCGATTCATGACGGTCGACACCTGGGTGCTGTCGGATATCGACTGCATCGCAATGGGCGCGTTTTCGCCATTGAAGGGTTTTCTTACGGAGGCAGACTATCTGACTGTGCTGGAAAACATGCGCCTGGAAAGCGGTGCGGTCTGGACGATCCCGGTCACGCTGGCCGCGGACGAGAGCTGGCGGGATGTGGCTATTGGCGAAAAAGTCCTGCTGCGCGGACAGGATGGCGCTGATTACGCGGTGCTGACCGTGGAGAGCAAATACACGCCAGACAAGCGAACAGAAGCCCTCCACGTCTACCGGACGACGGATGCCGGGCACCCCGGGGTAAAAAAGCTGTATGAACGTCCGCCGCTGTATCTGGGCGGCCCGATCGACGTCCTGCAGCGTCCGCGTCCGCAGGTGTTCCCGGAGTACTATTTTACACCGGAAGAGACGCGAACTATCTTCAGACAGAAGGGCTGGAAGACGGTGGTTGGGTTTCAGACCCGCAATCCCGTTCACCGTGCTCACGAGTACATTCAGAAAGTGGCGCTGGAAACCGTCGACGGCCTGTTTCTCAACCCCCTGGTGGGCGAGACAAAAGCTGACGATATACCGGCAAAAGTGCGCATGCAAAGCTACTTGACGCTCTTGGAAAACTACTACCCGAAAGACCGCGTCTTTCTCGGGGCGTTTCCCGCCGCCATGCGGTATGCCGGTCCGCGCGAAGCGGTTTTTCATGCGATGGTGCGGAAAAACTACGGCTGCACCCACTTTATCGTCGGCAGGGATCACGCAGGAGTGGGCGATTACTACGGAACGTATGACGCTCAGCACATATTCTCCGAATTCACTCCGGACGAATTGGGCATTCACCTGCTGTTCTTCGAGCACAGCTTCTACTGCCGCAAGTGTCAGGGGATGGCCACAACCAAGACCTGTCCCCACGATCCCGGCAGCCGGCTCGCTCTATCCGGCACGAAAGTGCGTCAAATGCTTGGCAGCGGCGAGGTGCCCCCGCAGGAATTTACCCGCCCGGAAGTGGCGCAGGTGTTGATCGCCGGCCTTCAGGAAAAAACTGCCTCTCGGCTGTGACCGTCCCGTCCCTCTCTTCCCGTCAAGAGGGGGCAGGCGGGGATTTTTTTGTGTATCCGCTTACATGAAGAGAGGCCTAACATCTCCTGATTATGACTGAACAATCGTTCGGGAGAAAGTTTGAAAAACTTCGGCCAACTGCATTGACACCGTATTTTTACACGGATATAATCAGACATAACATTTATTTTCTGACAACAATGAAAGATGTAAAATCTTTTCCGAATGAATAAAGGCAGTGATGAGGATAACGTTGTTCGCCTCTTCTTCCACAGAGAGCCCGGGGGGATGAGAACCGGGTAAGAACGCGTCCAACCGCTCACCTCTGAGCCGCCTGCTGAAATCCGGCCCTCCGGAGAGTAGGTAAGGCCGTTTGACAAACGTTAACGTGTCGCAGTCCGATAACTAGACTGCATAAGGTCGGCCGTTGCAAAACGCCGATAAATTTTGGGTGGTACCGCGGAACCCTTTCGCCCCAATCAGACATGTACATCGTGTCGGGGTGGAAGGGTTTTACTTTTTTATACGGAGATGGAGGAGGAGAAAACGATGAGTGTAAATGCCGCCGAACTAACGAAGCTTCGGAGTGTGCCAAATATCGGATTCGGCGAAGAGATGACAGGTGCGGAGGCTTTGCTGCGGTGTCTGTTGCTGGAGAACGTAGAGGTGATCTTTGGTTACCCTGGCGGAGCAGTGCTGCCGATCTACGACTCCCTCTACAGCAGTTTTCTCAAACACGTCTTGACGCGCCACGAGCAGGGTGCGATTCATGCCGCTGACGGCTATGCCCGCGCCACCGGCAAGCCGGGTGTCTGCATCGCCACTTCCGGACCGGGGGCGACCAACCTGGTCACAGGGATCGCGACGGCGCAGATGGACTCGATTCCGCTGGTCTGCATCACCGGAAACGTAGCCCAGCAATTGATCGGTACAGATGCGTTCCAGGAGGCGAACATCACCGGGATCACGCTGCCGATTACCAAACACAATTACTTCGTGCGCGACGTCCGGGATCTGCCGCGCATCGTCAAAGAAGCGTTCTATATCGCGACGACCGGACGCCCGGGACCTGTCCTGATCGACATCCCGAAAGACGTAGCCAATGCCAAAGCGCCGTTTGCTTATCCGGACAGCGTGGAGATTCGCGGCTATCGCGATACGGTAGTCCCGAGCGATGAGGAAGTGCAAGAGTTTGTGGGCGCGATTTCGGCCGCGAAAAAACCGGTTATCCTGGCTGGCGGCGGAATTCTCTCCGCCAGTGCGGAAGAAGAACTACTCGCTTTTGCGGAAAAAACCCGAATCCCGGTCATCAACACCTTTATGGGACTGGGCGGATTTCCGGGCACCCACGAACTGGCGCTCGGCATGCCGGGGATGCACGGCAGCTATACGGCAAACCAGGCCCTGCTCAACGCCGACTGCATCATCGGGCTCGGCGCCCGCTTTGACGACCGGATCACGATGGGGCGGACGAAAGAGTTTGGCCCCAACGCCAAGATCGTCCACGTTGACATCGACCCGGCGGAGCTGGGCAAAAACGTGGAGACGGCGGTTACTGTAGTGGGCGATGCGAAGAGCACGCTGCAAAAGGCTTTGCCGTTGGCGAAAGCCTGCGACACCGCTGATTGGATCGCCCAGCTGGGGCAGTGGCAGCAGGCGCATCCGTACAGCTACAAAAAAGACAGCGATGCCCTGAAGCCGCAGGAAGTGATCGAAATGCTGTACGAAACGACAAACGGCGAAGCGATCGTGACCACCGACGTCGGCCAGCACCAGATGTGGACAGCGCAGTACTACAAGTTTAAAAATACGCGTTCCTTCATCTCCTCGGGCGGACTGGGCACGATGGGATTCGGCTTTCCGGCGGCGGTCGGGGCACAGTTTGCCAACCCGGACCGAACTGTCATCGCCGTGGTAGGGGACGGCGGCTTCCAGATGACCAATCAGGAACTGGCCATCCTGGTCCAGTACAAACTGCCGGTTAAAATCGTCATCTTGAACAACCAATGCCTCGGCATGGTGCGTCAATGGCAGGAATTGTTCTACGACAACCGCTACAGCCAGATCGATCTGACCTGCAGTCCCGACTTTGTCAAGCTGGCAGAGGCCTTTGGAATCAGAGGGATGCGGGCGGCGACAACAGCGGAAGCGAAAGCAGTATGGGCGGAAGCGCTCGCCTACGACGGCCCGGTCGTCATCGACTTCCGCGTCGAACCGGAAGAAAACGTCTATCCGATGGTCGCAGCGGGAGACACACTGGATCAAATGGTATTGGGGGAAGAGTAGATGGAACAACATACGATTGCCGTCCTTGTCAATGACCACCCCGGCGTGTTGACGCGAGTCGCCAACCTGTTCAGCCAGCGAGGCTGCAATATCAACAGCATTACCGTAGGAGCTTCGGAGGAGCCGGGACTGTCCCGGATGATCATTACCTCCAGCGGAGACGATCAACGCATCGGCCAATTGATGAAGCAGCTGAACAAGCTGATCGATGTCATCTCAGTCACGATACTCAGCAAAGATCCGATGGTAACGCGCGAACTGGCGCTGATCAAGGTGGATGCCGGCCCTGCACAACGGGCCGAGATCAACGGGATCGTCGAACCGTTCCGGGCATCGGTGGTGGACATCGGCCCTACGTCGCTGATCATCCAGGCGACTGGCGATATTGACAAAATTGATGCACTTTTAGCACTGCTTGAGCCGTACGGCATTCGCGAGCTGACCCGGACCGGGTTAATGGCTATGGCGCGAAGTGTCGTCGATCAACCTTCATATATGTAAGAAAAAACTTAACCGGTTTGCGAAACAAGGGAGGAAATGAAAATGGTAAAAATGTACTACGAATCTGATGTTAACAAGGCGGCACTGCAAAACAAAACGATCGCAGTGATCGGTTACGGTAGCCAAGGCCATGCCCAAGCGCAAAATCTTCGCGACAGCGGATGCCGCGTCATCATCGGCCTGCGTCAAGGTAAATCCTGGAACCAGGCAGCGGAAGACGGATTTGAAGTCTTTACCGTAGCAGAAGCGACAAAACAGGCTGACCTCATCATGATCCTCATGCCAGACGAGCGTCAGGCACAAGTTTATAATGAAGAAATCGCACCGAACCTCAAATCCGGAGCAGCCCTGTTCTTCTCCCACGGCTTTAACATCCACTTCGGCCAAATCGTTCCGCCGGCAGATGTAGATGTCGTGATGGTCGCACCGAAAAGCCCGGGTCACCTCGTTCGCCGCACCTATACCGAAGGCTTCGGTACTCCCGGCCTGCTTGCCGTCTATCAAGATACGACCGGCAAAGCACATGAACTGGGACTCGCATACGCCAGCGGCATCGGCTGCACCCGTGCAGGTGTCATCGAGACCAGCTTCCGCGAAGAGACAGAAACCGACCTGTTCGGTGAGCAGGCAGTTCTCTGCGGCGGTGTGACTGAGCTTGTCAAAGCCGGTTTCGACACGCTGGTGGAAGCAGGTTATGAGCCGGAAATCGCTTACTTCGAGTGCTTGCACGAGTTGAAACTGATCGTCGACCTGATGTATGAAGGCGGTATGGCCCGGATGCGCTACTCGATCAGCGACACGGCTGAATACGGCGACTACAGCACAGGACGCCGCATCATCACGGAAGAGACTCGCAAAGAGATGAAAAAAGTGCTGGCTGAGATCCAAGATGGAACCTTCGCCCGCAATTGGATCCTGGAAAATCAGGCAAATCGCCCTGGCTTTAACGCTCGCCGCCGCATCGAGGCAGAACACGGCATCGAAAAGGTAGGTTCCAAGCTCCGCGATATGATGGCTTGGATCAACAAAGACAAGTAATCACCCGAAAAAAGGAACAACAGTAAATTAACGGAGGAGGAAAGAGGATGCGTACAATCGAGATTTTTGACACCACATTGAGAGATGGCGAACAGTCTCCAGGCGTAAACCTGAGCTTGAATGAGAAGGTGGAAATTGCCCTCCAATTGGAAAGATTAGGCGTGTCTCGCATCGAGGCCGGATTTGCGGCAGCCTCCCCCGGGGATTTACGCTCCGTGGCTGAAGTAGCCGCCCGCGTAAAAAATGCGACAGTGATCAGCCTGGCGCGTTCCAATGAAAAAGATATTGACAAGGCGTACGAAGCGGTGCGAGGCGCGAATGATGCCGGGATTCACGTGTTCCTGGCAACCTCGCCGATTCACCGTCAATATAAGCTATGCATGAGCAAGGAAGAGGTGCTGGAGCGAGCGGTTGCCGCCGTCCGGCACGCTAAAAAATACGTGCAGCATGTCGAGTTCTCCGCCGAGGACGCCGGCCGTACGGAGATTCCGTACCTTGCCGAGGTCGTAGAGGCGGCGATCAAGGCGGGAGCGACCGTCATCAATCTGCCTGACACGGTCGGATACTTGTCCCCGCAGGAATACGGCAATATCTTCCGGGAGATGTTCCGACTGGTGCCGGGCATCGAAAAAGTGAAGCTGAGCTGCCATTGCCACGACGATTTGGGGCTGGCAGTCGCCAACACGCTGGCTGCGATTGAGGCGGGCGCGACACAGATCGAAGGGACCATCAACGGCATCGGCGAGCGTGCCGGCAACGCGGCGATCGAGGAAGTGGCCCTGGCTTTGGAGACCCGCAAGGACGTTTTCCAGGCTGTGACCACTTTGAACCTGCGTGAAATTGCCCGCACAAGCCAGCTGGTGAGCCGCCTGACGGGAATGATTGTACCCGGCAACAAAGCAGTAGTAGGGGCGAACGCTTTTGCCCACGAGTCCGGCATTCACCAGGACGGCGTCTTGAAAGAGGCGACGACCTATGAGATTATCCGTCCGGAAACGGTCGGGTTTAAATCAAACCGGCTGGTTCTCGGCAAACACTCCGGACGCCATGCTTTCAAAGACAAGTTGGCCGACCTGGGATACCATCTGGAACAGGCGGAAATCGACATCGCCTTCATCGCTTTCAAAGAACTGTGCGACAAGAAAAAAGAAGTCAGCGACGACGACATCGTTGCGCTCGTCGATTCCAAGATGTCCGGCTCGGCTGAAGCATACAAACTGGAGTCAGTGCAGCTCTCTTACGGCAACCTGTCCGTTCCGACTGCCAGTGTCCGCCTGCTGCGTCAGGACGGCACCGTTTTGGAAGAAGCAGCCTGCGGCAATGGTTCAGTCGACTCCATCTACAAGGCGATTGACCGCGCTACCGGCGAAGATGTAACGCTGGCCGATTACAAGATCGTCTCCGTCACACACGGCAAGGATGCGCTTGGCGAAGTGTACGTCCGGCTGCAGCAGGGAGATCTGATCGTTCAGGGACGCGGCGTCAGTACCGACGTCTTGGAAGCAAGTGCGATCGCCTACGTGCGAGCGGTCAACAAAATCATTGAGCGGCGCGGTGAGACACTGGTTGCCAGCGTATAGGGCAGCGAAACGGCAGGAACGGGCATGATCTATAATTATAAGGAAGAAAGATGAGTGGCCTATGACAAAGAAATCTTTTACGATCGCGGTTCTGTCCGGCGACGGCATTGGGCCTGAGGTTACGGCGGCAGCGGTCACATTGCTGGAACAAGTAGCGAAACAATCCGATGTTTCATTCCAATTCACCTACGGCCGCATCGGCGGATGTGCGATTGATCAGGACGGTACACCGCTGCCGGAGGAGACGCTCCAACTGGCAAAAGCGGCGGATGCGGTACTGCTCGGTGCGGTAGGCGGCCCGAAATGGGACCAAAATCCAGGCCATTTGCGCCCGGAAGCGGGACTGCTCGGCATCCGCAAGGCCCTTGGGCTCTATGCCAACCTGCGTCCGGCGACGATGCACCCGAGCCTGGTTGAGGCTTCTTCGCTGAAACCGGAGGTCGTCTCCGGCGTCGATCTGATGGTCGTTCGCGAACTGACCGGAGGGATTTACTTCGGCGAGAAAAAGCGCTACCAGGCGGCAGACGGCGCTGAAGTAGCCGAAGACCAGCTTATTTACAACGAGGCGGAGATCGAACGGATTCTGCGTGTCTCCTTTGATATCGCCCGGAAGCGCGGCAAACGTCTCTGCTCCGTCGACAAAGCCAACGTATTGGAAAGCTCCCGCCTGTGGCGGAAAGTGGCTGAGCGCGTAGCGGCAGACTACCCGGACGTAGAGCTGACGCACATGCTGGTTGACGCGTGTGCCATGCAGCTGGTGCGGGCGCCCAAACAATTCGACGTCATCGTTACGGAGAACATGTTTGGCGATATTCTCAGTGATGAAGCGGCCATGTTGACTGGTTCGATCGGCATGTTGGCTTCGGCCAGCCTGGCAGAAGGCAGCTTCGGCCTGTACGAACCGGTTCACGGCTCGGCTCCGGATATCGCCGGAAAAGGAATTGCCAATCCGCTGGCGACGTTCCTCTCTACGGCTTTAATGCTTCGCTACTCGCTGGGCCTGGATGCCGCAGCTGAAGCAGTAGAGAAAGCCGTCTCGGCCGTACTCGATGCCGGCCATCGCACCGGTGACATCTCATCCGATCCAGGCAAGGCGGTCGGTACCGCAGAAATGACCCGGTTGGTACTGGATGAGTTGGCAAAACAGGCAGCGGCAAACTAAACAGGTAAGACAGTGGCCTCGATCATTTCCTGATCGAGGCCACTTTTTTGTCGCTCGGCGCAATGATGAAAAGATAAACAAATATATTGACTGTTCTAAAGCGATAAAATATGATGGAAATATCTTTGTATACAGAATGCAGTATTCAAAAATGAAGGGTCGGGGTCAGATGAAAAAACAGATTAAGCGGACAGAGACGCTCCAATCCCAGGTGTATGAATATCTGCGTGATAAAATCCTGATTGGAGGATTAGCACCGGGGCAAAGGCTGATCGAAGAGAGGATCGTTGAAGAAACCGGGGTCAGCCGCAGTCCGATTCGGGAGGCAATCCGCCGTTTGGAAAAAGATGGATTGGTGGTGGTGCAGCAGCAAGGGGGGGTGACGGTTTACGAGCCAAAATGGGAGGATTTTTCTTACCTGTACGAATGTCGGCTCAACCTGGAGCCGGCGGCCGCGATGTATGCGGCTGAGCGGCGATCGCAAGCGCAGGTGGAGCGGCTGCAGGAACTGCTGGAGATGACGAAGAATCCAAACCATCAAAGCGATCCGATCAAAATCCACGAATTGAATTTTGAGATACATCACTTGATTTCAGAGGCAAGCGCCAATCCTTATCTCGTGAAAATGCTGCGGGATTTAAAGGTGTTGATTTCCTTCTATCGAAATGTGATCATTCGCACCCAGGAAAAACGTCCGGAAACAGTCGTTGACGAGCATGCCGCTATTCTGCAGGCGATTGCCGATCAGGACAGCCAAGGGGCAAAGAAGTTGATGGAGGAGCATATTCGTACGGATTACAGATTATATTTAAAATCCTATCAAGAATTAAACACATAGGGAGATCAATATGCAGAGGAAGAAACCACTGGAAGGGCTTAGGGTGCTGGAACTTGGCACACTTGTCGCCGCTCCTTTCGCGGGAAAGATATTCGCTGAGTTTGGCGCTGAGGTGATCAAGGTTGAGGCACCGGGAACGGGTGACCCGCTTCGCAACTGGCGTGCCATGCATGAGGATTCATCCATCTGGTGGTATGTACAGGCAAGGAACAAAAAATCAATTACCGTAGACATGCGCCTGAAAGAAGGACAGGAAGTGGTCCGATCCCTGGTAGAAAAAGTAGACATTATTATCGAAAATTTCCGCCCGGGGACACTGGCAAAGTGGGGCCTTGATTACGAAAGACTGTCGACAATCAACCCTGGTCTGATCATGGCCAGTATCTCCGGCTACGGACAAACCGGGCCTTATCGCAGCAAACCGGGATTTGGCAGTGTGGGAGAAGCAATTGGAGGTCTTCGGTATTTGACTGGATTTCCCGACCGCCCGCCTGTTCGGGTTGGCATCGCCATTGGCGATATCGTGGCCGGCATGTACGCGGTGATTGGTACGATGTTCGCCCTGCAAGCGCGAAACAACCATCCGGAAAAACGAGGTCAATGGGTTGATGTGGCTTTATATGAATCCGTTTTCAGTTTAATGGAAGGGATTTTGCCGGAATTTGACCTCAAGGGGATTGTTCGTGAGCGTACGGGAAGCACCCTGCCTGGTATTGCACCGTCCAATACATACGAATGTGCCGATGGCAAGTATATCGTCATCGGGGCGAACAGCGACAGCATTTTCAAACGGATGATGTACGCGATCGGTAGAGGGGATTTGGCCGAAGACCCGCAATATGCAGACAATCAAGGGCGAGCCGAACATGCAGACTTTCTCGACGAAGTTATTGGGAACTGGACGAAGCAGTATCCGCTTGCCGAGGTGCAAAAGCGGCTGGATGAGGCTGCTGTTCCAGTCGGACCGATCTACAGCATTGAAGACATTGTCAAAGACGAGCACTACAAGGAAAGAGAGATGCTGAAATCGGTAACCCTGCCGGACGGTCGGAAGGTCCTTGTACCCGGCATCGTGCCGAAACTGTCGGAAACGCCGGGAGACCTGGAGTGGAGCGGCCCAAAACTTGGTCAGCACAATCAGGAAATCTTCGAGGGGCTGCTGCAGTTTAGCCAGGAAGCAATCACCGAATTAAAAGAAAAAGGGGCGATTTAATGGCTGAGGTGCAGATTATTGAAGTTGGTCCGCGGGACGGACTTCAGAACGAGGCGGAGTTTGTCCCGACGGAAAAGAAGCTGGAGCTGATAGACAAGCTGCTCGATGCCGGGATCACGCGGATGGAAGCGACGTCGTTCGTTCACCCGAAAAAGGTTCCGCAAATGTCAGACGCTTCCGACATTATGCGGAAGCTGCAGGGGTACAAAAACGTCTCCCTCGGTGCGCTGGTGCCGAATCGGAAAGGTTTTGAACGGGCGAGCGAACAGCGCATAGACGAAGTGAACTGGGTGACGGCAGCCAGTCAGACCTTTAACGCCCGGAACATCAATCAGTCGATTGAGGAGAATTTCGAGGCGTTCACGCAGCTCGTGCCCCTGATGAAAGAGGCTGGCGTGAAAATCCGTTTTTCGATTGCGACCAGCTTCGGCTGCCCGTTCGAGGGAAAAGTGGACGAGGACAAAGTCCTTTCGCTTGCTCTGGCGGCCTTTAAAGCAGGTGCAGATGAAGTAGGGCTGGCCGATACGATCGGAATTGCTGTCCCCGATCACGTGTACAGTCTGTGCAGCAAGGTATTGAAGTACAGCAGGTCAGATTCGGTCGCCATCCATCTGCATGATACCAGGGGGCTGGCGCTTGCCAATACATACGCTGCCTACACGGCTGGCATTCGCTTGTTTGAGGCTGCCGCCGGCGGATTGGGCGGCTGCCCGTTTGCACCCGGAGCCGCAGGAAATGTGGCGACGGAAGACGTGGTCTACATGTTTGAGCGAATGAACGTCAAAACGGGTATCGATTTTTCCCGGCTGCTGGAAGCTTCCGATTTTGCTGTCAGTCTTTCAAAGAGAAATCCGCTGGGCAGAATCCGCCTGGTGGAAAACAGAAATCAGTTGACGATCTAAAGCTGCATAATTACAGGGGGTATTTGTATGAAGAGTCGGAAAATATGGACAACGTTGCTGGCCGGATGTATGCTGGCAGGATCTGTGCTTGCGGGGTGTGGAGGAGGAGCGGCCCCGACAGCCGAGAACAAGCCGCAAACCGAGGCAGGAGCAGGACAAACAGCCGCACAAGGCGGAGATGAATACCAAGAAGTGACGATCCGCCTCGCCTATAATCTGCCGCAGGATCACCACGTATCCAGAGGGGTGGAGGATTTTGCCAAGAAGGTGACGGAGAGGTCCGGCGGAAAAGTAAAAATTCAAGTATACCCGTCAGGACAGCTCCTCAGTGACAAAGAGATGAACCAGGCGATTTTGACGGGCGGTGTCGAAATGGGGGTAAACTCATCGACACTGTGGGCATCGGTAGTACCGGAGATGGGGATTTTTGATGTCCCGTTCTCTTTCCCTACATATGATCTGGCCGGAAAAGCGCTGAAGGGAGAAATTGGCGAAAAATTGAATCAACATATGGAGGCAAAAGGGGCGAAAGTCCTCATGTACGCTGACTACGGTTACGCCCAATTTGCCAACAACGTAAAACCGCTGAAGTCCCCTGCTGATTTCAAGGGGCTGAAATTCCGCAGTATCGGGGAAATTCCTTCTGCCATGCTGCAGGGATACGGGGCAGCTCCGGTCTTTATGGGAGCGGGCGAAGTTTACATGGCGCTCCAGCGCAATACGATTGACGGCGCTACCTCTGGAACGACCGCGATGGTACAGCGCAAGTACGACGAGGTGTCCAAGTATTTGACGATTGCCAACTACGCTTATCTGGAATTTTTGCTCGCGGTAAACAAGAAGTTCTGGGACGGACTGCCGCCAAAAACACAGGAGCTGCTCGCGACGACAGCCAGCGAGACGGAAGATTGGATTCGCCAGCAGGCAGAGCAGGAGGATAAGAAGACGGCAGAGCAGCTGAAAGAAAAGGGAATGGAAGTTTACGTCGTGCCTGAAAGCGACTATCCAGTATGGAAAGAAGCCGGAAAACCTGCTGTCGACGAATATCTGAAAAACAGCGGCGATACCGGAAAAGAATTGATCCAGCTAGTAGAGAGCTTACAGTAACGCAACATCTTGGAGGGGGATCATGAAGCATTTAAAGTCGGTATACGCAGGTCTGGACCGAATCATCACGCTGGGCGGACTTGTGGCTGGTATTTTTATCCTTTGCGCGACAGGAATGATCTTTTACGAGGTCGTTTCCCGCTTCCTGTTTAACGCTCCGACGATCTGGGCAACGGAACTTTCGATATACACCATCATCGGAAGCTGTTTCTTTGGAGCGGCATACACACTCAGGAGAAACGGGCATATCAGAGTGGACCTCTTGCTTCACAATGTTTCCGCTCCGATCCGGAAAGGCCTGCTGATGGTTACTTGCGTGATCGGGTTAATTTTCAGCATCGTCTTTACGGTATACGGATGGGAACACGTCATCAGCAGCAAGGAATTTGGTTTTACATCTGCCTCTCTGCTGAGGATTCCCATGTACATTCCGGAAATGCTCCTTCCATTGGGCGGAATTTTGCTTTGCTTCTCCTTTCTGCTCCAATTTATTGACACGATGAACGGCAAAGAGCAGGAGGAGGAGCTAGAATGATTTCGTTTTTTTCAGGCGGTTTTGCCGTTTTGCTGTTGATTGGACTTCCTGTGGCTTTTGCGCTCAGTTTTATCGCAGCGATCGGGTTGTATCTGTTTAACGGCGGAGCGCTGGGCTTGTCGCAAATCCCGATTATTGCGTATAAATCACTGGACGATTTTACCATGAGCGCATTGCCGATGTACGTACTGATGAGCCAGGTTCTCTTGTACAGCGGCGTGGGCAAAGAGCTGTACGATATGGCCAGCAAGTGGTTTCGTCATCTGCCCGGCGGTTTGGCGATCGCGACGCTGACGTGCTGTGCGATTTTTTCCGCGATCTCCGGATCAAGTGTAGCGACGGCGGTTACGATCGGGATGGTTGCGATACCCGAAATGACCGCGCGGGGCTACGATAAAAAAAGCGTACTCGGCATGATGGCGGCAGGCGGAACGCTTGGCATCCTGATTCCGCCCAGCGTGCCGATGATCATCTACGGATCGGTGACTGGCGAGTCGGTCGGTAAGCTGTTTATCGCAGGTGTCATCCCCGGGCTGCTGCTGCTTCTGCTGTTTATGGTGTTCGCATCGTGGAAGACGAGGCATATCAAAGAGGCGCCGGCGACGTGGGGAGAACGCCTCCAGGCTACCCGCAAGGCCATCTGGGGATTGCTGATGCCTGTCATTATCATCGGCGGTATCTATACAGGTATCTTCACTCCTACAGAAGCTGCCGCCGTCGGTGTTGTCGTCAGCTTTTTGATCGCAGGATTGGTGTACCGCAGCTTGTCGCTGGAAAACATGAAAAAAATCATACTTTCCACGGTGAAGACGAATGCGATGATTCTGTTCATTATTGTCGGCGCCATGCTGTTCGGGTTTATTTTGACCTCTCTGCAAATACCGCAAAAATTGACGGAACTGGCAACGGCCTGGCCGGTTTCCAAGTGGGTTATCTTTGTTCTGATCAACATCGTGCTGCTCATTTTGGGCTGCTTCCTGGAAACAGTCTCGATCCTGGTCATTACCTTGCCGATCCTGTATCCGATCATTACCGCGCTTGGGTTTGATCCGATCTGGTTTGCGATCATCATGGTCGTAAATATGGAATTGGCCCTGATCACTCCGCCCGTCGGACTCAATTTGTTCGTCCTTAAGGGTGTGGATCCGAGCTCCTCGATTTCGACCATTGTCAAAGGCTCCATGCCTTACGTCGTGATTATGATTCTGTTCATCGTACTGTTATCGATTGCACCGGGACTGGTTACGTTCCTGGTAGACAATGTGAAGTAAATCAAATATCGTCGGATAGCCCCTCCATCTGCTGCGGGTCAGCGGTTTGGAGGGGTTTTTGTGCGAATAAAAATCTGATAATTCAGAATTGGTCCGATAGTCTTAGTGAATTGATGTCCAAAAAATGGTATGTTGAAAGTAGCAGGACCTATGATAATACCGATCAAGCTAAAGGAGGTAGTTTCAGGTGTATCAAATGGACAGCGTTTTACGTGATCATTTGCACAAGTGTGATGCCCAGTTGCAAAAGCGTTTGGCTCAGGCCAAGGGCCTGGATGAAGAAATCACCGTATTGATTCAGCGTAAAATCGATGATGGCCAGAGCACATGTGACATCCTCAACCAGTTTGTACAAGATTGCGGATGCAGGATTATCAAGGAACTGCCGATTATCGACGCTGTTGTCATCCGCCTGCCGGTAAAAATCTTGGGACAGGTTGCCAGCAGCCACCACGTCCATCGGGTGCATCTCGACCGGACGATGCATGCCCTGCTCGACGTCGCCACACCGTCCATCGGGGTTACACCGGAGATTAGCAGCCGATGGACCGGGAAGAATGTTGCGATCGCCATCCTGGATACGGGTATTTACGCACATCCCGATTTGACTGTACCTCAGAATCGTATCGTGGCTTTTTACGATGTGATACAGGGAAAAACCAAGCCATATGACGATAACGGCCACGGTACACATGTTGCCGGATGTGCTGCCGGCAACGGGAGTGCCAGCGGGGGCAAGTATAAAGGCCCCGCTCCGGAAGCTTCGCTAGTCGGGGTCAAGGTGCTGGACGCAAGCGGGCAGGGCTCGATCTCAGATATCATCGACGGCATACAGTGGTGTGTTCAGCATAAAGACCAATGGGGCATTCGCATTTTATCCCTTTCGCTTGGCGGCCCGGCGAGTGAATCGTATCGCGATGACCCGCTTTGCCAGGCATTGGAGAAAGCGTGGCGAGCCGGACTGTTCGTCTGTGTAGCCGCCGGCAATGAAGGGCCGGGAACCGGGACGATCAGTTCACCGGGAATTCACCCGCTGCTGCTTACGGTGGGGGCGGTGGATGACAAGCGTACTGTACCGCTTGCAGATGATAAGCCGGCGCCTTTTTCCAGCCGAGGACCGACGATCGACGGCTTGACCAAGCCGGATATCGTCGCCCCGGGAGTGAACATCATATCGCTGCGCTCCCCGGGCTCGACGCTCGACAAGACCTATCCCGAACGGCGCGTAGGGGAACAGTACGTCGCGCTTTCCGGAACATCGATGGCAACGCCTATCTGTGCAGGTGCCGTGGCGCTGTTGTATGAAGCGAAGCCGGAAGCTTCTCCGGACGAGATCAAAACAGCACTCTTGGCAGGAGCAAAGGATCTGTTTCACAATCCCAATACAGCAGGCAAGGGGGTTGTGCAAGCGGCAGATGCGCTGGATGCCCTCGCAGCACCCAAGGCTCCCGCCGTTTCTGCGGGTGAGGACGAGTCGTATATTTCAGTTGCCTTTACACCCGAAATCGCCGGCATCATCGAACGGGAGATTGCCGCAGCGACTTCGGAGATTGCGGTCGAAGTCCCGCGCATCACGGATTTGACGATTGTGACGGCATTGGCAAACGCAGCCAGCCGGGGCGTGAAAATGCGCATCCTGCTTGACGCGGGACATCCGGAGAACGCGGAGACGATTCACTTCCTTGCCGAAAAGGGAGCGGAAATCCGCAGTTTTCACATCGATTCCGGGCAAGCCGGGCCGCTGTACACCGCCTTCGCCCTGTTTGATCAGACCAGGGTGCTGCTGGGCAGCGGGGAATGGCGGCATCGCGACTTATATACCACGCGTGAACATGCTGTCTTGACGAATTCCCTGCAAGTGGTGGAGCAAATCGCGGGAGTCTGGCAAGCCGATTGGGATTCGGCGATTTCTGCGGCCGCAGGGGGTGGCCGAGACAGCGCAGACGAACAACTGAGAGCTGCAGGGGCTTGACCCGAACGAAACAAACATCGGCACATGATCGTGTGCCGATGTTTGTTTACCCGATTACCCGATCATGATCTTTCCTTTCGGGAAGCGGTAGTACTCCTTCTGTTTGCGCTGCGCCAGCGCGAAGGCGATCGTCAGCGGCCCTACCCTGCCGGCGAACATGGTGAGCGTGATGACAATTCGGCCGACATCGGTCAAGTGGGGTGTGAGTCCCATCGAGAGGCCCACCGTGCCGAATGCTGAAGTCGATTCGAACAGGATCGTCAAAAAGTCGACGTTTTGCTCGGTTATCGAAAGAATCATCGATGAGGCGATAACAATGGACAAGCTGCTCACGGTGACCGTAAGCGATTTGTAGATCATATGGGGCAGGATTCGCTGACGGAAGAAAATTACGTCCTCTTTGCCTTTTACCTGCGCCCATACCGCACCCAACAGGGTGGCGAACGTGGTCGTTTTGATCCCGCCGCCCGTGGAACCGGGGGATGCCCCAATGAACATCAGGATGATCATGAAGAACAGCGACGAATGACGCATATCACCGATGCTGATCGTATTGGAGCCGTCCGTTCGGGCCGCTACCGACTGATAGAAGGAGCCGAAGAATTTTCCCAGCATGGAAAGCGGCTGCAGCGTCTTGGGATTGTTGTACTCCAGGGCAAAAATGGCGACGGTTCCCGCAATGATCAGCCAGGCCGACGTCGTCAACACGACTTTTGTATGTAGGGAAACGCGCCGTTTATGGCGGCGGTACTCATACATCTCTGCCATGACGATAAAGCCAATCCCGCCGAGAATGATAAGGGCTGGGATCACCAGATTGACAATTGGGTCTTCTACGTAGATAGTCAAGCTGTTAAAGTGGCCCAATATGTCGAAGCCGGCGTTGTTAAAATTGGAGATCGAGTGAAACAGTCCAAAGTAAAGTGCTTGGCCGAGCGGCATGTCAAAAGCGAAGCGGACAGCCAGCAGGAGTGCCCCGGCCAGTTCGATGATCGCGGTGAAGATGATGACCATCCGGGCCAACCGGACAATTCCTTCGATCGAGATCTGATTGAGGGATTCGCGGAGCAGCAGACGCTCCTTTAACGAGATTTTTCGCCGAATCAACATGGCGAAGAAGGTAGCGAAGGTCATGAAGCCCAAGCCGCCTACCTGAATCAGACTAAGGATCACCAACTGGCCGAACAGGGTGAAAGTGGATCCTGTATCAACGACGACCAAACCTGTGACACAAGTGGCAGAAGTAGCGGTAAACAGCGCGTCAATCCAGGACAGTCCTGTACCGCTGCGGGTAGCTGCCGGCAAGGTGAGCAAAAAGGCGCCGATGACAATGATGACGGCAAAGCCGAGCACCAGCATTTTGGGCGGATCGTGCCTGAGGTTATTGATGACTTTTGAGAACATGGTATCGCTTCCTCTACCTTAAGCGTAGTTTTCTCCAGATGTAGACACTTGCACTTAGTAGTATAACCGCGATTGCAGCTCCTACCAAGTAGTCTTTTATCATCAATACGACCAGTCTCCAATTTTCCCCGAGATAATACCCTACGCTGATCCAGAACACGCAGAACAGAAAAAAGCCGGCAAAACTGTAGACAGTGAAAGCCAGCCAACTCATGTTTCCGACGCCGGCGACATACGAGGAGAGCGTCCGTACGCCAGGCAGCAAGCGGCCCAAGAGCAGCACCAGCGGGCCGTATTTTTTTGTGAACTGGGTAGTCATCTGAATGGAGTGATCAGAAATAAGGAAGTACTTTCCATATCTGTTTAATAGCGGCAGTCCGTATAGCTTGCCCAGTGCAAAGGTGATTAACGAACCTGTGCCGCTGCCAAGTGAAGCAAACAGGATGACATATCCCAAATCGAATTGCTCCGCACTGGAGAGAAAGCCGAAGAACGCCAAAGCTGCATCTCCCGGAAAAGGAAGTCCCATCCCTTCAGCGACGAGCGCGAGAAAAATGCCTGGGTAACCCAGCTTTTGCACCAGTGCGACGACAGCATCCCATACACTCGCAATCAAGCAAAATCACCTCATGCTAGTATATCGGACAAAGTAGGAAAATAACACCGATTTTTCGGGTTCCTTCACTTGCTGTGTTCTTGTTCGATCGTCTCCGAACCGGCTTCCAGCTCTTCTGCCTTCCCCTGCCTGCCCCCTAATTTTTTTGAAAACAGGATTGCGATTCCGACAGCCATAACGATCAAAATAAGCATGATTGCTGCTTGCAGTATCAGGTTGTTCCACTCAATGACAATAGCTCCAAAGGACATGCGAATTCACCTCACCCATGGGAGTATTTTACCACAAATTAGGTAACCATTTCCGAGTTTGATTGACACGTATGAATTGTTATGCCAAATCCACAATTACCAAATTTTCTGACGATATGTTATAAATAAGTCATAACGAATACAATTGGCTGGGGGAATGATATGAACAACAGTTATGAACGAGAGCTGCCTGCATCCATTCTCAATGTGCTCCCGCTGGGGGTCATGATCGTCGATCAGGATGGCACCGTTAAAGTGAACAACCGAATGGCAGAGGAACTCTTGGCGCGAAATCGCGGCGAACTGGTCGGCCAGCCGTTTGCTGACATATTCTCTCATGACGCCAGTCTCAAGCGGGTGTTCGAGACAGGGGAAAGCGTCCAGGATGTGAGCGTCGAGGTCCAGGGGAAATGGCTCCTCTGTTCTCTTTCGCTGCACGTGACTTCAGACGGGAAGGAAGCCGTATGCCTGTTGAAGAACACGAGTGAACTGGACCAGGTTTTTGAGCAGCTGCATAAGGTTGAAATGTTGAACCTGGAGCTGGAGATGATCATCAATTCCTCGTTTGACGAAATTTTTGTGACCGATGGAGACGGGACCGTCCTGCGGGTAAACCCTGCCGGCGAGGCTCTTTACGGAATGAAAGCGGAAGAGATGATCGGCAAGAACACGAACGAGTTAAGCGAAAGGGGCCTGTATTCTCCGGCTTTGTATCCCATTGTCAAAGAGCGGAAAGAGCGGGTTTCGATGATTCAACGAACCAAGACCGGTAAGACAGTTCATGTCATCGCCAACCCGGTGTTTAACGAAGAGGGCAACATGACGCTGATCATCTTCACATCCCGCGATCTGACAGAGATCAGATATTTGCGTGACAAGATTGAACGGACAGAAGTCTTGCTGCAAACCTATAAATCAGAACTGGAGGAACTAAAGCAGTTTTATCAGCCGCAGGAAGATATCGTCGCCTACTCCCCCAACATGCGAAAAATCCTCAGGCTGGTGCACAGGATCGCCAAGGTGGATTCTACTGTCCTGATTACAGGGGAATCTGGCGTAGGAAAAGGAGTCATCGCTTATGCAATTCACAAAAACAGCGAGCGGGGAGACGGTCCTTTTGTCCATATCAACTGCGGCGCCATACCGGAGGCGCTGATCGAGTCGGAACTGTTCGGATATGAGGGAGGAGCATTTACCGGGGCCCGAAAAGAAGGAAGCAAAGGTTTGATCGAGCAGGCAAACGGTGGCAGCCTGTTTTTGGATGAAATTGGCGAAATGCCTGCCAATCTGCAGGTGAAATTGCTGAAGGCCCTGCAAGAGCGAAAAATTAACCGGGTCGGCAGCGGGAAATCGATTGATATCGACGTGCGGATTATCGCAGCAACGAACAGGGATCTGGAAAAAATGGTCGCAGCCGGTGAGTTTCGCGAAGACCTCTACTACCGGCTGAATGTCATCCCCATTCACATTCCCCCGTTAAAGGCCCGGCCCGAAGACGTGTCGTACTTGATCGACTATTTTATCAAGAAGTTCTGTGAAAAGTACAAGCTTCCCAAACAGTTGGCACTGGAGGCGGAAAACGCCCTGATTCGGTATCCTTGGCCGGGAAATGTGCGTGAATTGGAAAACATGATCGAGCGGTTGGTCGTGACAACCGAAGGAACGCTTATCACGCTGCAGGACTTGCCTGACAGCCTCGTGAAGAAATCGGAGAGGGCGGCTGACTCCATAATCCTGGTCCAGGGAATCTGCCCGCTGAAACAAGCCCAGGAGGAGATGGAGGAGCAGTTGGTCCGAAAGGCGTATCAGCAGTATAAAAGCTCGTATAAAGTGGCGGAAGTCTTGGGAATCAATCAATCAACCGCTATTCGCAAAGTACATAAATACATGAAAAACAAGTAGCGATCTCTCACGCTTCGGTCCTGCCCGATGAATGAGGCGGCAGGCATGATTTTTGCTTCCTTCCCTTTCTGAGGAGAGAGGAGGTGGTTTGCATGATCTCATTTCAAGACGAAACGGTTGCAGAACTCTTGCTGCTGGGTTTGCTTCACCATCAGCCGCAATCCCGTCCTGCGCTGAAGGACAAAATGGCCGGGTTGATCGGCCCGCAGTCAGCTGCACAACTGGACGAGGGGATTGCCAGGCTCAAGCAGAGGTGCTTGATTCTTGAGCAAGACGAGCTGTCGATTAACGACCGAGGGCTGGAAGTCCTTGCCGAACAGATCAGACAGCACCCGACAGACCCGTGTTCACTGGCAATCGGGCTGCTGTTGCCGGTAAAGATGCTGTTCCTGCCTTCCCTGGGGCTGGCGGAGCAAAAAACCATGCTGGAGAGGTGGGCTGTGGAATTACAGGCAGAAAAAGCCCGGGTGCAGATGATCATGGAAAAGTTGGACCGGCAGGGGGAGGATTCCTTTTTTTACCTGTGGCATGAACATTCGCTGATGGTCCTCATCTCCCGGATCGAATGGCTAAAGATGGTCGTCCGCAGATGGAACAATCGCAACCTTTGCTGATATGCACCATGCATCAGGACATCATTTGTCATGCACGTGTGCATGATGTCTGGCAATAATTAACGAAATATTTAAACGATTACAGCTTGAATGCGGATTAAACGAACATCACACAGGGGGTATGTAGCTATGTCAGATCAAGTCAAACGGCACAGTCCAAGTGAAGCCATTCGCAAGAAACAGGTGAGAAAAGCCGCGATTGCCAGTGTCGTCGGAACCTCCATTGAATGGTACGATTTCTTTCTTTACGGCACGATGTCTGCCTTAGTCTTTCCCAAGCTGTTCTTTCCGGAGTCTGACCCCTATATCGCCGTCTTGCAATCATTTGCGACGTTCTTTTTAGGATTTCTGGCGCGGCCGGTAGGCGCGATGATTTTTGGGCACTACGGCGACCGGATCGGGCGCAAGGCAACACTGGTCACGACGCTTCTGCTAATGGGGATCAGCAGCACATTGATCGGACTTTTGCCGTCTTACGGGAGCATTGGGATCGCGGCCCCTCTCTTATTGGTGCTGCTAAGGGTCTGCCAGGGAATTGGCGTCGGCGGCGAATGGGGCGGTTCGGTCGTCTTGTCGACGGAATGGGCGTCCAAAAAGCGCCGGGGACTGATGGGCAGCATGACCCAGCTTGGGGTGCCGATCGGCCTGCTGACCTCTACCCTGACCGTTTCTTTCTGTATTCGCCTGTTCGGTGACAGCTTTGACACGTGGGGATGGAGAATTCCGTTTCTCGTCAGCTTTGTTCTGATCGCGATCGGGTTGTATATCCGACTGGGAATCGTCGATTCGCCGCAATTCTCCAAGCTGAAGCAGGAAAAGCGGGTAGCCAGACAACCGGTGCTGGAAGTGGTGAAAAAGCATCCCAAAGAAATCGTCTTGTCTGCTTGCGCCCGTTTAACCGAACAAGTCCCGTTCTATATTTTTACCACGTTTGTCATTGCTTACGGGACAGAGCAGCTCGGGATGGAGAAACAGTTCCTCACCAATGCCCTTTTGGCTGTTCCGCTTGTGGAGATCGTTTTGATTCCGCTGTTCGCCCATCTCTCAGACAAGTTTAGCAGAAAAAAGGTATACATCTTGGGATCGGTCCTTACCATTCTGTTCGCGTTTCCGTTTTTTAGCCTGATCAATACGACTGTACCCGGTTTGGTGATTCTCGGAATTGCCCTGTCGATCGTCGGGCCGTGCATATCATACGGACCGCAGGCGGCACTGATCGCGGAAAACTTCCCGACACACCTGCGTTACAGCGGCGCATCCCTCGGTTACCAGCTGGCCTCGGTGATCGGCGGAGGACTCGCACCGATGATTTCCATTTACCTGCTGCACACGTATGGCAGCACGGTCCCGATCAGTCTCTACATCATCGCCGCCTGCGTGATCTCCATCATTGCTGTCTTTGGCTTGAAGGACCGTGCGAACCAGGAGTTTGCCGAAACCCCGGTCGACGGCTCGACTGGCGGCAGAGAAGCCGGATAGGCGTATGGCTCAGGCGGGACGCCCTGAGTAATGCATCAGCGCATTGCCCGGCGGGGCCAGTGCCTTGGGGCCGACTGACTTCAAAAGCAACTTCAGGCTGGCACGGGAATTGCTAATATCCATCGACAATTCAGTATCAAGGAGGTTGAAGATCATGCAAGAAAACAATGTGCGGCAAGCAGCCTTGCCGGACAGCGACAGGCTGTCTGCAGAATTGGCGTCATTGGACAAAAAGTACCACTTCCACCCGACTTCTTCCCTGCAACAGCAGCAGCAGCACGGGCCTTCCTTTATTTTCACGGAGGGCAAGGGGGTCTATTTGACCGATGTTCACGGGGATCGGTACATGGATGGGCTGGCCTCCATGTGGAATGTCAACATCGGCCACGGACGGGCAGAGCTGGCGGAAGCGGCCAGAGAACAGATGGCCAAGCTCGCATTCAGTTCTTCCTTTCTGACGCTTTCCCACGAACCGGTGATCCGTCTGTCCGCAAAGCTGGCTGAATTGACACCGGGGGACTTGAACGTCTCCTTCTTTACATCTGGCGGCTCCGAGTCGAATGACTCCGTATTTAAAATCGTCCGGCATTACTGGAAGCTGAAGGGGCAGCCAGACCGTCAAAAAATCATTGCCCGCAACCTTGCCTACCACGGGATTACCATCGGAGCGACCAGCGCCACAGGGATTTCCCAGTTTCAAAGGATGGCCTCGGCGCCTTCCGACGATTTTCTTCACGCAGCGGCTCCGTACTGCGCCAGATGCGAACTGGGGATGACGTACCCCGCCTGTCAGTTGGCTTGCGCCGGCACGCTTCGTTCGATCATCGAGCGGGAGCAGCCGGAAAAGGTGGCAGCCGTCATCGTAGAGCCCATCCAGGGAGCGGGCGGGGTCATCGTGCCGCCGGACGGGTATCTGCAGGAGGTGCGGAAGATCTGTGACGAGTACGGCATCTTGATGATCGCCGATGAAGTCATTACCGGGTTTGGGCGGACCGGCATGATGTTCGGAGTGGAAAATTGGGACGTCGTGCCTGATCTGATGTCTGTAGCCAAAGGGATTACCAGCGGCTACATTCCGCTCGGGGCGGTGATCATGTCAGAGCGGATTCGCGACGAGATGATATCCCTGTCTAACGACACGTTCTTCCACGGGTTTACGTACAGCGGCCATCCTACCGCATGCGCCGTTGCCTTGAAGAATCTGGAAATCATCGAGAGAGAGGGAATCGTCGGCCACGTCAAACAGATGGAAAAAGTCATGCTGGATGGTTTCCGCTTCCTGGAGGAGCGGCATCCGACTGTCTCTGCCGGTAGAGGCAAGGGATTGCTGGGGGCTTTTGAGCTGTTTGCCGACCGGGAACGGGGTACCCGGTTTGATCCTTCCGTCAAAGCCGCCTCGCGGGTGGTCAATCAGTGTTTTGAGCGAAAGCTGCTGGTCAGGCCGATTACCTACGGCGGCACGGATATTATCGCGATGTCCCCGCCGCTGATCATGACCAAGAACGAGTTGGAGTTGATGTTTGAGATCTTCTCCGACGCGGTCGGCGTATTTGAACGGGAGATCGGCGTCGGATAGGAACGGGGAGGGGGAGATTCACATGGACCGTGAGCTTGTCTTAATCAACGGCCGCATTGTCTCGATGGATGCCGAGTCTCGCGAATACGAGGCGGTCGCCATGCAACACGGGAGAATCGTCAGTCTGGGGCCTGCCCGCGAGGTGCTGCGGGCGGCGGGCCCCGCTGCGGAGGTAGTCGATCTGAACGGAAGAACCGTGCTGCCAGGGTTTATCGATGCCCACCAACACATGATTTATTTCGGACACCATCTCTCCTGCGTCGATTGCCGCCGGGAGTCTATAGCGGACATGGCAGAGGCGATACGGGCGAGGGCGAAAGAGCTGGAACCGACAGACTGGATCATCGGGCAGGGGTTCGACGAGACCTGTTTTCGGGAAAAAAGGCTGCCGACAGCCGAGGATTTGCGGGGAATCCCCAATCCGGTGTACATCACCCGCTTTTGCCTGCACGCTGCGGTGGTGAATCAAGCCGGACTTGCCGCCGCGGGAATTGACGAGACCACTTCAGATCCGCCCGGCGGGGAGCTCATGCGGGATGAGCAGGGGAAGCTGACAGGAGTCTTGCGGGAGAAGGCCCTTGATCTCATCCGGCACGTCCTGCCCCCTTGTACGCCGGATGACATGCGAAAAGCGCTCACACTGGCGGACCGCCGCTATATCAGCGAAGGGATCACGACCGTACATGAAGCCGGCATAGGGTTTTTTACCGACTCCTTTGAAGAGTTTGCGGTCTTTCAAGAGATGACCCGATCCGAAGCGATACACGTCCGGGTCTACGGCATGGTGTTAGACAAGTTTTTCCCGCTGGTAAAAGCGGCACGGATGCGCTTCGGCCTTGGCGATGGCCGGTTTAAACTGGGACCGGTCAAAATCTTCTCTGACGGTACGCTCAGCGGACGCACCGCGGCTGTATCCGAGGAGTACCTCGATCCGCCGGGCACGACCGGCATGATGGTGATTTCTGCGGACGAATTGCAGCAAAAAGTACTGGAAGCCCACCTCGAGGGATATCAGGTCTCCGTCCACGCCATCGGTGACCGGGCGATTGACCAGGTGATCGCCGCCTATGAAAATGCCCTTGCGATCTGCCCGCGCGAGGATCATCGGCATCGGATCGAGCACTGTGCCGTCACTGCTCCCGAGCTCATTCGGCGGATCAAAAAGCTTGGCCTCATTCCTGTTCCGCAGACAGCGCTGCTGCACACCGCAGGCGACGTGTACCGCAGGGTATTAAAGCCTCACGTCCTGCAAGGCTTGTACCCGTATCAAACGTTTTTTCAGGAAGGAGTCCGCGTTGCCGGCAGTTCCGACTGTCCGGTGGTGCCCAGCTCTCCGCTGCTTGGCCTCTACACAGCGATGACCCGCCAGACGACAGAGGGAGCGGCAGTGGTGCCGGAACAGCAGATTTCCCTGTTTCAAGCACTGCAGATGTATACCGTCCACGCCGCCTATGCTTCGTTTGGCGAAAGGGAGATCGGGACGATTGAGCTGGGGAAATACGGCGACCTTGTCGTTCTGCCGGAAGGCTTCATGTCTTTTTCCCCCGACGAGGTAAAAGAAGCAAAAGTAGAGCTTACCGTCATTGACGGAAAGATTGTGTTCAGCCGTTAGGCCCCGCTTCTTGTCTGTGAACTCTTTCACCATCAGAAAAAGGGGATGATGAGCGTGTTGTTGGTTTCGATACCGGATCGGCTGGGCCCTCAGCAATTGGACCGGCTTGCTTCCATCGTCGATCCGATGCGGATCTGCGTCGAAGCGGATCCCATGAAGGCTGGCCTGCCGCTTGATCAAGTAGAAATTTGGATCACGTACGGCAACGATGTCACCGCAGCGGCCCTGGAGCGGATGCCCGCACTGCGCTGGATCCAAGTGTTTCAGTCCGGGGTGGAATACGTTCCTTTTGAGGCTTTGCGGCAAAAGGAGATCATGCTGACCAACATCAGGGGAATTCACGGCATCCCCTTGTCGGAATACGTGCTCGGCATGATCCTGTACGTCGTCCGGCACCTGCCGAGATACCGCTCCTACCAGGAGAAACACCTGTGGCATCGTCAGGAATTTGTAGAAGAAGCGTTCGGCAAGACCGTTTCGATTTTTGGCGCCGGTACGGTTGGCGAGTGTATTGCCGAAAGGTGCAAGCTGCTGGGCATGAGGGTGATCGGAGTCAATACGAGCGGAGCGGGAAAGCCTGCGTTTGACGAGATGTACACGATGCGCGAGAAGCATCGGGTGCTTGCCGAAAGCGATTTTGTCGTCCTGCTGCTGCCTGCAACGCCAGAGACCCATCACAGCTTCGGGAAAAAGGAGTTTGACGTGATGAAAGGAGATGCCTTTCTCATCAATCTCGGACGAGGTTCTCTCGTTCATACGGAGGCATTGGTCGAGAGCCTGAAACACGGCTCAATCAGGGGAGCCGCGCTGGATGTCGCGGAAGAGGAGCCCCTTCCCGCGGGACATCCGCTGTGGGATTTGCAGAATGTGATCATCACGCCGCACATCGCCGCCAGGACCCGCCAGTACTTTGACCGCGGACTGGACAAGTTCAGGGAGAATATGGAGGCGTACAAGGCGGGCCGCACTCCGCCGTACTTGGTTGATCTGCGACGGGGTTACTAGACTGGACTTTCGCCCAAGCTGCGCCTTTCCCACGTGGTTGCAGAGGATCACGCCTCCCACATCGCCTTGCTCGTCTGGAAAAAACTGGAGGAAAAATCGGGCGAAAGAATCACGCTGGAGGTATTTCCCAACAGCCAATTGTACGGATCGGACCGCGAAGCCGTGGAAGCGGTTCAGTTGGGGAATATCGATCTCACGACGGTTGCAACCCCTACCCTGGCCAGCTTCAGCAACTACCGGCTCTGTCGACTTGGCTGCCATCTTTGCTGAAATAAATCCTTTTGGGGGTGTTTTGCTGTGAGTACGAACGAAGGTGCGGTTTTTCACACAAGATCGATCGAGGAAGAGCGCAGGCATCGGAAAGAGCGGCTGGCAGCTTCTTTCCGCCTGTTTGCCCGATTCGGGTTTGACATGGGGGTTGCCGGGCATATTACCGCGCGTGACCCGGAGTACACCGACCATTTTTGGGTCAATCCCTACGGCATGGATTTTGGGCTGATCAAAGTGTCGGATTTGCTGCTGGTCAATCACCGAGGGGTTGTCGTGGAAGGGGATAAACCGGTCAACAAGGCCGCCTTTGCGATCCATTCGCAAATTCACGCGGCCAGACCCGATACGATTGCCGCTGCCCACTCCCATTCGATGTACGGCAAGACCTGGTCTACCCTGGGCCGCCTGCTCGACCCGATTACGCAGGATGCCTGCGCGTTTTATCAGGACCATGGCTTGTTTGACGATTACACGGGCGTTGTCTACGAAGTGGATGAGGGCCAGCGAATTGCCCAGGCGCTGGGAAGCAACAAAGCGCTGATCCTGAGAAATCACGGTCTCTTGACCGTCGGGCTCTCCGTCGAGGAAGCGGTCTGGTGGTTTATCTCCATGGAGCGGTGCTGTCAGACGCAACTGATGGCCGAAGCGGTAGCAAAGCCCATCCTCATCGACCACGAGCACGCCAAGCTGACGGCGACACAGGTCGGTTTTCATCAGGCCGGCGACATCAATTTTCAACCGCTGTGGGAGCGGGTTCTTAGAGAGGAGCCCGACTTTTTGGATTGATCGTAAGGAAACGTGCTCGGGAACAAGAAACAGAGAAGGGGATCGGGCATCGATTGGGCAGTGTTCATCTGTTTAGGTTAACCAGGGTTTTCCGGTTAGCCTATTTTTTGCGAAGGGTTACGAAAAAGGCAGCCGGGAGAACACGGGTGTCTTTGATCCGTTTATCAAAATTGAGAAATCACTTTTAAAATTGACAATCATCTCCATCGCTCCCGTGTTTCTCTTCTTTCTGTAGAAGGGGTTTACTGCATTACCCGCCCTGTTTTCGCTTCCCTATCCTTGGCATGATAGTTGCTTGGTATTTTTAGCAAGACAGAACGGACAACGGAAAGGAGCACAAATCCATGCAAACACTCATGCGCTTTGATGGCAAGGTCTGTCTTGTCACCGGCTCGGGGAGCCCATCGGGAATCGGATTCGCGGCGGCCGCCATCCTCGGCCGGTTGGGCGGAAGGCTGGCGATAGCCGCCACGACGGAGCGGATCTACCGGCGGGCAGAGGAACTGCGGACAGAAGGCATTGAAGCAACCGGCTATATCTCCGATCTGATGGACAGACGGCAGGTTCTGGCCCTGGTCGAAGCAGTACTGGCGAAATACGGCAGGATTGACATTCTCGTCAACAATGCCGGCATGGCACAGGTCGGATCACCCGAAAAGTTTACGCCGTTTGCCGAGCTTGACGCCGCAGATTGGGATCTGGACATCTCCCGCAATCTGACTACCTGCTTCAACGTCACCCGGACCGTCCTGCCGCAGATGATCGAGAGCGGCTACGGGAGAATCGTCAATGTCTCGTCAACCACTGGGCCGATCAGCAGCAACCCTGGTGAAGCGGGCTACAGCGCGGCCAAGGCTGCGATGGTCGGCATGAGCCGGAGCATCGCCATCGAGGTGGCCAAACACGGCATTACGATCAACAACGTCGCTCCCGGCTGGATTGAGACAGGCTCGCAGACGGAGAAGGAAGCAGCAGCCGGTTTGAACACTCCGCTTGGCCGCAGCGGCCGGCCGGAGGAGATTGGCCATCTGATTGCCTTTCTGGCATCGGAACAGGCTTCCTACATCACCGGCCAGCTATTCGTAGCGGACGGCGGCAACTCCTTGCAGGAGTACAAGGGGCCGCGCGAGCATTATTACTAAACCGAAACCGAAGAAGAGGTGGCTCCGAATGTTTTCGATCAAGGAAAAGGTAGCGGTGATCACGGGCGGCGGCTCCGGCATCGGTCTGGCGACGGTCAAACGGTTCTGCACGGCCGGGGCGAAGGTTGTCATTGCCGATATTACCGACCAGACTAGGCTGGCTGACGAGTTGGGCTGTACGTTTGTCAAGACCGATGTAACACAGGAGGAAGAAGTCAGGCAGCTGATGCAGACAGCCTTTGATACGTACGGGCCGATCGACATCGTGATCAACAATGCGGGGATCATCATGCCGGAACAGCTGCTCGTCGAAGCGGATGCGGCTGACTTTGAACGGATGTTTCGGATCAATGTGTTTGGCGTGCTGTACGGTCTCAAATACGCTCCTGCCTACATGAAAGACGGCGGCTCGATCATCAATACGGCCTCCAATTCGGCTGACGAAGGTTTTTCCGGGTACGGAGCGTACGGTTCGTCCAAAGCGGCTGTCGTCCATTTGACCAAAACGGCGGCGATTGAACTTGCCGCGCGGCGGATACGCGTCAATTGCATTTGTCCCAACACTGTCGACACGCCGCTTGCATACGCCGAAGGCTGCGAGACTGAGCTGCATACAGTCGGGATCATCACACCCCTGGCACGGATGTGCAGACCGGAAGAGTGTGCTGCTCTGTTCCACTTTTTGGCTGCTGACGACTGCAGCTATATCACCGGTGAAGACATTTATATCGACGGCGGCCTGAAAGCGGGTCCAGGTACACAGATGTTTGCTCAGTTATTGAAAAATAGGTAAATGTGATTACTGGCCAACCCCGGAGCTTCGCTTCGGGTCTTCTTTATTCTTTCCCAAGAGGCATCCAGCAGGGAAACGACAGCCCCGCCAAGAATCTGTAAATACGGCCATTCTCGAAAAAAGTCCGTATGACGGGGAGGAATGCAGCAAGTGAGCACCAGTGAACACAAAGCAGAAGCGCCGAAAACTGTCGGCTGCATGGTGATTACCGTCTCTGACACGCGCAGCGAAGAGACAGACAAAAGCGGCGCCTTGATGAAATCCCTGCTGGCGGCCGCGGGGCATGAGACACATCTGTACCGCATCGTCAAGGATGAGCCAAGCGAGATCATAGAGGCAATCCGCGAAGGGACAGGACATCCCCAGGTAGACGTCATCCTGTTGAACGGAGGGACCGGGATCGCCCCGCGTGATACCACGTACGAGGCTGTCAAGGAACTGCTGGAAAAGGAAATGCCCGGTTTTGGCGAACTGTTCCGCTACCTTAGCTACGCGGTGGACATCGGCTCTGCGGCGATTCTCAGCCGGGCAATCGCCGGCACATACCGCGGCCGGGCAATTTTTTCCACGCCTGGGTCATCGGGAGCTGTAAAGCTGGCGATGGAGAAGCTGATCGTCCCGGAGCTGGGGCATGTCGTCCGGGAGTTGAAAAAACAAGGGTAGGCGTATCATTTGCCCATATCACCGTCTGTTTGCTATAATCGAATGCTAGAAAAAGAGGTGAACGGGCATGAAAATCGTATTAGCTACACTGAATGCCAAATATATCCACTCGTCCCTGGCACTCCGGTACCTGCGCAGCTATGTGAAGCCGGTATTTTCCGATGTCGAGCTGGTCGAGTACACGATCAATGACGTCACGATGAACATGGTCGGGGATTTGTACCAGCGGCAGCCGGACATTGCCGCCTTTTCCTGTTACATCTGGAATATCCGCGAAACTCTGGATGTCATTCGCAATTTTAAAAAAGTCTGCCCTGACACGCCGGTAGTGCTCGGAGGACCGGAGGTGTCCTACGATACGGACTTCTGGATGAAAGAGTATCCGTTTATCGACGTCATTGCCATGGGAGAAGGAGAAGAGACGTTTTTGGAGCTTTGTCAGGCGTATGACGAGGCCGGGAGAACCGGCCAGACCCCCCGGCTGAAAGAGGTGGCGGGGATCGCCTACCGCGACGGCGAACGGGTTCGTTTTTCCATGCCGCGGGGACAAATCGCCGATCTGAATACGATCCCATCCCCCTACACGGAGAATTTGGACGAGCTGAAAAACCGCGTCGTCTACTTCGAGGCTTCGCGCGGCTGTCCGTTTAAATGCCAGTACTGTCTCTCCTCGATCGAAGACGGGGTTCGTTACTTTGACCTGGAGCGGGTCAAGCAGGATCTCAAACGGCTGATCGACTACGGGGTCAAGACGATCAAGTTCGTCGATCGGACGTTTAACATCCACAAGCGGTACGCGCTGGAGATCTTTCAGTTTTTAATCGACCATCACAACGGGACGATTTTTCAGTTTGAGATCACGGCAGACATCCTTCGGCCGGACGTCGTTGACTTCTTGACGGAAAACGCGCCGCCGGGCATTTTTCGCTTCGAGATTGGCGTTCAGTCGACCAATGACGAGACGAACCGGCTCGTCCAGCGCATCCAAAACTTCGAACGCCTCAGCAATACGGTGAGAAAAATCAAGGCATCAGGGAAAATTGCCCAACATCTCGATCTGATTGCCGGTCTGCCGGAGGAGGGCTACTCGTCTTTTCGCAAGACGTTTAACGACGTGTTTGCGCTGCGGCCGGAGGAGCTTCAGCTCGGCTTCCTGAAGATGCTGCGGGGAACCGGCATGCGGGCGCGGGCGGCCCAGTACGACTATGTCTACATGGATGAAGCGCCTTATGAAATCCTCGGCAACAACTGCTTAAGCTTTGAGGATATGATGCGGATCAAACGGGTGGAAGATGTCTTGGAGAAGTACTGGAATGCCCACCGGATGGACAACACCATGGAATGGGTGATTTCCCGCCACTTTGCTTCCGCTTTCGACTTCTTTCAGGAGTTTGGAAATTACTGGGAAAATCAGGGCTGGAGCCGGTTCGGCCATCAACTGGAGGACCTGTTTAGCCGGCTGCATCATTTCCTGGGGAATCGTCAAATAGACGGGCTGGCCCATGTGGAAAGCTTGATGAGGTACGACTACCTGATCCAGCAGAAGTACCGGCCGCGCAAGGTCTGGTGGGTCGAGGATACGGGGAAAGCGGAACTGAAGGCGGCCTTCCAACAGGTGCAGGCCCAGCGTGAACGGCTGCGCGAGGATTTTGCCGACCACGCGACGAATGAAAAAGAGTACTTTAAACGGACAGTTGTCACACCGGTTTCGTTTGATGTTGAACGCTGGCTGAAGAACGGCGAATTGGCAGAGGGCGACTATACGCTGGTTGTCTACTATCCTTATACAGATAGCAGGGATAATACTTTTGTGGTCGTGGACCGGCCCGTTTCGATCGCGGGATAAAGGAGCATTTGTACTCCCTTGTAACTTTTTGCCCGGTTTCTGCGTATCTAGATTAGAATCTTCCCATCAAATTGGGCAAAAAAATGGAATGGATGACGGCCGGGGAGCATATGATTCGTTATTTCGGCCACTGGTACAAAATATTTTCGGCATCTTGGCTCATGGATGAAACGGATAGGGGACACATGTTATGGAGATAAATCTCGATCTGCTGATCTCGCTGATCGAACAGTACGGCTATTTGGCTCTGTTTTTTCTACTGTGGTTGGGGATTGTCGGCCTGCCGATTCCCGACGAATTGGTGGTGGCGACAGGCGGCTTTGTCGCTTCACAGGGGTATCTCGACCCGGTGTACACCTTTCTGGTTGATTACCTCGGCGTCGTCTCGGGACTGTCAATCGGGTATCTGCTCGGACGGCTGTTTGGCAAGCCGATTCTGAACTGGCTGTCGCGTAAGAAAAAGATGGAGCGGCATATTGAACGTTCCGTTGCGCTGATTCACAAATACGGAACGTTTTCGCTGTGCCTCAGCTACTTGCTGCCGGTAGTCAGACACGTTGTTCCCTATATCGTCGCGACAGGCGGAATGAAGTACCGCCGATACGCGTTGTTTTCCTATACCACTGGTCTCGTCTGGACCTTCTGCTTCTATGAAGTGGGCTATTTGTTTGGCAAGAACATGTGGCAGATCATAGAAGTGACAAGGCGCTATGGCTTTTATGCGCTCGCCGTTCTCGTCGCCTTGCTGGTCGTGATGCTGCTGGTCAGATGGAGGCGCATCGCGAATTAAACGGCTGCAGGCCGTCAAAAAAAGGAGTCAGGACATATGGGGGAAAAGCTGCGGGCACACGCCCGGACGCGGACGATCGTCCTTGTGCTCGGTTGGCTGTTGATCTTATGGGGTGTGGCAACGGGCCAGCATCTGCCTTTGTTTTGCGGGCTTCTCGGAATCAACGGCTACGCTTTTGCGCTGATGGCGATCGACAAGCAAGCAGCCAGGCGGAGGCAGTTTCGCCTGCCGGAAAACAGCTTGCTCTTGACCGGACTGCTGGGGGGCGCTGCGGGCATTGGCTTGGGTATGGTCTTGGTGCATCATAAAAGCAGGCATGCTTCCTTTCTTACATGCATTCCGTTGTTCTTTTTGCTTCAAGCCATAGGTATCTGGTATCTTTGGTAAGTAAATAAACGGAAAGGGTGGTACAAATGGGAAATGAAACGCTTGAGATGTTTCGCGAACTGACGGAGGCGCCCGGAGCACCCGGCATGGAATCATCCGTCCGCGATGTGATGCGCAAGTACATAGCGCCATATGCCGACGAGATCAGCTATGACGGACTCGGCAGCCTGATTGCCAAAAAAACCGGAAACTTTGACGGTCCGCGGATCGTCATCGCCGGCCATCTGGACGAAGTGGCCTTTATGGTAACCCAGATTACCGATAATGGCTTTATCAAGTTCCAGACCTTAGGCGGCTGGTGGGGACAGGTGATGCTGGCCCAACGCGTCCAGGTGCAGACCCGGAACGGCATGGTGGACGGTGTGGTCGGATCGGTTCCGCCCCACTTGATGACGCCGGAAGCGAGAAAAAAAGTCGTCGAGATCAAGGACATGTTTATCGACATCGGCGCCTCCAGCAAAAAAGAAGCGGAAGAATTCGGCGTCCGGCCCGGTGACGCGATCATTCCCGTCTGCCCGTTCACCGTTATGAAAAATCCCAAGCTGATGATGGCGAAGGCCTGGGATAACCGGCTGGGCTGCGCCGTGGCGATCGAAGTGCTGAAGCGCCTGAAGGGCGTGGAGCACCCCAATACGGTATACGGCGTCGGAACTGTCATGGAGGAAGTGGGCACCCGCGGAGCCCAGACCGTCGGGCAGACCCTGCAGCCTGACATTGCGATCGCCGTAGATGTGGGAATCGCCGGAGACACGCCGGGCATCAGTCCCAACCAGTCGGCGTCCAAGATCGGAGCGGGCTTTGAACTTACCCTGTACGATGCTCGGACGATCGGTCACCCCGGGCTGAGGGATCTGATCATCAGCACAGCGGAAGAGGAGAAGATTCCGTATCAGTTTGCCACCGTTCCGGGCGGAGGGACGGATGCCGGCCCGATGCACCTCGTCGGCAGCGGCGTGCCGGCCGTCTCCCTGTCGGTCGCAACCCGATACATTCACAGCCATGCGTCGATCCTTCACTACGACGATTTTGAATACCTCGTCAGCATCCTGGTTGCGCTCGTCAAGCGGCTGGATGCCCAGCAGGTAAAGGCTCTGCGCACGTACGAATAATCGGCAGGCTTGCAGCTTTTGTCCGGCGTGAACCTGCCGGCCTTGCCCAAGCAAAAACCCGTCTTTTGCGCAAGACGGGTTTTTGCCGTGTTTCGTTTCAGGTTCCTACAGGAGAACTGGCCTGACTCGGAATGTACTGGGAGATCGTACCTGCCATTTGCTGCTTTGCCGCGGAATCGCTGTGCTGCCAGAGCACTTCGAACAGCACGCCCAATCCGGGCAAGGTTTTTTCCTGGCCGGTGGTTACCGCATCGTTGATCGTATCCATCACATCGCCTGCGGTGGAACCCTGCATCTTGTACATGATGGCTTGACGGAGGTCGAGCTGATTGATATTCATCGTGTTTTGCTCCTCTCGTAAAAGGTGAGTCTGCTTTGTATAGTATGGATTACATTGCCGGCCCTGATTCGCCTTTTGTGGCGGAAAAAGGATATGGTATAATGCTTGCGACGCAATTGTCGGGATATAAGGAGTGGAAAGAGCGATGTCGACCAAACAGTTTGCCATTATCGGGATGGGACGCTTCGGTTCCAGTGTGGCCCGTACCCTGTATGAGATGGATTACGAAGTGATGGGGATTGACGAAGACGAAGAGCGGATTAACGAGAATATCCAATACGTCACCCATGCCGTTGCGGCCGATTCAACCGATGAGACTGCTCTGAAGGAGATCGGCATCCGCAACTTTGACGTGGTTGTCGTGGCGATCGGCCACGATATCCAGGCGAGCATCTTGACGACGCTCATCTTGAAGGAGATGGGGGTCAAGAAGATCGTGGCCAAGGCGCAGAACGAGCGGCACGGGCAAGTCCTGTACAAAGTTGGGGCGGACCGCGTCGTCTTTCCCGAGCGGGACATGGGGATGCGGCTGGCACATAACCTCATCTCCGCCAATGTCCTCGACTTTATCGAATTGGCTGAAGAGTACAGTGTCATTGAGAGTGTCGCTTCCGCCAAAATGGTCGGGAAGACACTCCGCCAACTGGACGTACGAGCCCGCTACGGGGTGAACGTCATCGCGATCAAAAGCGGCGAGAGCTTCAATATCTCCCCTGCGCCGGACGATCTGATCCAAGCGAACGACGTCCTAGTCGTCATTGGCCACAACAAGGATTTGAAAGAATTTGAGGAGAAGGCGTAATGGATGGGGAAATCATTACCTCCGTACAGAACCCGCAAGTAAAGCGCTGGTGCCAATTGCACAGCCGAAAAGGGCGGGAAGAGCAGGGCAGCTTTCTGGTGGAAGGGGTTCACCTGGTCGAAGAGGCGCTCCGTTCCGAAAAAACAGTGACCGCCATCATCTACGACAGCGAACGGGGGATTGACCCTGTCGTAGCCAAGGCCTTGGCCGGACAAAACGACGTGCGGCAAATCGCCGCGTCCGCTGCTGTGATGGCCAAGCTGAGTGAAACGCGGACTCCCCAGGGCATCGCCGCCGAGGTAATGCTGGAACCGGCCAATTGGGACCGCTGGTGGGACAGGCAGGCGAATCGCGACTTCTTGCTGCTGCTGCTCGACGGCGTGCAGGATCCGGGAAATCTCGGGACGATCATCCGCACGGCGGAAGCGGCCGGCGCCGACGCTGTCGTGATCGGCAGCGGAAGCGTCGATTTGTACAACAGCAAGGTTGTGCGGGCGACGATGGGTTCGATCTTTCGCCTGCCGGTATTCGCCTATGAGCTGGTTCAGCTGGCGGGATTGCTGAAAGCGGCCGGAGCGAGCCTGCTGGTCACGGCGCTGGACCCTGCGAGCCGGTCCTACGATGAGCCTCTCTACCGCGGCAAAACAGCGATTGTGATCGGCAGCGAAGCCCGCGGCGTCTCGGATGTCATGCTTGCCGAAGCGACGCACAAGGTGCACATCCCCTTAAGCGGCCAAGCGGAATCGCTCAATGCTGCGGTTGCGGCCGGCGTCATCCTCTACGAAGCAAGGCGGCAGCGCCTTCCTTGACGCAGCAGCCGGGGAGATCATCGGGCAGTCCTTTACAAGTGCGTCCGCATGCGATATAATGTGCCAAAAAGTACGTACAATTAGAAAAGCAGACTGCGTTGATGGAGACCAGTACACAGGAATGACGGCCTTACAGGGAGAAAACGCCGGAGATTGAGAGCGTTTTTACGTGCCTGGCCTGTGGAATTCCCTCCGGAGCTGACCTCTGAAAAGCCTTCGGGCGGCAAGTAGGAGGGTACCGGATCATTCCGTTATCGATGAGCAAGTGAGACAAACGATGTATTTTGTCTAAGCAGGGTGGTACCGCGAGCAGACTCGTCCCTTTGTTGGGGCGGGTTTTTTTATTTACCTCTTTTCGAAAAGGAGCGATCAAACGTGCAAACACGCTTGGAAAACATGAAGCAAGCAGCGCTTGCCCAGTTGGCGCAAGTGACGGACGCATCGCAGCTGCAAGAGCTGCGCGTCAAATATTTGGGAAAAAAAGGAGAACTAACCGAGATTCTGCGCGGGATGGGCAGCCTTTCCGCGGAAGAGCGCCCGGCAGTCGGCCAATTGGTGAACCAGGTTCGCGAGGTGCTGGAGACGGCGATTACCGAGAAACAGCAAGCATTGGAAGCGGCTGTGCTGAACGCCAAACTGGCATCGGAGAAAATCGACGTCACCCTGCCAGGCAGACCGATTCCCACGGGAACGATGCATCCGCTGTCCAGGATTATCGAAGAAGCGGAAAACATCTTTATCGGCCTCGGTTACGAAGTCGCCGAGGGACCAGAGGTGGAGCTGGATCACTTCAACTTTGAAATGCTCAACCTGCCCAAAGACCATCCGGCCCGGGACATGCAGGACTCCTTCTACATCACGGAAGAAATTCTGCTTCGGACGCAAACCTCTCCCGTACAGGCCCGGACGATGCTGGGCAAGGCAGGCAAGACGCCGGTGAAAATCATCTGCCCGGGGAAGGTATACCGGCGGGATGACGACGATGCGACCCATTCCCATCAATTCACCCAGATTGAAGGACTGGTGATTGACCGGGGGATCAGCATGAGCGACTTGAAAGGGACACTGCTTACTTTCGCCCGTCAAATGTTTGGCGCCCATCAGCAAATTCGCTTGCGGCCCAGCTTTTTCCCGTTTACGGAACCGAGCGTCGAGGTAGATATCCAGTGCGTCATTTGCGGCGGAGAAGGCTGCCGGATGTGCAAGCATACGGGATGGATCGAGATACTCGGCGCCGGCATGGTACACCCCCGCGTACTGGAGATGGGCGGATACGACCCGAGCGAAGTCAGCGGCTTCGCCTTTGGCATGGGCGTAGAGCGGATTGCCCTGTTGAAGTACGGCATTGAGGACATTCGCCACTTTTACACCAATGACGTTCGATTCCTGCGTCAGTTCAACCGGGCTTAGAAAGGAGAAGAAGAGATGAAAGTATCATACAATTGGTTAAAAGAATACGTTGACCTGTCCGGAATTAGTCCGGAGCAGCTGGCGGAGCTTTTGACCCGCAGCGGCGTGGAAGTGGAAGCGGTGGAGTCGCGCAACGGCGGTGTCTCCCAGGTCGTCGTCGGATACGTCAAGGAGTGCGGCAAACACCCTGACGCGGACCGCCTCAACGTCTGCATCGTCGACGCCGGACAGGGAGAAGATCTGCAGATCGTCTGCGGTGCGCCCAATGTAGCCAAGGGACAAAAGGTGCCGGTGGCGCTCGTGGGGGCAAAACTGCCCGGCGGCGTCCACATCAAGCGCTCCAAACTGCGCGGTGTAGAGTCACAGGGAATGATCTGCTCGGCAAAAGAACTGGGACTAAACGATAAATTGCTGGCCAAAGATCAACAGGAAGGGATCATGGTGCTTCCCTCCGACGCGGAAGTGGGAATGGACGCGGTCTCTTATCTGGGGATGGACGATACGGTGCTGGAACTGGGCCTGACCCCCAACCGCTCCGACTGCCTGAGCATGCTGGGCGTCGCCTACGAAGTAGCGGCGATCCTCGGCAGAGAGGTCATCCTGCCTCAGAACGACGTGACCGAAGACGGTGAAGCCAATCCCGTGACCGTCGAGATCGCGGCAGCCGACCATTGCTATCAATACTCTGGCCGTCACTTTACCCATGTAAAAATCGCTTCCTCGCCGCAGTGGCTGAAAAACAGGCTGATGGCGGCAGGCGTCCGGCCGATCAACAACGTGGTCGACATCACCAACTACGTCATGCTGGAGTACGGTCAGCCGCTGCACGCATTCGACGCCACGTGTGTCCATGACCGCAGCATTGTCGTCCGTCTCGCCGAGGCAGGAGAGAAGCTGACGACGCTGGACGATCAGGAGCGGCAGTTGGATGAAGAGACCCTGGTGATCGCCGATCGGGAAAAGGGCCTGGCGATTGCCGGGATTATGGGCGGAGCCAACTCGGAAATTACCCCTGATACGACGGAAATCATCCTGGAAGCGGCTTACTTCACGCCTCAGTCGATTCGCCGTTCCGCCCGCAAGCTGGGGATGCGTACAGAGGGGTGTGTCCGCTGGGAAAAAGGCGTTGACCCGCAGCGCGTCTCGCCTGCTTGCGAGAGAGCAGCACTACTGATCCAGCAGCTGGCCGGTGCTGCGGTCTCGAAAGGCGTAGCCGGCGGTACCGTGGTAGAGAAAAAGCCTGTCCTGGTATCGGTATCCTTGGACAAAATCAACACACATCTTGGCACGAATCTGACGGCGGCAGAAGTAAGCGACATTTTTACCCGCCTGCAGTTTCCATTTGAAGCAGCGGATGACATCTGGACGGTGAAGGTTCCTACCCGGCGCGGCGACATTACCCTGCCCGAGGACTTGGTCGAAGAAGTGGCTCGCCTGTACGGCTATGACCACATCCCGACCAGCCTGCCAAGCGGTGAGACGACACAGGGAACGCTGACCCGGGAGCAAAAAATTCGCAGGACGATTCGCCACCATCTGATCGGCGCCGGAATGTCGGAGACGATTACGTACGTACTGGTTCATCCGGAACGTAATGAAAACGTCTCTGGGCTGCACGAACAGACGTGCAAACCGATTTCGCTGGCGATGCCGATGAGCGAGGAGCACAGCGTCCTGCGCACCAGCCTCCTGCCAAGCTTGCTGCAGACGGCTGCCTACAACAAAAACCGGCAGAGCCACGACTTGGCGCTGTTTGAACTCGGCAACGTCTTCCTAAGCGATGAAGAGAAGCTGTCCAAGCTGCCGGAAGAGAGATTATACCTCGGCGGCCTCTTGAGTGGAGGCTGGGTGCGGCCAAACTGGCTTGGCGTAAAACAAACGGTCGATTTCTACCTGGCAAAAGGCCTGGTCGATTCCCTGTTGACCCATCTGGGAATCACAGATGTCGACTATCAGCCGTCAGAGGGGCGCAGCGGAATGCACCCTGGCCGGACCGCAGACGTACTCGTTCAAGGAGAGCGGATCGGCTTCGTCGGTCAGGTCCACCCTGCAACAGAAAAAGCGTATGACCTGGACGAAACTTACGTATTCCAGCTTGACGTGGCCAAACTGGCTACGTTTGCCAAGAGCTTCCATGAGTACCGGCCGCTCCCCAAATTCCCTGCGATCGGACGCGATCTGGCCTTTGTCGTTGACCGTCAGGTGCCGGCAGCTGCCCTGACCCGGCTGATTCGACAAGAAGCAGGAGAGTATTTGGAGTCCATTGTGCTGTTTGACGTCTACACCGGTGAGCGGATTGCCCCGGAGAAGAAGAGCCTGGCCTTTGCATTGACGTACCGCCATCCGGACCGGACACTCCAGGATGAGGAAGTCCAGCAGGCAACAGATCGCGTCGTATCCGTACTGGCCGAGAATACAGGTGCAGAACTGCGCAGCTGAGGAAAATCTTGACGAATCCTGTCATTTTCAGTAACCTTAGAGGGGAAAACAACGGTCGTCGTTGGGAGGGGAGGCCATCGTGCAAAATGACGAAAAAAACCGTGTTACGGTAGACATTTTTGGCCAGCAATATCGCCTCAGTGGAAAGGCTAGCATCAACCATATGCGCATGGTGGCGGGCTACGTCGACGACAAAATGAACGAGATCGGTCACGGAAATTCCCGCTTGGATACGACGAAAATTGCCGTGTTGACTGCGGTAAACATTGCAGATGAATATTTTCGGCTCCGTCGCGAGTACGAGGACCTGTTGAAGATCCTGAAAGAGGATGCAGCAGATAACGACAAAACATAACCGTTTCGAAAGGAGAGGCAGATGCCTCTCTTTTTCATGACGTGGCGAATGCCCTCGTGGCATTTATCCTTCTCTTCATATAATATGGCAACTTGAAAGAGGAGGGGTCACTGTGCGGATTCTGGTGATTGCGCCCGAGCAGCTTCCCGTCCCCCCGATCAAGGGAGGGTCTGTGGAAACGTGTGTGTACAATATCTTTCGCAGAATGGCCGGCAAGGCCCAAGTAACCATTCTCTCCCGTGCACATCGGCAGCTTCCGCATGAAAGCACGCTTGCTGCGGGAACCGGCAAGATTGTCCGGATCAATCAGGCGAGACGGTTCCCTTATCTGACGGATGCTCTACGCAAAGTTCGGGGAAAACACTTTGACCTTATCCAAATCGAAAACCGCCCAAGCTTTGTCCCCCATGTGGCAAAGGCGTTTCCGCGGACACCAATCGTCTTGTCGCTGCATTCGCTTACGTTCATATCGCTTCTGCCGCGGGAGCAGGCCGACTCAGTGTTAAACCGGGTCAGGGCAGTCGTATCGGTCTCTTCGTTCGTCACACAGACGATGAAGCGGCGTTTTCCGATACATCGGAGGAAATTTTTCACGAATAAAACCGGTGTCGACACCGATGTGTTTCGTCCGCAAGCCGACAGCCAGAAGCAAAAACTCCGCGTAAAACGGGGTGTGCCGGGCTCCTGCAACATCTTGTTCGTTGGCCGTATGGTGCACGGCAAGGGGCTGCACACGCTGGTGCGGTCTGTTGCGATATTGAAACAGCGTTATCCGAACATCAGGCTGGTTGCGGTCGGCTCCTCCTGGCCCGGGGTGCAGCGGCAGACTTCGTACTTGCGCAAGGTCCGCTCCTTGTCCAAACAGCTGAAGGTGCCGATCCGCTTTACCGGCTACCTGCCGCCCTGCAAAATGGCGGACGCCTACCACTTGGGGGATGTTGTGGTCTGTCCATCGCTCCTTCACGAAGGTTTGCCGCTTGTCAGCCTGGAGGCGATGTCCTCCGGCGTTCCAATCGTGGCATCCGATAGAGGCGGCAATCGCGAAGCGATCGTGCACGGCCGAAGCGGCCTATTGGTTAAAGATTATGCCAATCCCGCTGCATACGCCCGGGCGATCGACCGTATTCTCGCTTCGCCGGCTGCCTCTCGAATAATGGCATTAGGCGGCAGAAACCGTGTACTGACAGTATTCAGCTGGGATAGAACGGTCAGCGGCCTGCTGCGGATCTATCGGCATATAGCCGGGTCAGAGGCGGTTTGACCCTGGAAGAGCGGCTTCGCACATAAACACGTGCGAATAACGACCCGACAACGTATAATAAGGGATGTTGATACATGATACAAACTACAGAACTGGCGAAGAAGGGGGAGTTGCCGCGATGACCGCTATGCCAACCAAAGAGCAGTTGATCGAAGCGGCCAGCCGTTTAACGATTCAGGAAAAGGATGCCAAGCTGGGGGCCATATTAAGAGAGATGAAGAAAGTGGTAATTGCTTTTTCCGGCGGGGTCGACAGCACGTTTCTGCTGGCCCGGGCCGTGCAGGAGCTTGGCGATGAAGCGATCGCCGTTACGGCCGCTTCGGAAACCTTTCCGACGCGGGAGTTTGAAGCCGCCAAGCAGTTGGCAAAGCGCCTGAATGCCCGGCAGGTGACGACTGAAATCCGTGAGATGGAAAACCCGAATTTCGTCTCCAATCCGATAAACCGCTGCTTTTATTGCAAGGACGGACTTTATGAACACCTTGGCCAGATGGCGCAGGAAAACAAATGGAACGCTGTCATCTGCGACGGGGCCAACATGGATGACCTCGGCGACTACCGTCCCGGAAGAGTAGCTGCTGCCCAGCGCGGAGTGCGGAGCCTGCTGCAGGAGGCAGGGCTGTATAAAGAAGAAATCCGCCAGCTTTCTCTCGATCTGGGACTGCCGACGTGGAACAAGCCGTCATTCGCCTGTCTGTCGTCGAGGATTCCTTACGGTTCAGAAATCACGTTGGAAAAAATCGACCAGGTAGACAGAGCGGAGGGCTATCTGCTGAGCCTCGGTTTCCACCAGGTACGGGTGCGCCACCACGATAAAATTGCCCGTATCGAAGTGATGCCAAGCGACTTTCCCAAGGTGCTGGAACAGTACAAGAACATCGACCAGACGCTGCGGGAAATCGGTTTTAGCTATGTCACGCTGGACTTGTTCGGCTACCAGACAGGCAGCATGAATACCATCTTGGAGAAGGAAGTTAAAGTTAACCATGGCTGAGCTTAAAGAAATTTTAGAACAGGTGCGCAACGGCACGCTAAGTGTTGAACAGGCGGAGGAGCAGGTGCGGGCCGTAAGCAATCTCGGTTTTGCCAATCTCGATCTGGATCGGGAAAAGCGGACCGGGTTTCCGGAAGTGATCTATGCGGCGGGGAAGTCTGAGGAGCAGCTAGTCGCCATTTTTGAGCGATTGATGAAGCATCAATCGATTGTCCTGGCGACACGCGTCTCGCCTGAACAAGCAGAGGTGCTCGTACAGCGCTTGCCGATGGTGGAGTATCACGCGGACGCTCGTGCGGCCATCTGGAGCGATCGTCCGCTCGAACCTGTTTCTCCCGGCTACGTGTCGGTCGTCGCTGCTGGAACATCCGATTGGGCCGTTGCTCAGGAAGCGGCCTGGACGATTCGCTGTCTGGGTGCGGAAGCGCGAGTGATTGCCGATGTCGGAGTAGCGGGAATCCACAGACTGTTTCAGCGGCTGGACGAAATCCGCGGTTCGACTGCGATCGTTTGTGTGGCAGGGATGGAAGGAGCACTGGCAAGTGTCATCGCCGGACTTGTCGACATCCCGGTGATCGCCGTGCCGACAAGTGTAGGTTACGGTGCCAACTTCCGCGGTTTGGCGGCGCTGCTCAGCATGCTGAACGCATGCGCGACCGGTGTGGCGGTCGTCAATATTGACAACGGATTCGGCGCCGGCTACATGGCGGGAATGATCCACCGGCAATCGGCTCGTGCGGCACATTCCGATTAGAGCTGTGAAAAGGCCCGAGGCTGTCTAAAGCCCGGGCCTTTTCACATGGCATCCTGAGGTACATTGGTCAGATTAGGTATTCTGGCGGTTGCCTGCGTCCCCGCCCCGAAAATCCATGTGCGTCTTGATCGGGATAAACAGGTCGATAATACCGATGACCAAGGATGCAAGCAGCGCACCGAGAATGGTGACATGGAAGCCAGTGACGATGAACTGCGTGAGGTAGATGACTACGGCACTTACTAAAAAACCGACAATCCCGCGGTGGAAGGGAGATACGCGTTCGCCAAACATGGCTTCAATCGCCCAACCAATGAGTGCGATTACGATTGCCGCCAAGATTGCTGTCCAAAAGCTGTTGATGGAAAATCCAGGGACCAGGAAGCCGACGAACATTAACACGATGGCCGCTACGATAAAGCGGATGACGTGGCGTAGGATAGTCATCGTTACTCCTCCTTAATGGGCTAGGTCTTCACGTTCATTGTGGCTTGTTTTGGCTGTTCATATGTAAGAGGAGAACTTGTAAATTCAGGAAATCGGCTTGTCCTTCGCCTTCGGCCGCTTCATGGTCAGATAAAGGAACAACGTGTTATAATGGGGAAATGAATCGCCGAAGGAGGCTTCTTTTCGTGGAGCGCGTGTTAAAGACATTGGAATACGATAAGGTAATCGCCTTACTGGCAGATAAGGCATCCTCTCTCTTGGGGAAGGAAAGGGCCGGGAATGCCAGGCCGTTTACAAATATAGAGGAAGTGCGGTTGGCCATGCAGGCAACCGATGAAGCGAGCACGGTGCTGCGGGTAAAAGGCAGCGTTCCGCTCGGGGGTATCCGCGATATACGGGGGCCGGTTCAGCGAGCCAGGCTCGGCTCGATTTTGTCTCCCTCCGAGCTCCTCGATGTCGCCAGTACGATCTTCTCCGGACGGCGCCTCAAGCAGTTTCTGCTGGATGTGGGCCAGACAGAACCGCTTCCGCTGCTGCAAGCGCTGGCGGAAAATATCGAAGGACTGCGCGAGATCGAAACGGAGATTGGACGATGCATCGACGAAAACGGCGAGATCGTAGACAGTGCCAGTCCGGAGTTGCGCAGCATCCGGCAGGAGATCCGCGGGTTGGAGGCACGAGTCAGGGAACGCCTCGAACAGATGATTCGTTCCAGTTCTTATCAGAAGATGCTGATGGAAAGCATCATTACGATTCGCGGCGACAGGTACGTGATCCCCGTAAAACAAGAGTACCGGCACGTTTTCGGCGGAATCGTGCACGATCAGTCTGCTTCGGGTGCGACCCTGTTCATCGAGCCGGAGGTCATCGTCTCCATGAACAACAAGCTGCGCGAGTCGCGGCTGAAGGAGGAGCGGGAGGTAGAGCGCATCCTGCTGGGTTTGACCAACCGGGTAGCCGAGGTGATGGAGCCGCTGCAAGGCAACATCGAAGCACTGGCTGAGCTTGATTTTATCTTCGCCCGTGCGCTGCTTTCGGCTGAGATGAAAGCGACCAGCCCCCGGTTGAATGATCGGGGCTTCATCCGGCTGAGAAAAGCGCGCCATCCGCTGATCGCCCGAGACATCGTTGTCCCGATCGACGTGGAGCTGGGCGGCAGCTATTCGGCGATTGTCATCACCGGTCCGAATACAGGGGGCAAGACCGTCTCGATCAAGACAATCGGCCTCTTGTCGCTGATGGCGATGAGCGGCCTGCACATCCCTGCAGAGGAAGAGAGCGAGGTAGCGGTCTTCTCCTCGGTATACGCCGACATCGGTGATGAGCAGTCGATCGAGCAGAGTCTGTCTACCTTTTCCAGCCATTTGACCAATATTATCCGCATTCTGTCGGAGATGGACGAACGCAGCCTGGTGCTGTTTGACGAGTTGGGTGCGGGGACCGATCCGGCCGAAGGGGCCGCACTGGCCATGGCCATTCTCGATCACGTGGTGCAGTGCGGCGCTCGCTTGGTGGCGACGACGCACTACAGTGAGCTGAAGGCATACGCCTATAACCGCGACGGCGTGATTAACGCAAGCGTCGAATTTGACGTGCAGACGCTGCGTCCAACCTACCGCCTGCTGATTGGAGTGCCCGGCCGCTCCAATGCCTTTGCGATCGCCAAGCGGCTCGGCTTGCCGGAGGAGATCATCGAAACCGCCCGCGGCTCGATCAGCGAGGAAGAAAACCAGGTAGAATCGATGATCGCTTCCCTAGAGCGAAATACCAAAACAGCTGAGCGGGAACGCAAGGAAGCCGAGCAGCTCAGGCGGGAGGCGGAAGAGCTTCGCAAGCTTGTGCAAGAGGAACGGGAGCGTTTTGCCGAGGAGAAAAATGCCATGCTGGAAAAAGCGGAGGAGGAAGCGCGGCTTGCCGTTCAGTTGGCCAAGGAAGAGGCGAACAGCATCATCCGCGAGCTGCGCGGGATGATGGCCGATGGCATCGAGGTGAAAGAACACCGCTTGATCGAAGCCAAGAAGCGGCTGGGCAATGCCGTTCTTCCCCTGGAAAGGGAAAAAGTCTCCAAGCCGGCCAAGGCTGTCCGCGCTGTTCAGCTGAAAGCTGGCGACGAAGTGATGGTGACCAGCTTCGGACAAAAAGGGACGATTCTGGAAAAGGTGTCAGACAAGGAGTACCTGGTTCAGATCGGCATTATGAAGATGAAAGTGAAACGGGAGGATATGAACCTGCTGCAATCGGTCAAAGCCGAGCCGCAGGTGCAGTACACGGCAGTAAAATCGCGGCGGGACAACGTCAAAATGGAACTGGATCTGCGAGGCTACAACGTCGAGGACGGCTTGCTTGAGATCGACCAGTACCTGGACGAAGCCCTGCTGGCTGGCCTGCACTCCGTATCGATCATCCACGGTCACGGTACAGGAGTACTGCGAAAAGCCGTACACGAATTTCTCCGCAGCCACCGGAGCGTCAAGTCGTTTCGTTTGGGCGGCCAGGGAGAAGGCGGGGTCGGCGCGACGATTGTTGAGCTGAAGTAAGCCGCCGGATAATGGGGCACGCAGGGTAAGGGAGGAAAGCGCGTGAAAATGTTGTTGGCTAATCCGTATTTTGCGACCGCCGCCTATTTTGCGGTTACAGGTCTGGCAATGATCCTCTTTTTGACCATCTTTGAACTGGTTACAAAATACCGGGTATGGAAAGAGATCAAAAAAGGCAATGTCGCGGTGGCGATGGCTACAGGCGGAAAGGTATTCGGCATCGCCAACATTTTCCGCTTTTCCATCGAGCACCACGACAGCATCGGACAGGCGCTGATCTGGGGGTCATTTGGATTTTTGCTGCTTTTGGTCAGTTACTTCGTCTTCGAATTTATGACGCCCAGTTTCCATGTAGATGCCGAAATCGAGCGGGACAACCGTGCCGTCGGCTTTCTCTCCATGGTTCTGTCCGTCGGATTCTCCTACATTGTCGGTGCCAGCCTGAAGCTGTAGAGCGATTCCGGGTAAAAGGAGGAGGAACACATGGCGGAAGCAGACATCGTCGTTACCGTACTAGACGCGGGAGAGAAGAGAGAGGTGCTTGTCAAACCGGGGGATAACTTGCTGCTGGCAATGATAAAAGCGAACCTGCCCGTAGAGTTTTTTTGCACCACGGGAAAATGCACCACTTGTCGTCTCGTGATGAGCGTTCCCGACGGTTCAGCCGAACCCATCAGCGAGACGGAGGCTTACCGCCTGGGGGCAGAAGCCCTCAGCAAAGGGTATCGGCTTGCCTGCCAGCTTTACGTGCAGGGGCCGCTTACCGTCTATTTGTCCAAATAACCCGGGTTCTCTACCTTTTTTCGCAAAACACCAGTATAATTAACAGTTGGCGGCAGGGACTTGTGCTGCCGGGCACGTGCCTGACGATACATGAGGGGAGGAAATCACCTTGCAGGTCCTGTACAAGGTGTTGTTCGTCTTCTGCCTGCTGTTTCTCGCGGCGGGAGCCGTCTACGTTTTCTACTATTTGCCCAAAGTACCATCAACCCCTGCTTCTGTGCCGCAATCGATGAGCAGCACAGTGGTCTTAACACATAGCTAAACAAGCGATTATCAGGGAAAAGAGGAGATATGCAATGAAGACCCAGCCCGTACGTGTTGCTGTTGTGGGCCTTGGCTTTGTCGGTTTGCCCTTAGCTCTCACTTACGCCATGAAAGGAGCTCAGGTGATCGGAGTGGATGCTCTGCCGAGCGTGGTCGAAGAGATTAACGCGGGCCGCTCCCACCACCTGGAAGCCTACCAGGGAAAGACACTGCCGGAAATCCTGCGGGAACAGCTGGCGGCTGACCGCTTTCGCGCTACGACATCTTATGAAGAAGCGGCTCAGATGGTTGACCATTACATCGTCACCGTCGGCTTGCCTGTCCGAAACGGCGATCCGGATCTGAGGCCGCTGCAAAGCTGCGCCCAATCGTTGGGGAGCGTGCTAAAACGGGGAGACACAGTGATGATACGCAGCACCGTCGTGCCGGGGACTACGGAGGAGATGATCCTGCCGATCCTGGAGGAGACCAGCGGACTTACGGCAGGAGTTGATTTTTATCTGACCTACTGTTCGGAGCGCATCGCGGAAGGGCGCGCGTTCGAAGAGTTTATCCATATGCCGCTGGTGCTTGGCGGCCTGAACGAAGCGAGTGCGCAAAAAGGGAAGGAACTTCTCTCGTTTATCAGCGAGACAGATGTGACGATTTCCAGTATCCGCGTCGTGGAGACAGCCAAAGTGATCGAAAACATCCAGCGTGACGTAAACATCGCCATGGTGCAAGAGTTCGCCCGTTTTGCCGAAGCGTTTGGCATCGACACATTTGAGATGATCAAGGTAGCCAACACACATTCCCGGGTAAATCTGTTGACACCGGGGCCTGGGGTGGGCGGATTCTGCTTGCCCAACGCGCTCTACTACCTGCAGCCCAAAGCAAAAGAATTGGGTTTGGACCTTCACCTGCTGCAGACGGCAAGGCAGATCAACGATGGAGTCCCCCGGGTCTTGACCCAGATGCTCGAGCAGGCTTTAGCCGAGGCAGGGAAAAAATTGGCGGGCAGCCGGATCGCCGTACTGGGACTGGCCATGAAAGACATGTCGAACGACGACCGCGTCAGCCCTGTCCACGATTTGATCCAATTGCTGCAGTCCTGCGGAGCCGAGGTTCGTTCCTACGATCCCGCGGTTCCTACCCGATACCCGCACAAAATGAATTCTCTGGAAGAAACGGTAAAAGACGCCGATGCCTTGCTCTTGACAACGGTGCAGCAGGAATTTCTTGAGTTGGACTGGGTTGAGGTCGCTCGGAAGATGGGCCAAGCTCCTGTCCTGATGGATGCGAAAAACCGCATTCCCCGCCACGTCGATGAACAGGTCAAAGTGGTGCGGATTTGACCAGACGCCTGTTCTGGGATGCTTTGCTGCTGCTCCTGTTGGTCATCGGGGTGTACATCTCGTCTGCAACGCCGTATGAAAAACAGGACTTGCGTCAGTCGATCGATCGGGTAGTGGATGATGAACAAGTGAAGCAACAGGTAGGAGGCATTTCCTTCCATTACGGCTCGAAAGAGATCAGTGTGGAGAGTGTCGGGGTGGCCGGTTTTCTGGAATTTTTTATCCGCAAGGGCACCCACTTCACCTTCTTTGCCCTGCTGACGTTCTTTGCATTCCGTCTGCTTCGCCATTTCTGCTCAGCAAACGCGGCCCTTCCATGGAGCGGGCTTTTCGCAGTAGTTGCCGCCATCCTCGACGAGTGGCACCAGACCTTTACCCCCGGCCGCACCGGGATGCTCGCCGACGTGATCCTCGATTCCGCAGGCGTGATGGTTTCTCTCTTATTGATCTACCTGTTTTTGGTAATCCAAAGAGCACGGAATCGGGTTTAATCCATCTCTAGCAGCCGAAGAGTATTGGGCGGGCTTTCATGAGCAACAGCACGAGAAACCGAGAAAAATGGAGCGAGCGCAGGCCTTGGCATGCATACCCAGTCGGAACGGAAAAAAACGGCACACGCTTGTCGACCAAACTCTACGTTGACATACTTCCAGTCATTTTTGGTCGACGTGCCGTTTTTTGGAGTGCAGACGGACATCACGGCTTCCCCGCCAGCGTGCCACGAACGAGCGAGCCCATTTTTCTCGGTTTCCACAACCAATGTTCACCAAACCAAAAAGGACGCGGAGGTCACTTTGAAGTGGCCCCGCGTTCTTTCTATATTGTCAATTAAATTCCATCAAGCAAATTCAACCGTGTCGGCAAGATTCAGCATCGCCCGCATCGTCCGGTACAGCTCCGATTGATTCTGTGCCACAAAGGTGACCTCAGACGAACCCGCTTCATAAAGGGAACCAGGAACGATCGCCGCCATCTCGGCCTCCCCGGCATGGGAGAATTCGATTTTGCAGGTGAGCGGCGCCTGCACGTTGACGGGAGAGAGTTGTGGCCTTTTTTCGAGAGCTTCTTTCGTTTTGTTCTTAAGTTCCTGCCGGCTTTCTTCCAGCGAAAGACAGAGCGCGGCGGTACGGGATTGGGCGTATTTGACGACGGCAGTCGAGATGCCGGGGATGAGTTCTTTAGCCTCCGCCGCAACCAGGTTGTCACCGGAGACGAGGCAGACCGGCACGCCATACAATCCGGCGTAGACAGCGTTAAAGCCGAATTCACCCATGACCTGGCCGTTGATGTAAAGATTTCGAATCGGGCGTCCCATGGTATGGCTCAGTACCCCGGGTACACCGTGTCTCGTGTGGTAGCCGATGAAGAATGCGGCATCAAACGAGGAATCGAGCCCCTGCATCATTGAATGGTCGCGCGGTGATCCAGAGAGCAGCCGAGCTTTCGGATGGAGGTGTTCGATCAGGATGTTGTTCATACCCGAGTGGCTGTCCGTCACGATGATTTCTTTTGCGCCGGATTCTACGGCAGCCTCAATGACTGCATTGACATCGTCAGTCATCAATCGGCGTCCCCGTTCGTAGTTGACTCCGTACTTCGGATCTAAGTAGCTCGGGTCGACGATCCCGGAAATCCCTTCCATATCTGCAGAAATGAAAAGTTTCATGCTATGCACAACCTTCCTGTTCACCTGGTATTTACTTTTCTATTATCGCACTAAGGAACAGATTGGTCTAGCGTCTGCCTGCGTGCCAAAGGACTTGTTCCCGTTTTGTTTACAGGCTGCGGCTCTTTTTTGCCGACTTATTTTTTGCGTCCGGCGACGATCCGCACCGGGGGGAACATAGACCAATAGGGCCCGTAGATATGGACGTCGAGCGCTTCCAGCTCACGGAGCGCATCAGCGTATTGCCGCACATGCTGAAAGTCAAGAATGGCCAAGCGGCCTCCCGGTTTTAGCACCCGCATCATTTCGCCCAGCACCCTGCGCCGCTCTTCGAGATTGGAAATATTATGGACGGCGAGACTGGAAACGACTGCATCAAAATAGCCGTCAGGGAACGGAATGGCTCGCATGTCTCCATTCAACACTTCCACGCGCTCGGCTACTCCTTCCACCCGGGCGTTCTCCCTGGTCACTTCCGGTTCGTTGCCCGATTGGTCCCGCTTGCTCCAAATGTCGATTCCGTATGCTTTCCCCGTCGTCAATCTGCGTGCGGCTGCGATCAGAACCAGGCCCCGGCCGCAACCGGCGTCGAGCAGCAATTCGTCTCCGCGAAGCTGGATGAAATCAAGCAATTTCTCCCGCATGCGGTATTTCCCAACTTTGCTGCTCCAGATCATGTACAGCGATTCGATGAGCAGGATCAGGAACGCGATGAATAAAACCATGCCGATAGCAACGCCGAGCCAAAGCCATTTTTCCGGAAATACGTAAAACGACACAACTCCAAGAACTAGACAGCCAATCCCGAGGAGTAACAGGTTACGCACAACGTTGGGAGCGTCGATGCCGTAATTTCCCGGGCGATGTCGAGCATCTGCCATCCTTCATTCCTCCTGTTGCGAAATCATTCTATTTTGTACCGGCTTTCCACGCCCACTTCACCTGCATGACGTCCATTCGTTGGTTGAAGCCGTTATCGCAGCAGCGACTCGCCGCGTTTTTCCCGCCTCAGCCGCCAAAGCCCGGGGGAGACGGACGTCAGGGTAACACCCGCGAAAACGAGTAATCCTCCGAGGATTTGCGCGACGGTCACCTGCTCACCGATGGTGATGCCGATCAGCGCGGTAAAGACGGGTATCAGGTTGAGCGTGATGCCCGCCTGGCTGGCTGAGACGGTGCGCAGGGAAAAGTTCCACAGCAAATAGGAACCGACAGAGGGAAACACAGCCATGTAGACGATTCCGATCACAGAACGGGTTCCGATCGGCTGGAGTAAAACAGGACTGCTGAAGACAAAGGGCAGCATCAGGAACACGGCTATCAGGGAAGAGACGGCTGTCGCTGTAATTGGCGGAATGTTCGCCAGCCTTTTTATCAGCAGAGAGTACAGCGTCCAGGATGAGATCGCAATCAGCATCAACAGATCCCCAGTGTTGTAATCCGTCGATAAAAGCCGAGACAGACTGCCCTGGGTCAGGATGAAGAGCACGCCGAACAGCGACAGCAGGAAGCCGCCAAGTTGCACTTTGGCCATGCGCTCGCGAAGCAGGAATGCAGAACATAACACGATCAGTGCGGGGTTGAGGGCATTGACGAGCGCGGCGTTGGTCGCCGTCGTGAATTGGAGCGCGGCGTACAGGGAGATGTTGTAGCCGATCGCCCCAGTCATACCCAAAACCGCGAGCTGCAGCCACGCTTGTTTTACCTGCCGCCAATCCGGCTTTTCGATCCACAAGGCGAGCGGAAAGAGCAAAAACAGGGCGAGCAGCCAGCGGGCAAAGGTAATGCCGATCGGCGAAACCTCTGCGGCCACAAATTTGCCAAAGATGTAGTTGCCGGCCCAAAAAGCGTTTGCCAGAATCAAAAACAGCCAAGCTATTGATTTACTCAAAAGTCTCACCTAGTCTCCTATCAAGTTTGAATATCATGAATAAATTCCTTATTCTGGAACCTCATTCCTATCTTAGCACATGGAAAGCGGAGAGAAAAAACAGAAAATTCCATCTTGGGGAAATTAAGCTCCTAAAGATTCCCTTTCTCTTTCGGGAAGATGAGCTCCTCAAGAATTTTGATTGCCACTACTGATACCGGAGTAAAAAAAGGGAGAAAAAAACTGCATAAATAGGCCCCCACACGAGGTAACCCTCAATATTTACGCGTTCATAACCAATTTTGACTATATTGAGAACGATTCCGACAAGAGAGGCAAGTTCGACAGTCAGAAAGGAAAGAAGGATTCCGAGCAGCCAAACACTCTTCGTACGCAAAGGTTTTTTTATCACCACCGCCAGTACGGCAAAGCATGAGCTTACAGGGATAACGGAGCAAAGAAAAAACCACGTCCATGCGTCCAAGGAAAAAAAACCCGCCGCCATGGTACCCAGGATCAAGAGGAAAAAGCTTCCAAATGTGGATAGGATTGTTCCATATAACAGTCCGATGGCAAATCGCCTGGGCTTCGTCCAACTGTACGGAACATTCATACGGCCTCCCTCCTCAGCAGGGTCAGTTGCCTGTTTCTATATTTTACCACATATGTAGTGAATCAGGCTTGACTAATATCTGTGATCTAATTTAGAATTTTCAAGATAGTATGATAAGGAGGGTAGTAATGGCTGAAATGCAGTTGGAGATTTCCAAAAGGACGACCTCCAAGGCCTTGGTGGCGAGCCTGGTGGGGAGTTCGATCGAATGGTTTGACTATTTTTTGTACGGCACGATGGCTTCACTGGTATTTAATAAACTGTTCTTTCCCAACTTTGATCCGATTGTCGGCCTGCTGCTGTCGTACCTGTCATTTGCGCTGCCCTTTTTCATTCGTCCGCTGGGGGGAATTATCTTTAGCCATATCGGCGATAAGATCGGACGGAAAAAGACGCTGGTGCTGACCTTGTCCTTGATGGGCGGGGCTACGGTTTTGATTGGCTTATTACCTGCTTATGATTCCATCGGAGTATGGGCTCCTATCTTGTTGGTGACCATGCGCCTGATACAAGGGCTGGGCATCGGAGGCGAGTGGGGCGGCGCCCTGCTGCTGGCGGTAGAGTATTCGGGAAAGGAAAAACGCGGGCTGTTCGGCAGCATTCCGCAGATGGGGGTCACCATCGGCATGCTGCTGGGAACGCTGGCCGTCTCGGTCGTGAGCCTGCTTCCGGAAGAGAAGTTTATCTCATGGGGATGGCGATTGCCGTTTATTCTCAGCATCCTGCTCGTCTTTTTCGGTCTGTGGATCCGCAAAGGCATCGATGAGACCCCTGCGTTCCAGGCAGCAAAAGGAAGCGGAGATATCGTCAACGTTCCGATCGTCGAAACCCTGCGCTACCACTGGAAATCCGTTCTGATCGCAGTCGGGGCGAAAGTGGTGGAAACCGGTCCTTTTTATATCTTTGCGACCTTTGTCATCGCCTACGCGACGAAGTACCAGGGCTTTGAACAGGTAACCGCCCTAAACGCTGTGACCATCGCCACACTGGTCACCACGATCATGATCCCCTTGATGGGCAGGCTTTCCGACAAGATCGGCAGGAAGCCCTTGTACATCGGCGGGACGATAGCCATTATCCTATTTGCTTTCCCGTACTTTTACCTGCTCTCGCTGAAGTCCGCCGTCTGGCTGACCCTGGCGACAGTGATCGGGCTGGGCATTTTATGGGCTCCGGTGACAGCCGTGCTGGGCACGATGTTTTCTGAAATTTTCAATACCAATGTTCGCTACACCGGCGTCTCGCTAGGTTATCAACTGGGGGCCGCCCTGGCAGGAGGAACGGCGCCGCTCATCGCAACTGCTCTGCTCGACCGGTTTCATACCTGGATTCCGATTGCGCTATACATCATGTTGACCGGGATCATCTCCTTGCTGTCCGTCGCCCGCGTTGGTGAAACGAAAGATGTGGAACTGGAAAACCGTTAGTTGAATGAAAAAATGAAAGAGGTGGGGGCCGTGCTCATCTTGGCTCGAGAGGATATTCGCCGGATGTACGCGATGAAAGACTGCCTGCGGGATGTGGAGCAGGCGTTTTCGTACCTGATCGAAGGAAAGACGGTAACGCCGGTTCGCACAGGAGTGGAGCATAAGAAATTCGGAGCGACCACCCTCTACATGCCTTCCTACATCGAGCCGGTGGACTACGTGGCGGCAAAGGTGGTCAGCATTTTTCCGGACAACCCGGCAAAAGGACTACCGGCGCTGCAGGGCGTGATTCTGCTGACCGAGGCCAAGACAGGACGGCATGTGGCGCTGATGGATGCCACCTATTTGACTGTGCTTCGCACCGGCGCCAGCAGCGGAGTCGCCACCAAGTACCTGGCCAGGGAGGATGCCAGCGTCTGCGCCGTGCTCGGCTGCGGTGCTCAGGCGATCGGGCAGATTCAGGCGGTGATGGAGGTGCGGAAGCTGGAGAAGCTGCTGCTGTTCAACCGCACGCGGGAAAAGGCGGAACAGCTCAAACAGACGGTCCGCGAGCAGTATCCCGACTGGAGCGGAGAGATTGAGGTTGCAGCGGACGCCAACCGGGCAGTAGAGTCCGCGGATGTGGTGATCTGCAGCACCAAGTCTACAGAACCGCTATTTGATGGACGTCTGCTGAAAAGCGGTGCCCATGTCAACGCGATCGGGGCCTACCAGCCGCATATGCGGGAGTTGGATCTTGTCACGCTGCAAAACTCCCGGAAGGTCGTGGTAGATACGCTCGAAGGGGCTCAGCACGAAGCGGGCGACCTCTTGATCCCCGAAGCTAATGGGGAGTGGAGTTTTGAACTGCTGCACGCTGAACTGGGGGAAATCGTTGCAGGTCAAAAACCAGGACGCGAGACCGACGACGAGATTACCTTGTACAAATCAGTCGGGATCGCCTGTCTGGATACCGTTGTTGCACAAGCTGTCTACGAACGGGCCAAGACTCTTCAGCTTGGCACGGAAGTATCGATCTGAGAAAAAGGGAGGGGATTGCCTCGCTGTCGCTAGATCATCTCGTCCATTTTATCAACAGTCATCCGGAAACAGCCGTACAGGAAATGCAGCGGCTGGGTCTTCACGCCGTCGCGGGCGGGCGGCATGAAACCTGGGGCACGTACAACAGCCTTTGTTACTTTGGTCTCACCTACCTGGAGTTTCTGGCGATCGAAGACCGGCAGAGGGCAGCAGAAGTCCGAGACAACGGGTTGATCCGGCAGATTGCGGCTGATCTGCCGGAAAATGAAGGCCTGTCCCGCATTGCGCTTCGGACCGGCGACATAGCGGGCTTGGCTTCGCAGCTTACCAGTATGGGACTGACCGTGACGGGACCGGTCCCGGGAAGCCGCACCCGTTCGGATGGCAGCGTCATTCGCTGGCAGATGTTATTTGCGGAAGGGGAAAGGGAACGGGACGGACTGCCGCTGCCCTTCTTTATCCAGTGGGGGGAGGGGGATGACGATCGGCGCCAGGACTTGACCGATCGCGGGATCATTGCGCAGCACCCCGCCGGCAGCCTGCGGATGGAGTACGTGGCTTGCGCCGTACAGCAGTTAGAGGAGACGGCTGTCCGCTGGCAGGAGTGGTTCGGCCTTGAACCGGGAGTGCCTTATACAGATTGCGAGCTTAACGCTGCTTGCCAAGCGCTCAGATGTGACGGCGGAGATATTTTGCTGTGCAGTCCCCTGGGGGAAGGGATTGTCGCCCAAACGTTGGCTGAACGCGGAGAAAGACCGTTTCTCGTCCGTTTTTCAGGGAAAGCTCGCAGCTCAGCCAAGCATCTTGTCTTGGGCAGCTTCTATCAGCTGTAATAAAATTCTATACCAGTCAGCGTATTCACATTCCCGCAAGGAAGCTGTTATACTAACAAGGGGCAGATGTCCCTTGTTTTACATTTCCGATAAGTGAGGGTATGCTAGATGATCATCCAATTCATTCGTTTCCGGTAATGAGAGGTGCAGTTCATGAAAACCCGGCCAATTTTTTTCACTCAATTGGCTAAGGTTTATTTGACTGTGCCTTTTTTCATTCACCGACTACGAATGAATGGGGTGCTTTTTGTGTCCAAAAACAGCAAAAAAATGCTCAGTGCAGGCCTGATAGCGGCGCATGAAGGGATGTTTCACTGCCCGATCTGCCACAGCCCGATGAAGCTGGAAGATGGGAAAAGTCTGCAATGTTCCCGCCGCCACAGTTTTGATCTGTCCAGGCGCGGGTACGTCAACTTTTTGTCCCGTCCTGCCAAAGGCAAATACGATAAACCGTTGTTCGAATCCCGTATGCAAATCTGCAACAGCGGCTTTTTTGAGCCGCTGCATGAACGGATAAGCGAGCGGATCGCGCAAGAGGGCAGCTTTAACAGCGAGTTGATAATAATAGCGGATGCCGGGTGCGGGGAAGGCTCCCATCTCGCGAGGATTCGGGAGAAGCTCATCCACAAGATGTCAGCCCCGCTTTTGGGGGTTGGCACGGATATTTCAAAAGAAGGGATTGATCTTGCAGCCAGAGAACATCCACAGGTGATCTGGTGTGTTGCGGACATCGCCAGGCCGCCATTTGCCGTCGGACAATTCTCGCTGCTGCTCAACATGCTGTCGCCGTCCAACTACGCGGAATTTCAGCGAATCCTTGCCGATGACGGAATGCTTATCAAGGTGATTCCCGGCAGCGGCTACCTGCAGGAATTGAGGAGTCTGCTTTACGGTCAGACGAATCGGCGAGGAGATGACGAAGCTGATACGGAAGCCCGGTTCCGCGAACACTTTGCGCTTGTCGATCGGGAGAGCGTGCGTTACAGCATTACGCTGGATCCCTCGTCTATCCGGCATCTGGTAAGGATGACGCCGCTCTCCTGGGGGGCAGATGAAGAGCGGCTGCAAAAAGTCAAGGAGATGAACGAGTTGGAGGTGACGATCCATCTGATCGTCTTGTACGGCAAGAAACTGTCTTAATCCGGCTTCTCTCCTGGCAAGCAAAAGGCAGCCTAAAACGTGAGGTTCACGTCACGTTTTAGGCTGCCTTCCTTTATTCTTTGATGGCATTCCAGGTGAGTTCCAGCCCTGCTCGCAGCGAATAGCGCGGAGTCCATGCCAACTGTTCGGCCATCTTTTTATTGCATAAATAACTGAAGCGAATGTCTCCGGGGCGGTTGGGAGCGTGATGCCGTTCGACGTGGCGGCCGGACAGCCGGACCAACTCGTCGATCAGCGCATTAATCGAGGTGGGGTGGCCCGTACTCAGATTCAGCACGCTGTTGTCCGCCTTGGTAAACGCAACCTCAATGGCCTCCGCTACATCTGCCACGTAAATGAAGTCGCGGGTTTGCTCCCCGTCTCCGTTGATCGTCAGCGGCAGCCCCTTCTGAATGGCATCGGCAAAGATGGCGATGACGCCGCCGTCCGACTTGGGCAGCTGCCGGGGGCCGTACACATTGGCAAAGCGAAACACCGTAAAAGCCAGCCCGTACAGATGCTGATAGGCGGCCAGGTACTTCTCGCCGGCGAACTTGCTGACGGCATAGGGCGAGAGCAGCTGGCCAGCTTGTTCCTCGCGAATGGGGAAGCTGGACGGTTCGCCGTACACGGCGGCTGAAGAAGAGTAAACGATTTTTCTGGTGCCGTGACGACGGGCGGCTTCCAGGACGTTCAAGATGCCGATCAGATTGATCTCGGCATCCAGCTGCGGCTCCCGTACGGAGACGGGAACAACGCTTTGGGCGGCGAGATGGACGACGACCTCTGGCTTGACCCGGGCGAATACGTCATCGATCTTTGGATCACGCACGTCCATATGGTAATAATTGGCATCCGCAGATACGTTGCTGCGATTGCCAGTGCTTTCATTGTCGATCACGGTAACGGCATGTCCGCCGGCCAACAGCCTGTCGACCAGATGGGTGCCGATAAACCCCGCTCCGCCGGTAATCAATATTTGCATGGAGTTCACTCTCCCGTTGTTTCCCTCAGGTTGTGCAGCAGCGATTGGTACAAGGAGTACGTCTTCGCCGCCATCTTCTCTATTGTAAAAGTCTGTTCAAGCTGCACCAATGATGCGCCCACCAGTTTTGCGCGCAAAGCGGAATCATTCGCCAGGCTGTACATCGCATCTGCCAATTCCTGTACGGAGCCGGAAGGGACCAGCAGTCCCGTCTCGCCGCTCTGGATGAATTCCTTGATCCCGCCTACAGCCGTTGCGGCGACGGGAATTTCCGAGGCGACAGCTTCCAGAATGGTGTACGGCAAGCCTTCGTGGATCGATGACATGACAAAGGCGTCAAACGCGTGCAAACAAGCGGGGATATCCTGACGAAATCCGGTGAATCGCACCAGCTTGGCCACGCCAAAACGCTCCGCCGTCTGTTCAAGGGCGGACCGCTCCGGGCCGTCTCCGATCAGCACCAGGCAGTAGGGCCTTGCCGGATCGCGCGAACAGAGCTTGGCAAACGCTTCGATCATCAGCGGCAGCCCTTTGACCGGGACGAAGCGGGCCACCGTTCCGAAGACAAATGCTTCCGGGGGCAGCTGCCATTCGGCGAGCAGCCGCTCCCGATCGGACTGGCGCAGTTCCGTATGGCGAAAGCGGGCGATCTGTATCCCGTTGTAGATCAGGCTGATCTTGTCCCGAGCGACTCCCTCTTTATGCAGGATCTGGCGAATCGCTTGACTGACCGCGATAAAATGGTCATTGCGAGCGCGCGTGCCCCGCTCCATCAAGGAAACAAGCAAAAAGGCAAGCGGATTGGTATAGTCATAACGCAGGTAGCTGTGGACTGTGGTAATCAGGAGAGCCTTGCTTTTGCCGGCAGCCAGCCGCGTAAAAAAATTGGCTTTGACACCGTGCGTGTGGACGATGTCCGGTTGAAATCGTTCGATCGTCCGCTTTAACCCGCCGAGCAGCCGAAAGTCAAAGCGGCCGTACTGGTCCAATACGACTACGGGAATGCCTGCCTCCCGCAGCTTGGCCGCAAAGGTGGACTCGTAAAAACAGACGACAGTCGCTTCTACCTCATCTTTCGGCAAAGACGTAAGGAGGTTGAGGATATGCTGTTCTGCACCGCCAAATTCTCCTCCGCCGATCACGTGGAGGACGCGCATCCTGTTCTTCATCAAATCCACCCGAACCTTTCCAAACAAACCATTTTCACTATATCAGATGACTGATGTATTCGCAATAAAACGTGAACTGTGGTAAGGTTATCTGTGAGATTTTTTCCTAAGAGGTTATTCGAACATGACAAAATCAGACCAAAAATCAGTGCTCATGATTTGTTACGGCTTTCCTCCCATCGGCGGGGGCGGCGTTCCCCGGCCGTTAAAAATGGCCAAATACCTTGGCGACTTTGGCTGGAAAGTGCACGTGCTTACCGTCGATCCGCTCTACCACGCTACCCTGGACGCATCGCTTTTGGCCGAGGTGCCAGGCGAAGTCCGCGTTCACCGCGCGAAGGAGATTCCTCTGCTTCCCCGGCCGGTTCCGGCGGGGAGCGGCACCAATGCGGCGGGCGACCAGCCCCCCCTGCGCCCTTCGCTTGCCTCCCGGCTGAAACGGCAGGTTATTTCGCTGTTAAAACGGGCCAAGCCCTACCTCTTGATCCCGGACGACAACATTTTGTGGTACCCGGCCGCGGTGAAACTGGGGCGGCAGATCATGAAACAAGAAAACATCGACGTGATTTTTTCGACCTCAGGTCCGGCCACGGACCACCTCGTCGCCCAGACATTGGTGAAGGAATTCGGCTGCAAGTGGGTAGTCGATTTCCGCGATCCGTGGACGCAAAATATGCACCGCTCCGGCATCGGCTGGCGGGACCGCCTGGAGGAGCGCATGGAAGCGAAGGTGCTGGCGAGGGCAGATGCCGTAACGACGGTAACTGCTGCCTTTGCGCAAAATTTTCGCAGCAAGTACGGCCGTGTGATTCGCCGCCTGGAGCTGATCTACAACGGCTTTGACCGGGCCGATTTCGCCGGTCTGCAGCCGCAGCGGGTGGCTCCGGGCAAATTTCACGCCGTCTATGCCGGGATCTTCTATCAGAAGCGCAACCCGCGCCTGCTGCTTCAGGCGATCAGAGAGTTGATGGATGAAGGGCGGGTCAAGCAGGACGAGATCCAGCTCTCTTTTGCCGGCGTATTCGACTATCCCGGTTATTCGGAAAACGCCGATTGTGTGGCGGAATTGGGCCTGCAGGATGTTGTCCGGGTGCTGGGCAATCTGCCGCATCAAGAGGCTCTGGGCATGATGAAAGGGGCGGACGCCCTGCTCCTGATTGGCGATGTCTCGGCGGATGCCGGCGCGTACATCCCCGGCAAGCTGTTTGAATACATGGGCATCGGAAAGCCGATTCTCGCTCTTAACATGGAAGGGGAGGCGACCGGCATCATCCAGCAATTCCGGCTGGGCCAAATTGCCGATCCGACCGATAAAGCGGCAGTCAAAGAAGCCTATCTGAAGCTCTATGAAGAGTGGAAGGCAGGGCGTTCGGGGGATGCGGGAGCGGGCATCGAGCAGCACCAGACCGGTTTTGCCGAGCGGGTGAGACCCTACGAACGGCGGGAACAGGCCCGGCAGCTGGCGGTGTTGATGGACGAGCTGACTGGACAATCCTAGTAATTTTCTTTGCGTCTTAAATATGGTATGGTATACGAGTGAGTTTCTATGAAAACTTGGAGATAGCAGGTTTAAAGGAGGAAAATTCGATGAGTTTCATCGATAATCGGGGACGTCTCTTCGGAAAAATCAATCTAATTGATTTTTTACTAATTCTGGTAGTTTTGGCAGCGATTGCATTTGGTGTGTACAAGCTTAACAAGGGTGGAGAATTGGCGATCCTGCCGACCGAATCGAAAAAGGTGACGGTTGAGTTTTACGGAAACGCGCTTTACCCCTTCCAGGTAGAAAACATGAAGGAAGGCGACTTCGTCCGAACCCTCGACACCAACGACGTGATCGGCACGATTGTGAGCATCAAGAAAAACGATGCGATCAACCTCGTATCGACAGCCGACGGCCGGACCGTGATCAGCAAGATTCCGGACAAGTACAGCGTCTACATCGAAGTGCAAGGCTCGGCCAAGCTGGCCAACGGTATTTTGATGGCCGGCAACACGCCGCTGTTGGTCGGAAACGAATTCAAAATCAAAAGCAGCAGTTTTACCATGAACAGCGTCATCTCGAAAGTGGTTGAACAATAAGGGGCGACGAGGAATGAAAACGTCTAAACGGACCAGCCTGTGGCGGTCGGTCTTTCTTGTGCTTTTGGCGCTCGCCGTCGTCTGGCTGACGGCAGAAAAGTTCGCGATCCGCTCCAAGCTCGGCGAGGGTCCCAGACAGACGCTTGTCAGCGTTAGGGCGGAGGGAATACGTGAATTTGAGGCTGCGGCTATTTTAAAAGGAGATAACGTGTACAAAAAGGGAGAGCTGACCCAGGTCTTCGGCAAGATTGTGGAGGTCGAGGTAAGGCCCGCCATGGCGACTGTATTTGACCGCAATACAGGCGAGGCCAAAAACAGCGAGGTGCCTTCCATGTACGACGTCTACTTTACGATTGAAGCGACTGCTTCGAAGTCTCCATACGGCAACTTCCTTGTAAACAATGGTTTGGTTGAACTAAACCAGTACTTCCCCATCTACACGAATCACGGTTCGTTCAAGACCAGAGTGCTGGGAATCAAGGACAAAGAGAAACAAGGGGGGACGAGTTGATGTTTGGCTTCCTTCAGCGGATGATTCAGTCATCGTGGCAGAAGCGGTTGCAGGACAAGCTGCAAGTTCGTCCGTACCTGGCTTATATTGTACTCGTCTTCTTCCTGATGGGACTGATCCATCTGATTGCCCGGTTGTTTATCGATTCATTCACCTTTTCCTTGTTGTTCGCGTTCGTCTCAGCCGTGATCGCAGGCCTACTGTTTGCAGTATGTTACGGCAATAAACAGGAATGGCTGACTGGCAGCTGGCCGATTCGAACCTGTATTGACTTGTGGAAACACGATGAAGACGAGGAGTAAACCGATGCTTAACTGGAAAACACTATTGCCGGCGGTCATCTTGCTCGCCTTTGGCGCCGCACAGGGCTTCAACCAGATGGCGATCGAGTTGACCCTGTACGCAGGGTTCTACCTGGCCGGACTGTACAAAAAAGAATACGCACTTTACCTCTTCGCGCTGAGTTATCCATTTTTGACTTTTCGGCCGATCATCTTTTTCCTCTTGGTGCTGATCTTCCTGCTGCTGATGGAGGGGATCGACAAGGAACGGTTGATGAACGTTTTCAAGAGCAAAGTATTTTTGGCGGCTGCCTTCTTTATCCTCGCGGTGGGGATTACGGCCGTCACTTCGGTTAATCTGCGGGAGAGCATGCAGGACTACGTGCTGTACTATCTGCCCAGTCTGGTGCTGTTGGCCGTATTGATGATGTTCATCGATTCGCGCACGGTACTGTACCGCTTCCTGCTCTGCTTTGTCGTATCCGGGGCGGTGCTCGCCCTGTACGGTCTGGCACAGTACGTCCTGATCGGACACACGCCGCCGAAATGGGTAGACGTCAAGACCAACCCGCTTTTGGGTACGCGGATATACGCTGTGTTCGGCAACCCTAACGTGTTTGCCGAGTACCTGGTGTTGGTTTTGCCGCTGTGCTTTGCCCTGATTTACTATGTCAAGGCGTACAAACACAAGATTTTGCTCTGCGGCCTGTTCGCCGTAACAGCACTTGCCCTGGTGCTCACCTATTCGCGCGGAGCCTGGGTGGCGTTTGCGCTCGCGATGCTGTTGTTCCTGTTGAAGAAGGATCGCAAACTGATCTTGTACGGCTTGCTCCTGGTACTGGTGGCAGCGGCATTCAACCTGATCCCGCAAGTTATCATGGACCGGCTGGCGACAATCGTCAACCCGGCGGAAGACACCTCGGGCGATTACCGCTTCAAGATGTGGACGGCAGCGTTCGCGATCATCCGCGATTACTGGCTGACGGGGATCGGGAGCGACCCAAGCACGCTCTTTCGAGTCTACGCCGATTACGAAATTCCCGGAGTTAATATTTTTCACCTGCACAATATCTGGATTCAGGCGTTTGTCAACGGCGGGATTCTCGGCATCGCGGCCCTGCTGTACCTGTTCTACCGGATGCTGAAGGAAAGCTACACGATCTCGGCCAACCGGTTTGGCGGACGCCTGGCAACCTTGGGGATCGCCCTGTTTGCCAGCATAACCGGGATCGGCGTCGCCGGGCTGAATGAGGATATCTGGCATGACTATCGAGTGATGATGGCGTTTTGGATCGTCACCGCGCTGATTGGCAGCATTGAGATGATGCTTCGACTGGGGAGAAACAAGGATGGAACAGTCTAAAGTAGCGATCATAGGAGTCTACCCCCCGCCGGTCGGGGGGATCTCCGTTCATATCGAACGATTGTGCGACGCACTTGACGATCGGGGAATCGCTTTTACCCTGTACGACAATACCCAGGGTGAGAAAAACCGTGAAGTCGTCCACACGGGCAAGCTAGAGACATGGGCGCTTAAATACCTGTTTTCCTGCAAGGAAAAAGTTGTTCACGTTCATTTTCTGCGCTGGCAGGTTCGCTTTCTGCTCTCACTTTTGCGCCTGCGCGGAAAACGCGTCCTGTTTACCGTGCATAACATGCGGGAGGAGGGCGGACCGCCATCCGGCCTGAAGCGGCTGATGGTGAAATTGACCGGACTCTTGGCCAGCGGTTTTATTGTTGTGAACAGGGATTTTGTGGAACAGTTGGCGTCTTATGGAATCAACCCTAAGAAAATCCATTATATTCCGCCGTTTATTCCTGCGAAAACCGCCTCGGCCCTCTCCGAGCTGCCTGAGGTAGTCAGGCGCTTTCTCGGCGATGACCACAATCGTTTGATTCTGTCCAATGGAGCCATTGGAAACTTCTATCAAGGAGAAGACCTGTACGGAACAGATTTGCTTCTCTCTCTTTGTGAAAAAATGGCGGCAGCCGATCCCGGCGTACGGATTGTCTATTGCGTCACACATGTCGTGGATCAGGATTACTACGCCAAACTGAAGCGGGAGCTGGCGGACAAGGGGCTGGAAAGGCACTTCTTGTTCCTGGAATCGCCGCGCGAGTACCAGACGATCTTGCGCAAATCGGATCTGTTCATTCGCGGGACGAACAGTGAAAGCTTCGGAATATCCGTCTTTGAGGCGCTGCAGGCAGGCGTTCCCGTGGTCGCCAGCAATGCCGCCAAGTGGCCGCCGCAGGTGGTCGTCTATAAAAAGAGGGATCTGGACGATCTGCTGGAAAAAGTGACAGGCGTCCTTTCCGGGGATATCGCCGTTCCGCTGGAGGAACATCCGCTGCCTGATTATGCCGGCCAGATCGTTGACCAGTATGGGCCCCGGGTGACCCAGCCATGAGCCGTTTTCAGCGAATTGTTGCGATGGTGTTTGTGATTACCCTGATCGGACGGGCACTGGGGTTTGTCCGAAATATGTTCGTCTCCTCCGCATATGGCACAAGCACAGAGGCAGGGGCTTACTTCACCGCTGTGGCGATTCCCATGACGCTGTTTATCGTTTTTCCAACTGTCATCAACTCCCTGTTTATCCCGACGATGAAGGGGATTATGGCGTCAAACGACGAGGGACGGGGCCGGGAACTGTACAGCAAGATGCTGACCTTGACCGTGATCGTTGGCGGTGCCATCAGTCTGTTGGGCTGGCTCGGGACCGACGCCGTCACCAGCCTGCTGGTTCCCGGCTGGGATGCGGAGGCGAAGGGGATCGTGTCAACCCAGCTTGCCTGGATGTGGCCGTCCGTTTTTTTTATCGCCTTGCTCAGCCTCTGGTCGACGATGTTAAATGCCCATGACCGTTTTTTTGCCTCGACGCTGAGCACGGTGGTCAATTCCGCCGTGACCATTCTCGGTTTTGTCGTTCTGGTGCCGTGGCTCGGCTCTATCGGTCTAGCCATCAGTACGACGATCGGATTTATCCTTGCGGCAGCCACTGTGCTGCCGCCGCTTCGTAAGTTGAACTATTCGTTCCGCTGGAATTTTCACTGGCGCGGCGATCCCGCTTTGCGCAGCATGGGAGAGCGGTTGTTTCCCATTTTTATCGCGATCATCCTGGGGCAAGTGACGGTATTCTTTGAAAAGATCATCGCCTCCGGACTTGGCAACGAGAAAATCTCTGCGCTCGCCTATGCCATGACGATTATCCAGCTGCCGATGATGGTGGTCGGAGCGGCGACGGTGCCGCTGTTCCCGCTCTTGTCGGAACATGTGAAGCGGCAGAACCTGCCGGAGTTGAAGCGGATCCTTTGCCTCGGGCTGAGGTACCTCACCGTGCTGATGGTGCCGGTTACGGTCGGCCTGTTTTTGGTGGGAAAGCCGCTGATCGAGCTGCTGTACCAAAAAAATCAGTTCGGTCCGGAAGACACGCAATTAACGTACTGGGCTTTGATCTTCTACGGGGTCGGGCTGTTTGCCACGGCGGCGCGGGACTTGTTCACCCGCACGTTTTACGCCTTGGAGAACACAAAAACCCCTGTGGTGTACGCCGGGATTAACGTAGCCATCTACATCTGCCTCGGCCTCCTGCTCGTGCCTTATCTCGACCACGGAGGAATTGCCCTGGCGATGTCGCTCTCTGCGTTTCTCAATGTCATCCTTTTGGGGTTGGCGCTTCGCCGGAAAATCGGCGGGTTTGTCGGCAGGGAGCTGTACGAGACAGCGGGGAAGACGCTGATCGGCGTGGCTGTCATGGCGGTGGCCTTGTCCATGCTGGAGCAGGCTGTCCACTTTTCCCACGCAATCGTTTCGTTTTCCTTCTTCACGGCTGTCGGAGCTGTCATCTACGGGGCAGTCTTGTATCTCGCAAAAGAGCCGCTGCTTGCAGAGCTGCTGGGCCGGGTGCTGGCCCGCCTGCCGAAAAAACAAAGAGGCTAGAGGCATACGTATGAGATAACCTGTCTCTTTGACCCGAGCATTTGAGTGCTCGGGTCTTTTGCGTATTTGCATCGTTACCGGCGTCTAAAAACGGAAATTACCGGGGCCTTCTAAATTCAGGTGATCTGAACCTCTCTCTTTCCCGGAACTCATCACGGAATTCTTCGGGAAAGGGACGGCGGAACTCATCGCGGAATTCTTCGGGAAAGGGGCGGCGGAATTCATCGCGGAATTCATCGCGAAAACGATCGGGCTCTCCCCAATATGGCGTCGGATCGCCGTACCACATGTTTGGATAATCTCGATACCTCATATGACTTGATGAATCTCGATATCTCATATGACTTGATGAATCTCGATACCGCATCCGACTTGATGAATCGCGATACCTCATGTAGCTGGAAGACTCACATCTACAGCGCTCACGGGACAAAGCATCTCACTCCTTTTTGATTTTTCAGCAGGTTCCGTTTCTGATTGCCGATACTCGTTTTGGTGGAAGAAACGCGCCTTCTGTAAAAGAAAGGTAATTCGGTGAAAAATGGCTGTTCGATGAGGAATCACATCTGCAGTTTTTACGTGACTATGCCATCCCTCCTCTTCAGATTACTTAAGGTTATGTATCACACTGCTCAGCGGATTGGACGTATAACCAGACAGCCTGGGCAAAAAGCATCCAATTACAAATGGCCTGTCAGCTAAATCCCATGCCTGGCTGTCCGCTAAAAAAAGAAAAAGTCCAGGGAGTTCCTTGGACTTTTTGTACTTTCGGAAAGTTTAATTTCGCTGACGCGTTATCACTGTTCCTTTCGATAGACACAGACGACCATTTTGACGAAGTACTCGCGCAGTCCGGGCAGTTTGGCCAGCCCGGATACCATCTGGCGCAGCGGAATCTCCTGTTGATAGACAGCAGGGTGGGATACGCCCTGCTGGATTCGCCGAAATCTTGCGATCGTCATCCGATTGATGTAGGAAAAGTACTCTTCTCCGCGGTCGTTTTTGCTGATGCGAAAACGAACCCGGTCCTCGCCGTCAGGCAGTTCCGCTACCAAGCGCTTGTAGGAGTCGATCAGGGTGCGCTCAGAGAAGAGCGAATGAACCCAGGGAATCCCGATCGCATCGGAGAGGTGGGCGCCGTACGGGTGGAAGTAGGGCGGAAAATTGATGTAGAGATGTCCGCCTGGCTTCAGGACGCGGAAGCACTCGGCGAGAGTCTTTTCCGGTTGATCGACGTGTTCCATCGCGTCATTCATAATGATGGTGTCAAATGTCTCGTCGGCAAACGGCATGGCAGAAGCGTCAGCCGTCATGAAAGAAGCGATGTCAGCCAAATTTTTTTGCCGGGCAAACGCATTTCCCTCTTCGGCATAGTGCTCGACGATGTCGATGCCGATGATCTTCTTGGGCTGAAAAGTGGCGTAGTAGCACGTCTTTCCACCGCCGCCGCAGCCGATATCAAGGACGGTTTTACCCTGAAACATCTGTTCCTGCGTATGAAAGGGGAGAAAGAACTGAATCGTTTGCCCGCCTTTCACAAACTGCCACTCCGTATAGCTCATCTTCCCGTCATTGGCGAGGTTGAACGGATGGACAGGCAGCGGAAACAGCCGATTGAGACGAATCAGCAGGTTGGAAGCAAAAGACACAATTGTTCCTCCTCGATAATCCAGTAGTTATGCTATTTGCGACTCGCCAGCGCCTGAAGCACGAGTTCGCTGCTCTTCATCGCTTCCCGGGCCAGCATCCTGGAACGTTCCGCAATGATTTGCCGCTCTTCTTCCAGACGGCCTGTCCGCTCTTCCAGCAAGGCTAGCAGCGAATCGGCCTTTAGCTCTTGAATATGGCCGGCGGTCGGCATGCCTGCTCGCTCGACGAAGCGGTCGATTTTAGGGTCATAGGAAATGCCCGTAAACGGCACCTGAAAGACAGCAGCGAGAATCAGCGAGTGCAGGCGCATGCCGACTACGTAGTCGCAATGCTTTAAGACGCTCATAATATCGTGAAACGGCACCGGCATCTCCAATAGCTTGGCGCCGGGTTCCTTCATAAAACTGATGATCTCGTGAGACGGAGCCAGATCGCTCGGATAGTGCATCGGCAAAAACAGCACGTTCCAGCCCCGGGAGGCGAAAAAGTCGGCTGCCTTGGCAATAACCTGTTTAAACTGCTCTTCCTGCTTCCAGTTGCGCACCGAAAATGCGACCAGGGGACGCTGCAGATCAGAAAACAGCCGGCTAAGGAGTTCTTGTCCACGCTGGGACGAGATGTCTGCCGGTTGTATCATCAAGGCCGGGTCCGCTGTCACGTAAATCGGTGCTTTTGTCACGCCGCAGGCTTTAAAATCTTCACCCGATTCATAATCCCGGACGGTAATGACATTGACGTGATTGACGACCTGTTTGATCATAAAACGGCTGAACGATTTGAGAATGGGACCAAAGCCTTGGGCGTAAAAGACGACCGGCTTGCCCAGCATTTTGGCGATACTGACGATTCCGAGATAGTAAAGGACGCTTCGCGGGCTGGTGACGTCCTGCATTAAGGTGCCTCCGCCCATGACGAGAAGGTCGCATTGCTTTAACTGACGTACAATAGTAGAGAGCCGCCAGCGATTGTAGGCCGGAATCCCAAATAAAGACGTCGTACGCGCCGGCTGGTTAGACAGAACGGACAGCGAAATATTCGGTTGTTCCCGTCTAAGCGAGCTGATAATCCCGTATAGTACAACATCGTCCCCGGCATTATTAAACCCGTAATAGCCGGAGATGAGAATTCGCGGCATGAGAGAACCTTCTTTCTATCCAAACGTAACCAGAGGCAGGCACACACATCCTAAAGTATAATAGAAAAAAGACAGGGAAGTAAAGCAATCTACCAAAGATACACAATCCCCACGGTGATGAGCAAGGCGGCTGCGGCAATAAAGCCGATCGCCAGATAGAACATCCCCTTATTTTTGCGGCGACGGTAGAAAAATTCGTCAAACATGAGATCGCGCCCTCCATTTCTGTAACTCCCATCCCCTCATTTTAAAACGAATACCCTCCCCATAACAAGGCAAAGATATACACGAACGGCCCCCATCCTAGCAAAACGTGGAGGAGAACAAGTTGAATGCCGTCATCTTCTATTCGTGGTAAACGCCTGCTTGGCTTTGTCGTGCTTTTTTTCTTGTTGGTTGGGGTCGGATTTGCGATCTATTCCGGTTATCATCTGCGTAAAATGACCAGAGAGTGGTATCAGCCGCTGCCGGTCAAGGAGCAAACTCCGCAAAGGATCGAGGCTGTGCTGCCGACGGACCAGCCGGTTCAGCCCAAATTCGCTGCTCCGGCTATCCCTATCCCGGCTGTCCCGATTCCCAAGCCAGGGCCGCTTAAGCCATTCACCCTGCTGTTGATCGGCACAGACAGCCGGGATGGAGAGCGGGCCCGCTCTGACACGATGATCCTCGCCGCCGTACACCCCAAAAAACAGCGAGCCTACCTGCTCTCCATTCCCCGGGACAGCTTTATGAACCTGCCGAGCAAGGGGTACGACAAGGTAAATCACGCGATGGCTTTTGGCGGGACGGCTTTGGTAAGAAAGTCGCTGGAAAACTTTTTCGACTTGAAGATTGACCGCTACATGGCGATTGACTTCGAAGGATTCAGGAAGATCATCGACGAGCTGGGCGGCGTAGAAGTAAACGTAAAAAAACGCATGAAGTACACCGACCCGACGGACGACACGTACATCAACCTCTCTCCCGGCATCCAGACGCTCAATGGAAAACAGGCGCTTGACTACGCAAGGTACCGCAGAAGCGACATCGGGCCGGATGACGGCGACTTCGAACGGATTTTACGGCAGCAGGAGCTGATTCGGGCGCTTGCCCAAAAGGGAAATACGGCACAAGCGTTTTTCAAGGCATTCAAGCTGATGGATATTCTGGGCAAGCATGTAAAAACAGATCTGACCGAGACGGAATTGGCCTCCCTGCTGTTCACGTATTACGATTCCCGCCAGAACGAGCTGGAGATGGAGACGTTGAAGGGAACAGACGGGCGTATCTGGCGTCACGGAACATTAGGCTGGTATTACTTTATACCGCCAAAAGAGCGGGAGCGGATTCGCAGCCGTTTCGCCGAGGAACTGGCCCGCTGAATGCGCCCCTGCCGCTTTTTTTACGCACCTGAGAAATCGTCAGATTTTATTGTATTGTTTGAAAAGTAGGATGTGTTGGCATACAATGTAGGCAGGTAGAGTTAGGATGGAGCGGAGTGACATTCAAAGGATTGGGGGATTTGCCCATGTCAAATGCCAAGCCTTGGATTGCCAGTTATCCGCCGGAAGTTCCCGCGTCAATCCCATACCCGCGCGTTCCCTTGACGCATTTCCTGGAGCAGTCGGCGGTAAAGTACCCCGCGAATTACGCCCTGTTTTTTATGGGAAAACGGATCACATATTCCGAACTGCTGCATTCCTGTTATCAGCTAGCCCATGCCTTGATCAAGCGCGGCGTAAAAAAAGGCGACCGCGTCGCCATCATGCTGCCCAACTGTCCGCAGGCGGTGATTGCCTATTACGCTGTGCTGTTCACCGGAGCGGTCGTCGTGCAGACCAATCCGCTGTACACGGAGCGCGAACTCCGCTACCAACTGAGCGATTCGGGCGCCACTGTCATTGTAGCGCTTGACGCGCTGTATCAAAGAATCCGGCAGGTACAGCAGCAGACGCCATTACAGCATGTGATCCTGACGAGTATAGGCGACTTTTTGCCGGCGTTCAAGAAGATGCTTTACCCGCTTGTCCAGCGAAGCAAGGGAGAGCGGCAGAAAATCAGCTTTACGCATGAGGTGGAGCGGTTTACGCAGCTCTTGGCGGAAAGTCCGGCCACGCCCGTTCACGCTGAGATCGACCCGGATGAGGACCTGGCTTTGCTGCAGTATACGGGCGGAACGACCGGAGTGCCGAAGGGGGTCATGCTGACCCACAAAAATCTGATCGTCAATGCCGTCCAAACGGAAAAAGTGTTGTACAAATTGCTTCCCGGACAGGAAAAGATCGTCGGAGCCCTGCCGTTGTTTCACGTCTACGGGATGACGGCAGTCATGAACCTCGGGGTGAAACTGGCTGCAGAGATTCTGCTCGTCCCCCGCTTTGAAGTCAAGCAGATCCTGGAGCTGATTCACCGGGTAAAACCAAGCCTTTTTCCGGGAGCGCCGACGATGTACATCGCCCTGATTAACCATCCCGAGCTGCCTAAATACGACTTGTCCTCTATTGAAGCGTGTGTGAGCGGTTCCGCCGCGCTGCCGCTTGACGTCCAGCAGCAGTTTGAGCTGTTGACCGGCGGCAGGCTGGTGGAGGGCTACGGAATGACGGAGACCTCGCCGGTGACCCATTCCAATCACATCTGGGGCCGGCGGAAATCCGGCAGCATCGGAGTTCCCTGGCCGGATACGGACTGCCGGATCATCGATCCAGTTACAGGTGAAGAACTGCCTCCCGGCGAGATTGGCGAGTTGGCCGTTCGAGGCCCGCAGGTTATGCGCGGCTACTGGAAGCGGCCGGATGACACCGCCGCCGTTTTGCGCAGCGGATGGCTGCTGACAGGCGATATGGGTTACATGGATCAAGAAGGCTTCTTTTACGTCGTCGACCGAAAAAAAGATCTGATTATTGCCGGAGGCTTTAATATTTACCCGCGCGAGGTGGAGGAAGTCCTGTTTGAGCACCCGGCAGTCATGGAAGCAGCCGTTATTGGCGTGCCAGATCCATACCGCGGGGAAACAGTCAAGGCGTACATCGTGTTAAAACAGGGGGAACAAGTCACCGCTGATGAGCTGGACGGTTTTTGCCGCAAGCGATTGGCCGCTTTTAAGGTACCCCATGTGTATGAATTTCGCCGTGAATTGCCAAAGACGCTCGTCGGCAAGGTTCTCCGCAGAAAGCTTCTGGAGGAGGCGCAAGTACAGCAGCCGGATCAGCAGCAATCCCGTTCGAATCCGTGACGTCATCTGGCCGCACAACATTGACAGTCGGACGGCTCGTGTAATAAACTGGATGTGAATGAATAATCATTCAGTTTAGAATAATCCGTTTGATTTTTGTGCGGAGGTTTCCATGGCCAAAAAAACAGGGGAAAAGTATCAAGCGATCATCGATGCCGCCGTTCGGATCATTTCCCGTCACGGGTACCACAACGCCCGGGTTTCGCTGATCGCCAGGGAAGCCAATGTAGCGGACGGGACGATATACCTTTACTTTACGAGCAAAGACGATATTCTCATCTCTGTTTTCAACGAAAAGATGGGACAGTTTATAGAAAGCTGCCGACGCCAGATTCACCAGACCGCCGCCGTCGAAGAAAAATTGCGCGTGCTGCTTGAGGCTCATCTGGGTCAGCTGGCGCGGGATCCGGAGATGGCGGTGGTGACACAGATTGAGCTGCGCCAGTCCAACCCTGTGGTAAGCCAGGGAATCGGCGAGGTTTTGAAAAGTTACTTCCACCTGATCGACGAGATTGTCTCCGAGGGGGTAGAGCAGGGAGTGTTTCACCCGCGGACAGACGTCAGAATCGCCCGGCAGGTCATCTTTGGCACGCTGGATCAGGCGGCTACGGCATGGGTGATGAAAAAGTGCAAATACGATCTGACCGCACAGGCAGGGCCGATCCACGACGCCATCCTGCATGGATTGAAGCGCCGCCCGGAGTGAAGGAAAGAAAACGCTTTTTCTGGAAGCGGGTGTCTGGTACAATAAACTTGTCAATATTCTGGCAACGTTTGAACTGAGCGTCCGCTCGGTATTGATATACAAAGGAGATGGATAGTAGCATGTCGTTACCCAATCTGAAGGTAGCAGTGGAAAACCGCATAGCGACGCTGTCGATCGACCATCCGCCAGCCAATGCGCTGAATCGAGCTGTCCTCGAAGAGCTGCACGCGGCGCTGACAGCTCTGGAGCAAAATGACGAGGTAAAGGTTGTCATTCTGACCGGCGAGGGCCGCTTTTTTGTCGCTGGAGCGGACATCAAGGAGTTCACCGGGATCAGCGGAGCCGAAGCGGCTGCCATGGCGGAAGCGGGCCAGGGACTGTTCAACCGGATTGAAGCCTTTCCCAAACCCGTAATCGCCGCTGTGAACGGGGCTTGCCTGGGCGGCGGCCTGGAGCTGGCGATGGCTTGTCACATCCGCTTGGCCGCCGCGGAAGCAAAGCTGGGGCTTCCGGAGCTGAATCTGGGGCTCATCCCCGGTTATGGAGGAACGCAGCGCCTGCCCCGATTGGTTGGCCGCGGCCGAGCGACCGAGTTGATCCTCACATCCCGAATGGTCACTGGGGTGGAGGCCAAGCGCATCGGCTTGGCGGATGAGGTCTATCCGCAAGAAGAACTGCTCGTCCAGGCGAGAGAGCTGGCGCAAAAGATAGCCGAAAAAGGCAAGGTGGCCATTCGGCTTGCCCTGTCGGCCATTCACACTGGTTTTGCCGAGGGTTTCAAAGAGGGACTTGCCCAAGAGGCGGCTCTGTTTGGAGAAGCGTTTGAAACCGAGGACATGAAAGAAGGAGTTGCCGCTTTTCTGGAGAAGCGCAAGCCGCAATTTACTGACCGATAGGGGAGGAAAACGTGATGAACATTCTGGTTGTTCTGAAACAGACGTTTGATACGGAAGAGAAAATCGTGATCAATAACGGCGAAATCAGCGAGGACGGCGTTGAATTTATCATCAATCCCTACGACGAGTACGCTGTGGAAGAAGCGATCAAGTTAAAGGAAGCGCACGGCGGCGAAGTGACCCTGCTCTCAATCGGCCCTGACCGCACAGAAAGCGCTTTGCGCACGGCTTTGGCCATGGGGGCTGACAAAGCGGTTCTGGTCGATGACGAGTCCCTGTTCGGCGACGAGTTTACGACGGCAAAGGTGTTGGCGGCAGCAGCCAAGAAGCTGGGCTTTGACATCATCTTAGGCGGACAGATGGCTGTCGATTCCGGAGCCGGTCAAGGCGGTCCGCGGCTGGCGGAAGAACTGGGCATCAATCACGTGTCGACAGCAGTGAAGCTGGAAGTGGACGGAACGTCCGTCCGCGTCGAGCGCGATGTGGAAGGAGATGTGGAGATCGTCGAAACTTCCCTGCCGGTATTGGTGACGGCCCAACAGGGCTTGAACGAACCCCGCTACCCGTCACTGCCGGGGATTATGAAAGCCAAGAAAAAGCCTCTGGAGCGCTGGTCGGCCGATGATCTGGGGTTATCCGGCGCAGATGTGCAGGCCAAAACGAGAGTGGTGGACCAGTATTTGCCGCCGAAAAAACAGGCGGGACGCATTCTCTCGGGCGACATTCCGGCACAGGCAGCCGAATTGGTGCAGCTGCTCCGCAACGAAGCAAAAGTGATCTAAGGGGAGAGGGATTAGGATGAATAAGGTACTTGTTCTGGCAGAAGTACGCGACGGCCAATTGCGCAATGTCTCATTTGAAGCCCTGGCGGCAGCCAAGACACTTGCTGAAGGCGGCGAAGTGTCAGCGGTCGTGATCGGATCCGCTGCAGACGGGTACGCCGATGAACTGGCAAGGCACGGCGCCGATAAAGTATATACGGTTGCAGACGACCAGCTCGCCAAGTATACGCCAGACGGTTACAGCCAGGCGTTCACACATGTGATCCGGGAAGCTTCTCCCGATGCGATCATCGCCGGGCACACGGCGATGGGACGGGACCTCGCTCCCCGTGTTGCAGCCCGGCTCGGGTATGGATTGGTCTCCGATGTGACCGCAGTAGAAGCTGGACCGGTTTTTGTTCGTCCGATCTACGCCGGCAAGGCGTTCCAAAAGCGGTCGTTTGCCGGCGAAAAGATCTTCGTGACCATCCGCCCCAACAACATCGCGGTCAGCGAGCCTGATCCGGCAAGGACGGCCGAAGTGATCCCGCTTCAGGCCGAGATCAAAGACCTTCGCACCATCGTCAAGGAAGTCGTACGGAAAACGTCGGGGAAAGTAGACTTGTCGGAGGCAAAAATCATCATTTCCGGCGGGCGGGGGGTAAAAAGCGCCGAAGGTTTCCAACCGCTGGAGGAACTGGCGGCAGTCCTCGGGGCGGCTGTCGGCGCATCCCGCGGCGCTTGTGATGCAGGCTATTGCGACTACGGACTGCAGATCGGGCAGACCGGCAAGGTGGTGACGCCCGACCTGTACATTGCCTGCGGCATTTCCGGGGCGATCCAGCATCTGGCGGGAATGTCCAACTCCAAGGTCATCGTGGCCATCAACAAAGACCCGGAGGCGCCGATTTTCCAGGTAGCCGATTACGGAATCGTCGGCGATTTGTTTGAAGTTGTGCCCCTGCTGACAAAAGAGTTCAAAAGTTTACTGGGATAAGAAAGAAAAAAGAGGCAGATCTTGAACAGGAACCAAGATCTCCTCTTTTGCATTTCATTCCCAACGTTCTCCCCACACACCGATGGCATCAATGACTGATTTTAAATCCTTGCCTTTTTCGGTCAATTCGTACTCGATGCGTACAGGGGTCTCGGGGTACACCCGGCGGACGACAATTCCTGCTGCTTCCAGCTCTTTCATTCGCTCAGTCAGCATCCGGTCGCTCATATCCGGTATTTGCTCTTTTACATCTTTAAATCTACACGGACCGCTCATGAGGACGCGAACGATCAAACCGGTCCAGCGTTTTCCGATTATTTCCATCGCCTTCTCGTATTTCGGACACATATGAGAGTAGTCGTAATGTTTTGGTTCCATTCGAATCACCCTATATCTATTGTAAAGCGTAAAGTAGGAAACGTACAACGTCTAATTTCCTTACAATATGCCGTTTTTCAAGGAAAATGTCAATCTGACCGTATCTTTTGCAAACGATGGGCAGAATATGTGTATGTTTGAAAGTGTCGCTTGCCATAGTTATTTTCGTAAGGGAATGGTATACTTTTGAATCGTAAGGTGATTCACAAAGCAAAACAAGGAGGAGATCCTTCATGGCAATTGTAAACGTATCAGATCAAACCTTTGCCCAAGAAGTGGAAAGCGGTACCGTACTCGTCGATTTCTGGGCGCCTTGGTGCGGTCCTTGCAAAATGATAGCCCCGGTTCTGGAGCAAATCGATAGTGAGGTAGGAGAGAAACTAAAAATCGCCAAGCTGAACGTCGATGAAAATCCCGAAACGAGCGGCCGCTTTGGCGTCATGTCGATTCCGACCCTGATGGTCTTCAAAGACGGCCAAATGGTCGATAAGGTAATCGGCTTCCAGCCAAAAGAAGCCTTGATGGCAACACTGGGCAAACACTTGTAAGTGGCATATTTTGACAGCATCAGACATCTGATGCTGTTTTTTTGTTGCGTTTCAAGAATGTATCTATTAAAATGCTTATTATGCTTAAAAGAAATATTATGACTCAGGGGGTAGCCATGAAGAGATCGAATTTTCTGAAATCATTGTGCACGGTGTTCCTTGGGACAACCTTGCTCGTCGGTTGTTCGGGCGGCAATACCGCGCCGGAGAGCAGCAAACCGGCTGAAAATGCAGAGGCAAATACGGGGGCAGCCAACGAAGGCGGAGGAGAAATAGACGCGAAGATTGGCGCTGTATTTATCCTCTCCGGTTCCAGTGCGGCATACGGGGAAGCCCAACGCAACGGGGTGGACCTGGCTGTTGCCGAGCTGAATGAAGCCAACAAAGGCAAGCTGAAGCTGGAAGTGCAATACGAAGACACTGGCGGTAAGAAAGAAAGCGCCATTAACGCGGTGAACAAGCTCGTCAATGACGAAAAAGTTGTCGGAATCATCGGTCCGACTCTGTCGGGCGAAATGTTTGCTGCCGGTCCGGTAGCCAACGAAGCGGAGATCCCGATCTTCGGTGTTTCCAACACGGTAGAAGGCATCAATGACATCGGCGAGTTCGTGTTCCGCAACTCACTGCCGGAATCCATCGCCGTTCCTACGGCAATGAAAGCTGCCAATGACAAAATGCACTTCAAAACGGCAGCATTGCTTTACGCATCCAACGACGATTTTTCTGTTTCCGGATACAAAACCATGAAGAAAACAGCAGAAGAGATGGGGCTGCAAATCCTGGGCGAAGCCAGCTTCGCAGTAGGGGATGTCGACTTCTCCGCGCAATTGACCAAGGTAAAAGAACTGAATCCGGACGTGCTTCTGGTGTCCGCTCTGTATAAAGAAGGCTCTTTAGTCGTGAAAAAAGCAAGAGAGTTGGGAATCCAATCTACAATTCTCGGGGGCAACGGCTTTAACAATCCGAAGGTATTTGAAATCGCCGGCCCTGCTGCGGAAGGCCTGATCGTCGCTACGCCGTTCAGCCCGGAAAAGCAGGATGACAAGGTACAAGCCTTCGTAAAAGCCTATGAAGCGAAATACGGCTCCAAACCGGACCAGTTCGCTGCCCAGGCGTATGACGGCATCTACATTATTGCTCAATCGCTGCTGCAGGCAGGCAAAGCAGACCGCCAGGTACTGCGTGACGAACTGGCGAAGCTGAAAGACTTCCAAGGGGTATCCGGCAAGCTGTCCTTCGACGAGAATCGGAATCCGATCGGTGACGCCGTCGTTGTTGTCGCAAAGGACGGAAAATACGTACCCTTTGAGTAAAATCTGAATGGTTTGATTGATTGTAAATAGGGGTGTTGCCCGGGTGTTCCCGGGCATTCCTATTCCCCCAAGCGATGAAAAGAGGTGAAGCGGCTTGTTCTGGCAGCAGCTTGTAAATGGTTTAACCGTTGGCAGTACGTACTCGCTTATCGCCCTCGGCTATACCCTGATTTTTGGCGTTCTCGGCATTATCAACATGGCACATGGACAAATCTTCATCTTCGGCTCGCTGGTTGGCCTGATGATGATGACCAGCTTTCACATGCCGATCGGCGTCGCTTTTATCGTGACCATTGCCGTATCGGCCGTATTTGGGTTGATCCTCGAATACACCGCTCTGCGTCCGCTCCGCAAAAAGAATGTTCCCCACCTGGCGCCGCTGATCAGCACGATCGGCTTTGCTACGATCCTGGACGAAGGCATGAACCGGCTGTTTGGCGCCGATTCGCGAGCGTTCCCATCCAGCTTTGGCGACCGGATCTACGATCTGGGTCTGTTCCAGCTGCGCAGCGTCGACCTGGTGATTTTGGGAATATCGCTGGTGCTGATGTTTGTCCTGCACTTTTGGATCAACCGGACAAAGCTGGGCAAAGCGATTCGCGCTACCGCGGAGAATGCGGAGACGGCGAGTGTTTTGGGCATCAACACCAACATGGTGATCGTTGCGACGGTCATCCTGGCGTCTGCGCTCGGCGGAGTGGCTGGCGTACTGATTGGCATGACCTATTCTGCCTTGATTCCGTCCATGGGCCTGACCCTTGGGTTCAAAGGCTTGGCCGTGCTGATCCTGGGCGGGGTAGGTAGTATCCCCGGTGCAATGGTTTGCGGTATTATCCTTGGTGTAATCGAAGTCTTTTCAGTGGCCTATGGAGATTCCAGTTATCGGGATGCTGTGGCATTTGGACTCATAATCCTAATTTTGTTGATTAGGCCCCAAGGACTATTTGGCCGGAGAACCTAGAGGGGAGTTGTCTTTACATGGATTTTCTCAATCCTTATAACCTGCAGGTTTTGACATTTATCGTCTTAAACTGCATTTTGGCGATCAGTATCTTCATCACCTTGGCAACGGGCCAGCTGTCGCTCGGGCACGCCGGATTTATGAGCATCGGGGCCTATACGGCCAGCATATTGACCAAGAGCGGGGATGTTCCCCTGCTGCTGGCGCTGGTCTTGGGAGCGCTCGTGGCTGGATTGGTAGCGCTGTTGATCGGGGCCCCGACGTTGAAACTGCACGGGCTGTACCTGGCGATCGCAACGCTCGGCTTCGGTGAGGTCGTTCGCGTCATCTTCCTAAACCTGGAGATCACCAACGGGGCTTTGGGCTTGACTGGACTCACTTCCGTCGGCAGCTATCTTTACGATCTGGAGAAGGCTGTGGGTCTCAAGGCGCAAGCCGTCGGACTCTCCGTTTCTCAGATGAAGGCGATGTCGACGCTGGTGTTTGTCCTGGTGATATTCTTGATCATCCTCTTCCTTGCGCTGCGTTTGAACCATTCGCGCCTGGGACGGGCATTTGAAGCGATTCGCGCGGATGAAACTGCGGCGAGAGCGATGGGGCTGCAAGTCAATTACTACAAGATGCTGGCATTTGTGATCGGCGCCGTCTTGGCGGGATTCTGCGGCGGTCTGTTCGCCCATATCACCACGGCCATCACGCCGGGCGACTTTAACTACCACAGAGTCGTCGAGATCCTTTCGTTTGCAGTCATCGGCGGCAGCGAGATCATCTGGGGGCCGCTGTTCGGAGCTGTCATTCTGACCGCTTTGCCCGAGGTGCTGCGCGGTTTGGCCGATTATAAAATGATGCTGTACGGCGTCATCATGGTCCTGGTCATGGCGTTTCGGCCGCACGGACTCATCGCTGCCGACACCTTCAAAAAACTGTTTGGCAAACGCCGGGCCAAACAGCAGGAACAACAGACGAAAGAGGTGGCGTAAGTGTTGCTTGAACTAACCAATATCGGCAAGAGCTTTGGCGGGATCACGGCACTTCGCGATGTGAACTTTACGGTGAACGAAGGGGAGATCGTCGGCCTGATCGGTCCCAACGGCGCCGGCAAGACGACGATTTTCAACATGGTGACCGGAATTTTCCCGCCTACGCAGGGGACGATCTCGTTTGCCGGCCGCTCCTTAAACGGGGTCCCTCCGCATAAAATCACCGAACTGGGCATCGCCCGCACCTTCCAGAATATTCGCCTGTTTGGGCATATGAACGCGACCGACAACGTGAAAGTCGGCTGCCACACCCGCACGCACGCAGGCTTTTGGAACTCCTTGCTGCGGCTGCCGGGGCAGCGGCGGGAAGAGCGGGAAGTCCAGAAAAAGGCAGAGGAGCTGCTGGAATTTGTCGGTCTCTCCCACATCGCCGACGTGCGTTCCGACACGCTGGCCTACGGTCAGCAGCGCCGCCTGGAAATCGCCCGCGCTTTGGCGACGGAGCCGAAATTGCTGCTGCTGGACGAGCCGGCGGCCGGGATGATCGAGAGTGAGACGAAAGACCTGATGGAGCTCGTAAGTAAGATCCGCGACATGGGCATTACGGTCCTGTTGGTCGAACACGATATGGGCCTGGTAATGAACCTGTGCGACAAGGTGGTCTGCATCAACTTCGGCGTCAAGATCGCCGAGGGAGCGCCTGACCACGTGCAAAATCATCCGGACGTCATCGAAGCTTACCTGGGGAAGGAGGATGAGCAAGATGCTGAGCATGCGTGATGTGAGCACTTCCTACGGACAGATCAAAGCGATCCGCGATATCTCGATCGACGTCCCCGAGGGAAAAATAGTCGGCCTGATCGGAGCCAACGGGGCGGGCAAGACGACGACGATGAAAACGATCGCCGGACTGCTCAAACCGGAAAAAGGAACGATTACCTTTGAGGGAAAACGGGTAGACGGCTGGAAGCCTTACCGCCTGGTACAGGCCGGCCTCGCGCTGGTGCCGGAAGGCCGGGCGATCCTCGGCCAGATGACTGTTCTGGAGAATCTGGAGATGGGCGCCTATCAGCGAAAAGACCCGGCCGGGGTCAAACAAGACCTGGAAAAGATGATGACCTGGTTTCCGATCCTGCGCGAGCGGATCGACCAGCTGGGCGGCACCATGTCCGGCGGCCAGCAGCAGATGCTGGCGATCGCCCGGGCGCTGATGTCCCGCCCTAAGCTGCTGCTGCTCGACGAGCCTTCAATGGGACTGGCGCCAATCGTCGTCTCCGAGATCTTTCGCACGATCAAGGAGATCAACCGCGAAGGCACAACGATCCTGATCGTCGAGCAGAACGTCAAACAGGTCCTGAAGATCGCCGACTACGGCTACGTCCTGGAAGCGGGCCGGATCGTCTATGAAGGGGACGGCAAATCGCTGTTGAACGACGAAAAAGTGACCGAAGCCTATTTGGGCGGAAAAAAGCACGCATAAAAGAAGCAAGTGAGTGGAAACTGCCAAAATACATGCCGTTGGCAGTTTTTTTCTTTATAAAATTTAGGAAACATACGCTATAGCAAAAAGAGGGCAAGCATACCTCCTTCGTTGTTGTGGGTGCCGGTCATTTCGCATTGGAGGGCATGATCATCGACCAGTTGAGGGACAAGGGCTACAACGTGGAGTTTGTACAATAACTTTTATGGGCTAGAGGGCCAGTCATCCCGTTGAAGTACTTCCGCTCGGAATACCCACTTGGGTGGCGTTTTTGAGGAGGTTTCGATAATGTACAATATATTGAAAAAATTGAAGGATTTGGAATCTGACCTTTATCTTCCATTTCCTCACGAAGATACAGATAAAATACAAGAAGATTTTCACTCGGAGTTCTTAAAACTGTCAGATGAAGAGAATGATTTCACTGGTGATTTTCATTCTTACGGCATGAATATCGCTGGAAGTCTAAGTTATGTTTTAGCTGGCAAGACAAGTCAAATACCGAAACGTCAAGTTGAAATGCTGCAGTTTTCGTTCTTTGATTTATTCATCCAGTACAAATTTTTGGAAGGGAAAACAGTGAACTACAAATATTTCCAAAAGGAATATAAAAGCTTTGAAGAAGCAAGAAAGCTGTTGGTTATCCTTCTGTCTACATAGTTTTTTTACCTGCCTGTTGCACAAACGAAAGATCGTCAAGCCTTTGCTCTGACGGTTTTTCTTCATTTTCCCCATGAAATGACCGGAACGTTTGTGCTACTATGGAGAGTAGAGCAAAATTACGTTACGGCCTATGAAAGGGGGGAGCTTACGTGAGCACGATAAAAGACAAACTGGCCGTGCTGCCTGACAAACCGGGCTGTTACCTGATGAAAAACAAGCAGGGCGAAATCATCTACGTCGGCAAGGCAAAAGTCCTGAAAAACCGCGTTCGCTCTTACTTTACGGGCAGCCATGACGGCAAGACGCAGCTTCTGGTGAGCGAGATCGCCGACTTTGAATACATCGTCGTCTCCTCCCCGATCGAGGCGCTGATCCTGGAGTGCAACCTGATCAAGCAGCACAATCCGCGTTACAATGTCATGCTGAAGGACGACAAGACCTATCCGTACATCAAGATTACCAATGACACGCATCCGCGGCTGGAGATCACCCGCAAGGTGAAGAAAGACAAGGCGAAGTACTTCGGACCGTACCCGAACGCCGGGGCGGCAAACGAGGTGAAAAAACTGCTCGACCGTCTCTACCCGCTGCGCAAGTGCAAGACCCTGCCCAAACAGGTGTGCCTGTACTACCACATGGGCCAGTGTTTGGCTCCTTGCGTCTACGAGGTGGACCAAGAGGAGAATCAGCGGATCGCCCTTGAAATCGCCAAGTTTCTCGACGGCGGCCATGAGGCGATGAAGGCGGAACTGACGGAAAAGATGATGCAGGCGGCCGAGAATATGGAGTACGAGCGGGCCAAGGAGCTGCGCGACCAAATTCACAATATCGAAGCGGTGATGGAGAAACAGAAGATCACCCTGATAGACACGGTAGACCGGGATATTATCGGCTTTGCGACGGACAAAGGCTGGATGTGCGTCCAGGTGTTTTACATGCGCCAGGGAAAAATGATCGAGCGGGAGTCGGCGGCCTTTCCTTTTTACGCGGACGAGACAGAGGATTTCATGTCGTACGTGACCCAATTCTACTACGATAAACAACAGGCCCTGCCAAAAGAGATTCTCCTGCCGCAGGAAAGCGAGCCGGAGCTGCTGGCAGAGTGGCTGGGGGTCAAAGTGCTGACGCCGAAGCGGGGCAAAAAGCACGAGCTGGTGCAGATGGCCTGCGAAAACGCGAGACTCTCCTTGGAAGAAAAATTCTCGCTGATGTCCAAGGATGAAGCGCGGACTGTCCAGGCCGTGCACAACCTCGGCCACATACTGGGTATCAGCGTGCCCCATCGCATCGAAGCGTTCGACAACTCGAACATTCAGGGCGTGGAGCCTGTTTCGGCGATGGTCGTCTTTACCGACGGCCGTCCGGACAAGAAAGAATACCGCAAGTTCAAGATCAAAACGGTAACCGGACCGGACGATTACGGTTCGATGCGTGAAGTGATCCGCCGCCGCTACACTCGGCTCCTGAGAGAGAACCAGGATTTGCCCGATCTGATCGTCATCGACGGCGGCAAGGGGCAGATCAGCGCGGCGATGGAAGTGCTCCAGGACGAGCTGGGGCTGTACATTCCGGTGTGCGGACTGGCCAAGGACGAGAAACATAAAACCGCGGAGCTGTTGTTTGGCGACCCGCCCGCGCCTGTCGAGCTGAAACGGGACAGTTACGAGTTTTACCTGCTGCAGCGCATTCAGGACGAGGTGCACCGTTTTGCGATCACCTTCCACCGGAGTGCCCGCAGCAAGTCGCTGCTCAGCTCACAGCTCGACGAGATTCCAGGCGTTGGCGAACGGAGACGAAAGCTGCTGTTTCAACACTTCGGGTCGATCGAACGGATGCGTCAGGCGAGTGTAGAGGAGTATCGGCAATTGGGATTCGGTGACAAATTGGCGCGTGAAATCATCAAGTATCTGCGCAAAATGAATTGAACGCCGCTTGTTTACGTGGTATAATCCCTTTCAAATGAATAACTAGAACTCACTTCCCTCGTTTGGAGAGTTAAAGCTCCCAACCGAATCGCAGAAGTGAGCTAGAGGCGCGAAGGCCATGAGTACCCTCTTCGAGATGCGGGCATCGACGACGGGAGCGGGAAAGGGGCATTCGCCGAAGTGCGGCCGATTTGCTCGACATCTGCCGTGCTGGGTCTGCGTTGAACAAGCGCAGGACTGTCATCCGCGTGATTGCCTATCACCCGGATGGAGAGCTAACTCACTGAACAGGAGTCTGTTTGATACTGACTGCTGCTCGGAGTAGGGAAGGAGGAACCGGTATGTCCACACGTGGCAGCGGCAGGTTACATCCTCGTCGTTGCCTTTTTTAAATCATTTCTGACAATAAGACGTTTACCCACTTGATTTACGTATCGGATCCAAGAGAGAAGGAGAGAGAAGCCAGAATGGGTTTGATTGTGCAAAAGTACGGCGGCACCTCGGTGGGGACTGTCGAACGCATCATGCGGGTCGCAGACCGGATTATTGAGTATAAAAACGCGGGCAACGACATGGTGGTGGTCGTTTCGGCCATGGGGAAGTCGACAGACGTTTTGATCGAGATGGCGAGACAGATCTCACCCAATCCGTCAGCGCGGGAAATGGATATGCTGCTTACGACGGGCGAACAGGTTTCCATCGCACTGCTGGCCATGGCCCTGCAGCAAAAAGGATATGAGGCGGTCTCTTTGACCGGCTGGCAGGCGGGCATCGCCACGGAATCCGTGCACGGAAAAGCCCGAATTCAGGAAGTGGACCCCGCCCGGATACGTTCGGAGCTGCAGCGGGGACGCATTGTCATCGTCGCCGGTTTTCAGGGGATCAGCGAAAAAGGCGAAATCACGACATTGGGACGCGGCGGATCAGACACGACTGCCGTGGCGCTGGCCGGGAGCTTGCGGGCGGATAAATGTGAAATTTTTACCGATGTATCCGGTGTATACACCGCCGACCCGCGCGTCGTTCCGATGGCGCAAAAATTGGACAGCATCTCGTACGATGAAATGCTGGAGCTGGCGATCCTCGGTGCCGGGGTGCTTCATCCCAGATCCGTGGAAGCGGCGAAAAAATACAAGGTGAAATTAGTGGTCAGATCAAGCTTTTCACCAGAAGAAGGAACTTGCGTAGAGGAGGCTGCCGATATGGAAACAGGAAGAGTAGTAAGCGGTGTTGCCCACGATGAAGATATCGCCAAGATTACCGTCGTAGGAATGCCGGCTCGAGTTGGGACGTTGTCGCGGCTGTTCAACACCTTGGCGGGTGCCCAAATCAACGTCGACATTATCATTCAAAGCTCGTACGATGCCGCCGTCACCAATATTTCCTTCACCGTTTCTTCGGATGATCTGGATAGGACACTCGGAACGCTGGCCGCTTTTCAGGAAGCACTCGGCTTTGACAAGGTGGAGCACGAATCGGGCTTGGCCAAGGTCTCGATCGTCGGCGCAGGGATGATCACCAATCCGGGCGTCGCCGCCGAAATGTTCCAACAGCTTGCGGAGCAGGACATCTCGATCAAGATGGTCTCTACTTCCGACATCAAGGTATCCTGCGTCATTCCCGCCGAGCAGACCAGCCTGGCCGTGCGCACCCTGCATACGGCGTTCGGGCTTGACGTGGCAGAGGAAGCGGTCGTTCACGGCATCTGAGGAGCCCCAAAATCTCCGTTTGGCGGTTGACAGGAAAAGACTCCCGGCGTATGATTAAGAAAAGTTTTTAAAATGGCTATGGTTTGGTGTAGTTTGACAATTTCACAAAAGACTCTTATCAAGAGTGGTGGAGGGACTGGCCCGATGAAACCCGGCAACCCCGCAAGAGCGGAGAGGTGCTAAATCCTACAAGTGTAACAGCGTGCACTTGAGAGATAAGAGTGGGTGACCGGGATGTCTGTTGCACCCCCTCTTCTCCAAAGAAGAGGGGGTTTGTTTTTTCTTTTAATCGGCAAGGGGGAAGCGCAAGTGAAACGTGTGGCAATCGGGGATGTGGTTCTCGAATCAGGAGAATGTATTCGGCAGGTAGAAGTAGGGTATCAGGCGTATGGGACATATGACCGCGAGGCGAACAACGCCGTGGTGGTCTGCCATGCGCTGACCGGAGATGTCTACGTAGCTGGAGACGAACAGCGCGCCGGGTGGTGGGAGGGGTTGATCGGTCCAGGCATGCCGATCGACACCAACAAGTATTACGTGATCTGCAGCAATGTACTTGGCGGCTGCTACGGCACGACGGGACCGGCCAGCTTGTGTCCCGAAGACGGCAAGCCCTATGGCTCGCGATTTCCGTTCATCACGATTCGCGACATGGTCCGGGTGCAGCGCCGGCTGCTGGAGGTCCTCGGTGTCGAACAGCTCTATGCGGTCATCGGCGGATCTGTCGGCGGGATGCAGGTGTACGAGTGGATGACCGAGTACCCGGAGATGATGCAGCTGGCCCTTCCGATTGCCACCTGTTCGCGGTTTTCGGCGATCGCCATCGCCTATAATGACGCGGCCCGTCAGGCGATCCAATCTGATCCCGAGTGGCAGGGCGGCGATTACTACCCTGCGGCCGGACCGAGGCGGGGGCTTTCGGTAGCGAGAATGATCGGGATGATCACCTACCGCACGGCGGAGCTGTTCGAGGAGCGGTTCGGGCGAAGCCTGCAGGCGACCAATGATTCCGATCCGTCCCAGACGATGTTTCAAATCGAAAGCTATTTGCGCTATCAGGGCGAAAAGCTGGTAGACCGCTTTGACGCCAACAGCTATCTCACCCTGCTCAAGGCGATGGATACGCACGACATCGGGGTAAACCGGGGAGGCATCGAACAGGCGCTCTCCCGTGTCCGGGCGAAGGTAGTCAGTATCGCCATTGACAGCGACCTGCTCTACCCTGACTCGCATCAGCGAGATATGGCAGATCTGATGGAACGCCTGGGGAAGAAAATCGACTTCTACCTGATGGAATCCAAATACGGCCACGACGGGTTTCTGGTTGAATTTCAGAAGATGGGGAGGATTATCAAGCCTTACTTCGACAGATGAAAGCAGGCTGGGATCGGCAGCAAGCAAAAAGGCTCCGCCGGAATGCAGGCGGAGTCCTCGTTTTGCCTAGTGCTTGTCCTCCGAATAGACATGGATGGTGACAAGGCGCTGTTTGCCGGGTACAATGGGACTTATGACAAGCTCTGCCCGCACCTTTTTCTTCAAGCAGCGGCCCATTGCTCCGGCGATGATCCCGCACTCGAAGGAAAGGGAATGTTTCAGCCGGCTGCCGGGAAGGTGGTCGTAGAGCAGATGGGTGAGGGAAAATTGACAGTAGTCAGAGGTTTCCTCCACCAGATCAAGCTTTCCGAGCCCAAGCCGGATGAACAGCATGGGCAAGTCAGCGGCGGATTTTAACCCAAATTCACTGCCGATGTCTTTGCCCAACCAGTAGAGGATTGGCGGTTCGCTTTCACCCAGCAGCTTTTGCGTCATCGTCTCACGCAAAAAATGATAGCCAAGGTAGGGCATATTCATTTGCTCCGCACGGGCGATTACGTCAGGGGCGAGGAGGGTAGCAAGCGGATCGATCGTTTGGCGCATCGTTTCGGCTCCTTTTTGTTGGGATTGTTACTACAATATGAGCCGGAGAATGCGGACATGACAGGTTTGACCCGCCAAGTTACAGAGCTGTCCAAAAGCCCGCGGCAAGCTTTTGATGTACCGTGCCGCTGTCGGCTTATTTTTTCTGTCTGACTGCGTTTATTCTAAAGATGAATTCAGTTCATCAATCGCTTGACGCTCTGTAGAGACAGGGGTAAAATGGTTGTGGTCAGATACCAAACGCCTATTCTCTACAATTTGACAAATTCGGACAAGCTTCACCGTCCGGATCAGAAATCGTTTACATAAAGCCTGTCCGGCGAGGGGGGGATGGCGATGAATAGTTTACTTGGCGGTAGTGAAAGAATGAGTCTAACCGGACTATCAATGGGACAGGATAGTGGAGAAGAGGTTAGGGTTTGATGGTTACGTTTTTCAAAGAAATAAGCGAGGACTGATCACAAGGGGGGCCCAGCATGGCGAACAGCCGTCAATTTTTTAACCATAGGCTGCATTCATTATTAGGCTTATTTCCAGTAGGTGCATTTTTGCTGGTTCATTTAACGGTCAACTACCAGGCGACGAAAGGAGCCGAAGCGTTCAATCGAGCAGCGGGAACGATGGAAAGCATTCCGTTTTTGCTGTTTGCTGAATTCCTTTTTATTTATCTTCCGCTTCTGTTCCATGCGATTTACGGTTTGTACTACGCGTTCCAATCGAAGAACAACGTAAGAAATTACGGTTATTTCCGCAACCAGATGTTCATGTGGCAGCGCATTACCGGGGTGTTTACCCTTATATTCGTTGCGTGGCACGTTTGGGAGACTCGGATTCAAATCGCCCTTGGCAACGTGGAATTAAACTACGACATGATGGCGAATATCCTGAGCAATCCGGTCATGGTCGTCTTCTACGTACTTGGCGTGCTCGCCGCTGTCTTCCACCTTTCCAACGGAATCTGGTCGTTCCTCGTACACTGGGGAATTACCATCGGGCCGCGCTCACAGCGAATTGCCACTTACTTTACGATGATCGTTTTCGTTCTGGTATCCTTCGTTGGCCTGCGGGCAGTGGCAGCATTTATTCAATAGAGACAGGGGGAAGAAATGATGGCAAAAGGCAAACTAATCGTCGTCGGCGGCGGATTGGCCGGCCTGATGGCGACAATCAAGGCAGCAGAACATGGAGTTCCCGTAGAACTGTTCTCCCTTGTTCCGGTTAAGCGTTCGCACTCCGTTTGCGCACAGGGCGGGATCAACGGCGCCGTCAATACCAAAGGGGAAGGCGACTCGACCTGGGAACACTTTGACGATACGATTTACGGCGGGGACTTTCTCGCCAATCAGCCTCCGGTAAAAGCGATGTGTGATGCCGCACCGGGGATTATCTACATGCTGGACCGGATGGGCGTCATGTTTAACCGGACACCTGAAGGGCTGCTTGACTTCCGCCGCTTCGGAGGAACGAAGCACCACCGCACGGCGTTCGCCGGGGCGACGACCGGCCAGCAGCTTCTGTACGCGCTGGATGAACAGGTGCGCCGCTTTGAGACGGAAGGCCTCGTCACCAAGTACGAATACTGGGACTTCCTGGGGGCCGTCCTGGATGACGCTGGCGTCTGCCGGGGAATTACCGCGCAAAATCAGCGTTCCGGCGAAATCAAGTCGTTTGCTTCCGACGCCGTCATCATGGCGACCGGCGGACCGGGGATCATCTTCGGCAAGACGACCAACTCGATTATCAATACGGGTACGGCTGCTTCCGAACTGTACCAGCAAGGGGTTATCTACGCGAACGGCGAGTTTATCCAGATTCACCCGACGGCGATTCCGGGGGATGACAAGCTGCGCCTGATGTCCGAGTCTGCCCGCGGTGAAGGCGGACGGATCTGGACGTACAAAGACGGAAAGCCTTGGTATTTCCTGGAAGAAAAATATCCGGCGTATGGCAACCTGGTACCCCGCGACATCGCGACGAGGGAAATTTTCCACGTCTGCGTTGACATGAAATTGGGGATCAACGGCGAAAACGTGGTATACTTGGACTTGTCACACAAGGATCCAAAAGAACTGGACGTAAAACTCGGCGGGATCATTGAGATCTACGAGAAATTCGTCGGGGATGACCCGCGGAAGGTTCCGATGAAGATCTTCCCGGCTGTCCACTACTCGATGGGCGGCATGTGGGTCGACTACAACCAAATGACCAACATCCCAGGACTGTTCGCCGCAGGCGAGTGTGACTACTCGCAGCACGGCGCCAACCGTCTCGGTGCCAACTCGCTGCTCTCCGCCATTTTCGGCGGCATGGTTGCAGGACCGAAGGCGATTGAGTACATCAACGGTTTAAATAAATCCTCCAGCGATCTTTCCAGCAGCGTTTTGGACAGCTATACCAAAAAGCATCAGGATAAGTACGAGAACATCCTGAAAATGGACGGAACGGAAAACGCGTATGTGATTCACCGTGAGCTGGGCGAGTGGATGACGGACAACGTAACAGTCGTTCGCTACAACGATCGCCTGCAAAAGACGGATGAAAAAATTCAGGAATTGATGGAGCGCTACAAGAAGATCAACATCAATGATACGCAGCGCTGGAGCAACGCCGGCGCGTCCTTCACCCGCCACCTCTGGAACATGCTGGTATTGGCCCGGGTGATTACCTTGGGTGCCCTGCAGCGCAACGAAAGCCGCGGTGCCCACTACAAGCCGGACTTCCCGGAGAGAAACGACAAGGATTTCCTGAAGACCACGATGGCCAAATTCAACCCTGAGACGCTGGCTCCCGACATTACCTACGAGGATGTAGACATTTCGCTGATTCCGCCGCGTATACGTGACTACTCGCACGATAAGGGAGGACATTGATCATGGCCGAAAAGTATGTTCAGTTGATCGTGACTCGTCAAGACACTCCTGACAGCACACCATATAATGAGGAATTCAAGGTTCCGTACCGTCCCGGAATGAACGTCATCTCCGCTTTGATGGAGGTTCAGCGCAATCCGGTTAACGCTCAGGGGCAAAAGACAAAGCCTGTCGTATGGGAATCCAACTGTTTGGAAGAGGTTTGCGGCGCCTGCTCGATGGTGATCAACGGCAAGCCCCGCCAAGCCTGCTCGGCTTTGGTCGACAAGCTGGAACAGCCGATCCGCATCGCTCCGATGACTACGTTCCCGGTACAGCGCGACCTCTCCGTTGACCGCAGCCGCATGTTCGACGCGCTGAAGCGCGTGAAAGCGTGGATTCCGATCGACGGTACCTACGATCTGGGACCTGGTCCGCGGATGGCTGAAGTAGACCGTCAATGGGCCTATGAATTGTCCAAATGCATGACCTGCGGCGTATGTTTGGAAGCTTGCCCGAACGTGAACAGCAAAAATCCGTTCATTGGTCCGTTTGCGATTTCCCAAGTCCGGTTGTTCAACGAGCATCCAACCGGCAAAATGAACAAGCACGAACGCTTGGAAGCCTTGATGGCGGAAGGCGGCATCGGCGAGTGCGGAAACTCGCAAAACTGCGTCCAATCTTGCCCGAAAGGCATTCCACTGACGACTTCCATTGCACACATGAACAGGGAAACGACGAAACAAGCGATCAAATCGTTCTTTTTCTCTTAAACTTCCGAGCACCCTTCAATCGACCAAGTCGGTTGGAGGGTGTTTTTTTGCTGTCATAGGGATTAATTCCAACGGTTCCGGTTTTTGAATACTCCCCTCTTTGCTTTGGAACACTGAGGTACAGGGATTTTTTTGAGGGGGGCTGGATATGAAACGACGTATTATCTGCTTCGGTGTGGCTTTATTTTTGCTTATCATGCCGATATCTGCACATGTCACTGGAACGAACAACACGACTGGAAAAAAAGTGGCACTGCTGCAGGGGAATTTCGTTACCCGCGAGCGGGTCGTTCAAGATTTGCTAAAACATCGCCGCCTGTCAAACGGCGTTGCTCCGGGCGGCAGCCAGAATTCGCCGCAGGAAGCAGATGAGTGGAGCAGTATGGAACAAGTGCTCCTGGGGGAACAGGTGACAGAGGCCCCCACCTCATCGCTGGAGATGATTGAGGCACCGAAAGCTTGGCAGGAGGCGAAGGTGAAGGGAGAAGGAATGCTGATCGCGGTCGTGGATACGGGAATCAATCCCGCTCATCCGGACCTGCCAAAGCCGCGGAACAAGCAGCTGGCTGAGCAAAAAAGCGGCGCAGCGGACAAGGTTATCCCCGGATACAACTGGGCTGACCGCAATCAAACCACCATAGACGTCGGAGAGTCGCAGCACGGCATGCATGTAGCCGGAATCATTGCGGCCAACGGGAAAGTAAAAGGTGTGGCACCGGAGGCGCAGCTGCTGAGTCAAAAGGTATTCAGCAACTACCATGGGGAGGTAAGCGGGTTAAACGAATCCATTCTGTTCGCGATCAACGACTCGATCGCGAAGAAGGCGGATGTGATCAATCTCAGCCTGGGCTCATCCGCCGGTTACGTGGACGAGATGAGCGTCGAGCAGTTTGCGATCAAACGGGCAGTGGATAACGGGATCATCGTCGTGGCAGCCGCGGGCAATGACAGCCATTTTGGCAGCGATAAGGTGAAAGCCCAAAACCCTGACGTCTCGATGATCGGTTCGCCCGGCTTGGCACCGGATGCCTTGTCGGTCGCTTCGGCCAATGCCACCACGCTGGCTGGCGTCAGTTTTGCCATTCAAGGCGTACCAGGCCTGGAGCGGGTCGTCTATCTCGTCGGCCGTCCTACGTCAGGTACACCGCTCAATCCACCCCTGTCGCTGGCCAAGTCAAGTGAGCTTGTCTACCTCGGCAAAGGGAAGAAGCAGGACTACAACAAGGACGTCAAGGGAAAGGTAGTCCTCTTAGAGCGAGGCGAGATCACCTTTGACGAAAAGCTTCGCTACGCCCGGGAAGCGGGTGCAGCCGGCGTGGTTCTGTTCAATAACCAAGCGGGCCCCTTGATCATGAGCGCGGAAGAGACAAAAAACATCCCTGCTGTCACCATTTTGCGAAACACCGGGGAGCAGATCGCCGCCCAACTGAAAAAGGGCAAAAAGGTAGAGATTGTCTTTGACGGAGAATACGGTCAAAACGGGCTGCCATACCCCAACGGCGGGACGGTATCCGCGTTTACTTCCTGGGGTCCTACCCCTGATCTGCAGTTCAAACCGGAAATCACCGCACCGGGCGGAGGGATCTTGTCTACGGTGTTCGATGCAGAGTACGCGGTAAAGAGCGGCACCTCGATGGCTACACCCCATGCAGCGGGGGGAATGGCACTGATCAAGGAGGCTTACCAGAAAATGGGTCGCAACCTGCAGGGACGCGACCTGGTCGAAACGCTGAAAGCTGCCGCCATGAACACCGCCCAGCCCATTCTCGATCCAAGAGACATACCCACTTTTTCATCGGCTGCGAAAAAAGGATCCTACCCGTATTCGCCCCGCGTCCAAGGAGCAGGGATGATGCAGGTGGCCAAAGCGATCAAGACTCCTGTCATCGTGACAGATACGAAGGGGAAAGCGGGGATTTCCCTCGGGGAGATCGGCAAAAAGATCACCTTTTCGCTCGTCCTCCACAATGCCTTTGGCAGCAAGCCGATCACATACCAGCTAAGCGATCCATACGGTGTCTTGACGGACCTTCTCCACGAGGGCAACAATCTCCTGACAGACATTCCGCTGAAAGGAGCCAAGCTGCAGTTTTCCCGTGACAAGGTGACGGTGGCGCCGGGCGCCAAACAGCAGGTTAAGGTAACGCTGACCATCCCGCCGGATGCGAAGCGAAACATTTTTACCGAAGGGTTTATCGCGCTGACACCGCTGGATGCAGAGGTTCCCGTCCTGCACGTCCCCTACTTCGGCTTTTACGGGGACTGGGACGAACCCCGTGTGATGGATCCGCCGATGTGGAAGCCGGAAGCCCAGGAAAAGCGTACGGGCATCAAGACCACTTGGTATCACGACAAATTTAACGACAAGTGGAAGTACAGGGATTATCTCGGGGTTGTCGGCGTCGATGAGAATAGCGGCGTGAAGGTGGATCCTGACAAGATTGCGTTTTCCCCCAATGGGGACGGCCACTACGACCATGCCTCTCCGTCCATTGCGTTTTTGCGCAATGCCAAGCAGTTGTCGATCGATGTCGTCGACAGTCAGGGAAAGCTGGTTCGCACATTGGTGAAGGACGAGAAGGTATCCAAATTTGACCAGTCCAAAAAAGGAACGCCTTATTACTACAAGGAAAAAGAAGAGTGGAGCTGGGATGGGACGGTGTATTCCGCCCAGAAAGGAGAATACGTCCCCGCTCCTGACGGCGCTTATCAGTTCGTCATCCGCGCCAAGATCGACGGCCGCGATGCCAATTGGCAGACGATAACCCTTCCTGTCCGCGTCGACCGGCAGCCACCCGTGGTCACGGCGAAGCTCGAGGGTAATCGGGTAAGCTGGAGCAGCCGTGACAAGGACATTCAAGGGTACCTGCTCTACGTGGGCGGCAAAAAACAGGGCGGTCCGTACTCCGCTTCCATCAGCAGCACGATAGTCAGCCAGCCCAACAAGAAAATCACGCTGGTGGCATACGATTACGCAGGCAATATTACGATTCAGCCCGTCAACGGACAGAGCGACACGGTCCCGCCGTTGGTCGAGTTCCCGCAAAATTTGTTTCAGCAGGTGCAGGTAATCTCCCAGCGCCATTATCCCGTCAGCGGCCGGATCAGCGGCGAGGATATGATGGATCGCGTCAAGCTTACGATTAACGATCAGCCTGTAAAAGTAGATGTCGACGGCTCGTTTAAAACCGTCTTGCAGCTGGCGGAGGGCCTCAACTTTGTAACGTACAGCGCAACCGATGTCTACGGCAACAACCGCCAGTTTACCCAGCGGGTCATCGTCGACACGACTCCTCCGATCGTCGCTCTGGCCAATGACGGATCGGAGCAGCCTGTCTACGACTCTGCCGCCAAAAGGATGCTGCTGCCGCTTCGGATCAGCTACCGGGACATGAACTACAAGGGGCGGGTCAGCCTGAACGGGATGATCATCCGCAGTTGGGAAGAAGAGCAGTTGGAGAAGGCCACGTACAAGTACTTCGAGCAGCTGCAGCCGCTTACTCCAGGGGAGAACAAACTGCTGATCGAAGGGCGGGACGAAGCGGGGAACAAGACAGCCCTGCAGTTGAACGTGTACGCAGACCCGTCGGCAGGATCGCTCGTCCTGCTCAACGGAGAGCGAAAGATCACCTACAAGGCCGAGCCGGCACCGGTGCCGTCAATCGGGTTTACCAAGCCGGAGTATCAGGTGGCCGTTGGCGACACAGTCATGGTGCAAGGCAAAGTGGTCGGGCAATCGCCGACCCGCCTGCAGTTCTTTCTGGGCGAGCAAAGGCTGATGGGGGACATCAATGACCGGGGCGAATTCCGCCTGTTCGTCCAACTCACCAAAGACGGGCGGGAAAACCTGACCGTGGTCGGCGTTGATGCGCTTGGCCGGGAGATCAAGGCCCAGGCCACGGTAACGGCGAAGAAGCGGTAAAACGGCCAGGGTGGCGAAGTGTTTTACCACGGTATAAAGCGGAAATACGTCTTCCGCCACTATCCGATCCTCTCCCCCCGGCGCAGCGTCTCCAGCAAAAATTGGATGCAGCTTCAAGACGGCCGGCACCTGATTGAGCAATTTGGACTTGAGCCGATCCATTTACTGGAAGATGGCGCTGACTATCCCGGTGATCGCTGCATCTCCGAATGCCTTGCTTTTGGCGATACCGTCTTCGTCTTCCCGACATTGCCCGACCCGCTGTGGCAGCTCAGCCAGAGAGAAGTCGGTGTTCCAACCCTCGATCTGCGGCTGGCCAGCGGGATTTACACAGTAGGCGAACGGGAGCCGCTGCAGGCGCTTTTTCCGGGAATTCCCGTAATCGCCATCAGAACCCCACAAGGGGAGGAACCATTCGCCCATTCTGCGAATAGACTGTAAGGCAAAAGCCTAAAATCCCTTATACTCCGGCACCATCACCCACCCCCTGACATAGGATAAGGTGACTGTAATCCCTCAACCTTGTTCCTGTAGAGCCCACAAGGAGGGGTGGCACGATTGAAGGGTAGCG
>NZ_JBJQOQ010000005.1:0-196276 GCF_046036945.1 Brevibacillus sp. B_LB10_24 | reverse complement strand
GTTTTCGTTGGCTACTAAAAGCAACGATAAGTCGAGAAGCCCCCACTTCAGAAACCGTTAGGTTTTAAGTGGTAGGTAGTTCACCTTTCATTTTCCCGAAGGCAAATAAACGGTAAATGTCGTACCTTGATCAGGCTCACTCTCGACGCGGATGAACCCGCCGTGGGCTTTGATAAAATGATGAGCGATCGATAATCCGAGGCCCGTTCCGCCTGTATGCCGCGAACGGGCCTTTTCCACGCGATAAAAACGATCGAATAGGTGGGCCAGCTCTTCGGCTGGAATACCGATGCCGGTGTCTATCACTGAGACACATGCATAGACGGCATTGTGATCCAGGACCTTGTCTTTCATGACAACCGAGATCTTTCCGCCTTCCGGCGTGTAGCGGATTGCATTCGTCAACAAGTTGATGAACACTTGCGTGATCCGTCTCGCGTCGGCCATCACCATTACCGGCCTCGTGTTCGAATAGAAGCGCATTTCCAGTCCGTTCTCCTCCGCCTCCATTTTCACATCTTCAACGACTTGTTCAAGCCTTGCCGACAAATCGAGCGGTTGCAGGTCCAATGCCAACCGGCCCGCCTCAGCTAACGACAAGACATGAAGATCTTCCACAAGCAGGCCTAAGCGGATCACTTCGTCATGGAGTCTAAGCAGCATTTCCGGAGGGACGTATTGACCGGTCTGCCCGGCATTTTCTAATTTTAGCTGCATGATAGACAGCGGGGTTCGAAGCTCATGAGCGACATCAGCTACCAACCGCCTGCGGGCGTCCTCAGCTTCGCGGAGGCGAAGCGTCATATCGTTGAATGTCTGGATTACTTTACCGTATTCGTCTTTTGATTGTACAGGAACGTTCACGTCCAGATCCCCCTGCGCAACGCGTTCGATGGCGGCAACGAGCTTTCTAAGCGGGATCGTCAGCACCCCCGAAATCCATAAACTGAAGAACAGCCCGGTTGCGATGAAAAATACCCAATTTCCAAGCGCAAATTTCTGCATCTTCCCTGAAACGTACGTCTTCAAGATCTCGATTTGTTCCCTGGGCGGTGCGTTCAAATAAGATGCACTGATTTCTTCCTCACGAAATTGATCGAACACAGACTCCAAGTAAACCTGTTTGGTTACGGCATGAGCGCCGCCGATAATAAGAACGAGCAGTCCCATGGAGACAAATATTTTTTGGCGTACCGTCAACTTCATGATTGTTCACCGAATCGGTAACCGAAACCGTATACCGTTTGAATATACCGGGGATTGGCCGGATCGTCTCCCAGCTTGCGGCGAAGATTCCGGATATGGGAATCCATCGTTCTTTCGTATCCCATATAATCGTCTTCGACTGCCGCTTTTAATAATTGCAGGCGGCTGAATACCATTCCGGGACGCGCAGCCAACGTGTACAAAATTTTAAATTCCGTCGGGGTCAGTTGGATCTCCTGGCCGTCCTTGAATACCTGACATTTGGCCTCGGAAATGACCAGGTTGTCTCTTTCCAACAACATCAACTGGTCTTCAGGACCGCGTAAGCGGCGAAGTAAAGCTCGGATGCGCGAAGAGAGTTCGCGCAAGCTGAACGGCTTCGTCAAATAATCGTCCGCGCCGATTTCCAGACCGACGATTTTATCCGATTCATCCGATCGGGCTGTGACCATAATAATACCGCAATTCGAGGTTTGCCTGATTTCGCGGCATACGTCGATGCCGCTTTTCTCGGGAAGCATCCAATCAAGCACGACGAGATCAGGCCGTTCAGACCGGGCAATCGTGAGCGCTTCCTTGCCGGTACGGGCGGTCAATACCCGAAACCCTTCACGTTGCAGATAGGTATGCATCTCCTCAAGCATGCCCGGTTCGTCCTCCACAAGCAACAATTTCGGTTCCATTCCAATCACATCTTTCCTTTAGTCTGCTTCCAGTGCGAGAGTACATCACTTACCCCAAATTATACTGAGATTTACTATGTTCTTGAAGAAATTCACACAAAAAGCGGAAGATCTGCATAAGTTCTCGACATTTATTGTTTAAACTGACTGTGAAACGGGAGATATAGCCGCGAAGAACAAGAAAGGATAAGTGAATGGGAGGATATGCAAAAGAGAAGGCAGGGTGAAGCGGGGTGGGAATTCCAGGAAATGCACAAATGAAACGAGTGGTCTGTGCCGGATGCAGTATTACCCGTGGGCAAGGTAGTGTCGATTACGTAGAAATGCTTCGTCGCAGGTTTGCGGGGCGTCCGCTCACTTTCACAAATGCCGGAGTCAATTACGATGTGGCCTTTAACCTTCGGAGTCGATTAAACAAAGTCATTGACCAGGATCCGGATAAGCGGGAAATCAAGAAATGAGTTGAATTGTGTGCAATGTCGATCTTATTTTAACGAAAGCGAGGATGAAAGATGAGCAACCTAACCGTAAACCGCGGTGAAACTGAGGAAGGGGATCGCACGGTAGAAATAACCAATCTTTCACCGCTCGTGGTTCGAGCGCGGTTCGTGTTTAAGGCAATGGTAAGGATATTTGCGATTTGCATTATGATCCAGGTGTTTCTAGCCGGTCTCGCACTGTTTTGGAATTCGGCCCAATGGGCCAGCCATACAGGCTTTTCCAGATTGCTGATCATTTTTTCGATCCTGATACTCGTGATTTCTTTCATCGCTCGGCTGCCGCTTTCTCTTCGAATACGTAGTGCGGGTTTGTTCGGCATTATCATTTTGTTAGCGGTCAGCGCCAAATTACCGTCCGGAATTGGATATGTATCTGCTCTTCATCCGGTACTCGCTCTGATGATGTTTTTTGGAACTGTGTCCCTCGCACGGAAGACCGATGACCTCATAAAAGCAAATAAGCAAGGATCTGCGGAGCAAAGCGGTTGAATTGAGTTTTGATCACAATCTCCAATGTCTGCGCCAAAAAGAGAATCTAGGAGGAGAAAGTATGGCCGCTATCAGAGTTCGTTACATTGTCGACGATGTAGATGCGACAATCGCATTCTACACACAGTATCTTGACTTCATTGTCAAAGTACATCCTGCACCCGATTTTGCCGTTTTGCAGCGAGGTGACGTGAATCTTCTTGTGAATGCCAAAAATGGTCAAGGTGGAGCCGCTCAAGCCATGCCGGATGGGCGAAAACCTGAACCCGGCGGCTGGAATCGGATTCAAATCGAGGTCGATGACCTGGACGGCTTAGTCGAGACCCTGCGTAAAGCAGGCCTACGCTTCCGCAATGATATTGTCACAGGTTTTGGTGGTAAACAGATCTTACTAGATGATCCAGCAGGTAATCCTATCGAACTCTTCGAGCCTCCAAGCAAACTGAAAACATAGAATTCCATATCTATTTCGTTTGCAAAAACAACAAAGAGGAGTGATCAACAATTGAAAATGAAGCTAGTTTCATTCGTTATACTCTGTGCATTTCTACTAGTTCCAACTATTGTCTCTGCTGAAGTAACCAATGGTAATGTCGTTTACGGATTAACCCCCGGGCGACTCTGGGCCACGATAGACGCGGCGGTGGGGCTGATCAGCGCGATCCTCGCGGGGCTGTCTCTGGCTCGCTCCGCTGGTCGTTTCGGCATCGGCAGCGGGAGACGCGGGGGCAAAGTGGCCGCGGTGGCGGGGCTGATCGTCATAGCCTACGCTATGCTGCATCTATCCATATATACGGGTGATTTTGGCACCGGAGACGGGCGAGCCGGGGCCATCATTGCCATAGTGATGGGGCTGACCAGCATGGTCCTCGCCGGGATAACTCTGGCCCGCTCCCGCCGCATCGGCTGATCACAGTTATGCTTGCGGACGAAGCACATCCCGCACCCGATTTTGCCGTTTTGACCACGATGCCAATCGATCTTCTCACTGTTCAAGTGATAACAGCTGCGGATGGGGTGGAATGAAAATGAGAATGAGAATTACAGCAATAATCTTGTGCAGCCTGTTCATCTTCCCCCTATTCAGTTCAGCGCAAAGTGTTGGAAGCATGCAAGTAGAGCGATCTGGAACCTCAGTCTTCTCCGAAGTGGATGCGTATATTGCCCGTGAAATGAAGCGACAACGCCTTCCGGGGCTGGCTCTCGGGATTGTACAGGGGGATCGCATTCTTTATCTTAAAGGATACGGTCGAGCCGATTCATCAGGTCGTCCTGTAACACCTGAAACACCTTTCGGATTAGGTTCGATTGGCAAGTCGATTACGGCTACGGCCGTTCTGCAACTTGACGAAACAGGAAAAATTGACTTGGATGCGCCGATACAGCGCTATATCCCCGCCAAGTATAACGGTGCAGCGTACATTACTGTACGTCAGTTACTTAACCAAACAAGCGGGTTCTCCCAAATCTCAACTTTTAGCAACACGCTGTCAAGTATCAACGATCCAGATCAAGATGCTTTGGAGAAAAACGCCATGTCTTATGCGGAAAAGTTTTTAAAGGATACGAAGCAAACCGAACATCCCTACAGGTATTCGAACGCAAATTATGTACTGCTCGGCTATATTGTGCAAAAAGTATCCGGCCAGTCCTATGGCGACTATGTGAAGGAACATATTTTCAGCCCTCTGTCTATGCATAACAGCTTCGTTACGCTTGATGAAGCAGCTGTACACGGGCTGGCCACGCCCTACCGTCGGATATTTGGATTCAACGTTGCCTACGAAGGCCCCTATGTTTATATTCCAGGGGATGCGCCAGCGGGCTACCTCTATACGAGTGCGGAGGACATGAGTCATTACTTAATCGCCCAAATGAACGGCGGCCGATTTGAAGATGATTCCGTACTCTCTTCGGAAAGCATACGACTCATGCAGACCGAACCTGTTCCGGGAACGTACGGCATGGGTTGGAGTTCAGATTACATGAACGGTTTGCGGGTTATCGGTTCGCCGGGTGGCTCATTAGGCTTCCAAGCCCAAACTTTTATGGTTCCGGAACAACAACTGGGAGTTATCGTGTTCGCTAACGTACTTGACGCGATCGATGCCGCTTGGCCCGATACGCATGTCATTACGACTACTCACATCGCCTCCGGGGTTATAAACATACTGAATAAACAACCGATTGGAGGATCTGGTCTAAGCATTTCGCAGAAATACTGGCTTGTAAATGGATTCATATTCATACTCACCGCATGGTTGTTATACACGACCGCTCGAACTGCGAAGCGCTGCCTTGGGCCGTGGAGTCCTGACCATTCTGGCCATGCGAAAATATCTATCACAGTACTATCAAGAATTGTTCTGGATTTTGCAGGGCTGTTTATGATTCTGTTGTTGAGTATGACTCAAGTTATGCCGGTATGGCATCTTGCAACAATCTTTCAACCGGACGTAATCCTTTGGCTGAAGATGATGACTGTACTTTTGGCACTGAGGGGAAGCATGGAAATGATTCGGTTGGTTCGGTCGATTCGGCATGAAAAACATCAAACTTGAAATATTGAGAATAACTGACCACAAATTGACGATGTTTATTGTCCCATGTTTGACAGTGTCCATGAGCTGAAGTCTTCAATAATTGGTACAATTGGTCTTTTAGTTATTTAACATAAAATTTATTATGTAATCTTAAAGCGAACAAAAGGAGAAGGCCGCCATGCTGTAATCAACCAGCAAGTGACCTTCTCCCTTCTTATTGATAGGGCCTGGCGTGGAACTGCAGCGCCGCCTGGTTTTCCGTGGCGTGGGCGGCGTGTGAGGAGAGATTTCTGTTTGGAAAACCCGGTTGGGTGGTATATGGATTATGGAACTCATACAGCGACTGCATCGCCTCTGGAGTGACCGATCCCTGGTAGACAAGGGCGACCGGGGAGACATTGTTTGCGTATGCTGTCTGTTTGGGCCCGTAGGGATATTGCTCCGTCAGGGCGTAGGCAGGGGATGCGTTCATCTGGTGGGCGTGGCCAGCGGCCGGGTTGGCATAGGCCGCAAATCCGGCTTCAGGGGCCCTGTGCTGTTGCTGCATGAAGTATTCGTCCGGATGGGGGACGTGTCCGCGGTAGGCCAGTGCCGCCTGCGAGACGAAGCCTTGATGGGCAGTCTGGTAACCCTGTCCGAACCCTTGCTGCGTGTATGGAGACTGCCCCTGTTGTCCGCTGTAACCTGGCTGATAAGATGAATACGGGTAAGATTGGTCCATCTGATTCTCCTCCTTAGGTATGCCGCTAGTAGGCGGTGGAAAACATCTTGCTTTTATGGAGTATGTCCATTTTGAGCCAGATGATGCTCGTGCTGCCAGGGAGGAGGGCAAAAAGAAAAACCCCCTGAGGGGTGGTTTATTTTGCGTTAGCCGCTCTTGCCGCCAAGCGTTTCCGGCTGAGCTCCGGCAGCGCGATCCCGATCAGAATGACAGCGACTCCGGTCCACTGAACAGGTGTGACGTATTCGCCCAGGACCACGGTGGACATGAAGACTGCCATCGGCAGTTCTACGGCACCGAGGATGGAACCCATCGCAGCGCCAATTTTCGGGATGCCGATGCTGAAGAACAGGATCGGTATCAGCACGCCGAAGAAGGCAAGTAAAAACCCCCAGACAAGCAGTCCCTCAAACATCGTGCCATCTGTGAAAAACTTCGGCGGATAGATCGCAAAGACGGTCAGCATGGAGCCGGTACTCATAATCGAGCTGCGCATCAGCGGATTTACGCTAAGCGCCGCCCTGCCGCTGCCGAGAATGAACAGCGCATACGTCATTGCCGACAGAAGCCCAAACACTAATCCTCTGTCGTCAGCTGCTTTAATCCGAGTCCCTCCCCCCGACGCCTCCGGCCATTGCCGTTCCGACGAGCAGCAGGGCCAGCGAAAACAGCTTGTCCTTGGACGGCCGCGAACGGCGGAGCAGAGAGTCGAGCAGAATGCCGATCCACGTGAACTGAAACAGCAGGACGATCGAAAGCGACGCGGGCGTGTACTGCAGGGATGTATAGTAGAACAAGCCGGTCAACCCCGTCGGTATTCCCGCTACGAGCAGCACCAGCACTTGCTTCAGCGGTACGCGCTCCCGCTTGAACAGCAGCGTCGGAATCCAGATAAAGAGGGACCCGAGGAAAACCTGGCAGCCGTTTACTTCATCTACTGTAAAGCCCTCCGCGTAAGCGAATTTAATGAAGGTGGACAGGATTCCGTAGGAGCAAGCTCCGAGGAGTACGAGAAAGAAGTATCGCATAGTTTCGCCTCAATTAAGAAAAATGTAGGGAACGGTATCTAATCAAGTCTTATACTTTACTCTATTTCCCCGATCAAGTAAAGCAAAACTGAAAAAAATAGGAAGAACGTCCCTGTCAATATATTGTGTTGTTTTTGTCGAAAAATTTATTTCTTAACTATATGTTGATTATGTGGTATCTTAAATCTATCAACCTTGCGAGGGCAGCCGAGAAGCGGTCTGTTTACCCAGACTTTAATATTACGATATCATTATCCTTCTAGCAACTTGTTTGGGTGTGGACCGATCGTTTAGAAAAAGGAGCGAATTATGTATGAGTATCCCTGCTGTACCAGTTGACGATGTGCAACTGCTGACTGATCAATTCATTTCTACATATCCCGACTTTCCAGCGGAGATGAACCCGCTTGGGCAGTTTGTCTTTTATCGGACCTACTCACGCTTCATGCCGGACAAGAACCGCCGCGAAACGTGGAAGGAGACCTGCCGCCGCTCTGTGGAGTACAACGTCCGCCTGGCGTACCGGCATGTAAAAAAGGTCGGGTACACCCCGAACGTAGACGAGTTTCGCGAAGAAGCGGAAAAGCTGTTCGACAACATGTTTCACCTGCGTCAATTCCTCTCCGGCCGGACGCTTTGGGTAGGCGGAGCGGAAAACGGGGTAGCGGACAAGTATCCGCTCGCCAACTTCAACTGCTCCTTCCTCAACATCCGTTCGTGGGATGATTTGGGAGATCTCTTCTACCTCCTGCTGGTAGGAACCGGCGTAGGCTTCAAGTGCACCCGGGAGATGGCAGCCAACCTGGCGCCGATTCGGACCAATACGACGCTGCTCTCCTCCAGCTATCGGCCGCTGCCGCGATCTCAGCGCCTGGAAAATTCGCAGCTGACCATTTTGGACAACGGCTATGCGAAAATCTACGTTGGCGACAGCAAGGAAGGCTGGGTAGAGGCACTGCGGATTTACCTGCGCATCTTGACCGATTCCAAGTACGAACAAATTCATACGGTCAAGATCAACTACAACAGCGTCCGGCCAAAGGGCGAGCGGCTGCTGACTTTCGGCGGCACAGCCAGCGGCCACGAACCGCTGCGGGAGATGTTTGAAGGCATTGACCGCGTGTTGAAAAACCAGGTCGATCCGTATTTGGAACCGATTCAAATCGACGAGCGCGGGTATGGCCGCGTCCGCCCGATCCACATCCTGGATATCGGCAACCTGGTCGGTGCCAACGTCGTCGTCGGCGGCGTACGGCGTACGGCAGAGATCTTCCTGTTCGACCCGGAAGATTACGAGTGCATGTTTGCCAAGTACGGCATCAACGGCATTTGGACCGAGGAGCAGCTGGCCCACCACCGCCGCGTTGGCGAACTGCTGGGCAGCCGCAAACCCGCCTGGTTTGACACGATTGCGAAAGTGGGCGACGGGCGTTGGGGCCTGGATCACCGCCGGATGTCGAACAACTCGATGGCCTTTACCTCAAAGCCGTCCCGCGAATTTCTCAATCTGGTCTTCACGATCATGCAGCTGGAAGGCGAGCCGGGCTTCATCAACCTGGAAGAAGCAAACCGGAGACGCCCCAATGCCGAAGGATTGAATCCATGTGCGGAAATCCTGCTGGATTCCTACGGCGTCTGCAACCTGACGACGGTCAATCTGGTTCAGTTTGTCAAAGAACAAGCGGACGGCACGAAGTACCTGGATGTGGAAGGGCTGCTCGATGCCCAGCGCAGATCGGCGCGGGCCGGCCTGCGGATGACGCTGGTGACGCTGGAGATTCCCCACTGGAACGAAGTCCAGCAGCGGGACAGGCTGTTGGGCACGTCGCTTACCGGCGTGAAAGACGCGCTTGCGGCAGTCGGCTATGACGAGGAACAGGAACGCGAACTACTCAGCCAGCTCGGCCGCGCGGCGCGGGAAGAGGCAGATAAATACGCCCATAAAATGCGGGTGACCTCGCCGCTTCTGGTGACGACGGTAAAACCGGAAGGGACGCTGTCACAGGTAGCGGGCGGGGTATCCAGCGGCCTGCACTGGTCGCACTCGCCGTACTACATTCGCCGGATTCGCATCAACGGCGCCGACCCGCTCGCAAAAGCAGTACAGGATCTCGGCTGGACTGTTCACCCTGAAGTGGGAACGCCGGGGGATACCCATGAAGAGCGGATGGCCAATGCCCGAACGCTGGTCATTGACTTCCCGGTAGCGAGCGGTGCTACGGAAACGAAAAACGAAGTGAGCGCTGCCCGCCAGTTTGAGACGTATTTCCGGTTCCAGTCGCATTATACGGAGCACAACTCGTCCAATACCATTACCGTTCGCCCCGAGGAATGGGGAGAAGTGGAACAGATCGTCTGGGACGGTTGGGACAATTTCGTCGGCGTATCCTTCCTGCAGCTGGACGGCGGGACCTACCAGCTGGCGCCGTATGAGGCTTGCAGCAAAGAAGAGTACGAGGCATTGAAAGCGTCAATGAAGCCGTTTGATCCGGCGATCCTGGAGAAGTACGAAAAGGGCGAGGAGTCCGATCTGGATTTGGCTGAAGCCTGTGAAGCAGGGGCTTGCCCGATCCGCTAATCGGGGTTGCCTCCATAGCAGCAGCATGATGGACAGACACGGAGGAGAGAGATGAAACAGATACCAGTAAAAGTCAAGAAACTGCACCCGGATGCGGCGGTTCCTGCCTACGCCCGTCCAGGGGACGCCGGGTTTGACCTGGTGGCAGTAGAGGATACAATCATCCAGCCGGGTGAGACGAAAATGGTGCGGACAGGCCTCGCTGTCGCGATCCCTCCCGGGTACGAGCTTCAGGTGCGGCCCCGTTCCGGGATCAGCTTGAAGACGAAGCTGCGCGTCAGCAATGCGCCGGGGACGGTCGACAGCGGCTACCGCGGAGAGATATGCGTCCTGATCGACAATATCGCCGTACCGCAGTACAGTCTTGAAGAGGGCAAGCTGCAGATCGTGCAGACACGGGAAGCGACCTCGCTGCAAAATCAGCCAGAAGCGGTCGACACTGCCTGCGCGAGCGGCTCCTACCTGATCCGCAAAGGGGATCGGATCGCGCAAGGTGTCATTGCCGAGGTGACGCAGGCCAGCTTTGAACTCGCACTCGAGTTGGATGAAACGGTACGTGGTGCCGGCGGATTTGGCTCGTCTGGAACGAATTGAATACAGCCATGCAAAAAGCCGTTCTTTTTTGGGAAGGAACGGCTTTTCTGCATAATTGAAGAAAAAGCCTTAACGGAAAGTGTTTGTTCGTGTACAATTTAGGGAAACGGTGAAATAATGGGGGCTATGAAGTGGGAAAATGTCTGATTGTTATCGACTACACCTATGATTTCGTAGCAGATGATGGCAAGCTTACCTGCGGGAAACCCGGCCAGGCCATTGAAGACCGTATCACGGCACTGACGGAAGAGTTTATCCGCAACGGAGATTTCGTCGTGATGGCGGTCGACGGCCATGAACCCGGCGACCCTTATCATCCGGAGTCGAGGCTATATCCGCCGCACAACATTTACCAGACGAGCGGCCGCGACCTGTACGGCAAGCTGAATGATATCTATCAATACAACAAAGAGCGGGTCTATTGGATGGACAAAACCAGGTACAGCGCGTTTGCCGGCACCGACCTAGAAATTCGTCTGCGCTCCCGCGGGATTACCGAGCTCCATCTGGCTGGTGTCTGCACGGACATCTGCGTCCTGCATACTGCGGTCGACGCCTACAACAAAGGGTTTGCGCTTGTCATCTACCGCGGGGCCGTACAGAGCTTCAATCAAGCCGGCCATGAATGGGCGCTGGGTCACTTTGCCTCGGCGCTGGGAGCCGAGGTCGTCGACTGACAACAAGTGTTCTTTATCCAAAAGGAGATGTAAACATCCGTGTGTTATGATAATTTGACGCTTCATACCGATAAATACCAAATTAACATGATGTACGCGCATTGGAAAAACGGCACACACAACAAAAGACGAGTATTTGAAGCGTATTTTCGCAAGCTTCCATTCGGCAACGGTTTTGCCGTCTTCGCCGGTCTGGAGCGGATCGTCCACTACATCAACCAACTGCGCTTTACCGACCGGGAAATCGCTTACTTAAAGCAGCAGGAGGAGAACTACGATCCCGGTTTTCTGGAGGAATTGAGAGAGTTCCGGTTTACCGGCAACCTGCGTTCCGTCAAGGAAGGGACGCTGGTCTTTCCCAATGAGCCGCTGATTCAGGTGGAAGCAAGGGTCTTTGAAGCCCAGCTGCTGGAGACCGCGCTGCTCAATTTTATGAATTACCAGACCCTGATCGCCACCAAGGCGGCCCGCATCAGGCTGGTGGCCCCCAGTGAAATTCTGCTTGAGTTCGGCTCCCGCCGGGCACAGGAGGCAGATGCGGCGATCTGGGGAGCGAGGGCGGCCTACATAGCCGGTTTTGATGCGACGTCCAACATGCTTGCCGGGATGATGTTCGGGATTCCGACGAAGGGGACGCACGCCCATTCCTGGGTACAGGATCACGCCACCGAGTTGGAGGCATTTGAGCGGTTTGCCGAAGCGCTGCCCGATGAAGTGACGCTTTTGGTCGATACCTACGACACCTTGAAAAGCGGCATTCCGAATGCGATCAAGATCGGGAAAAAATTGCAGACAGCAGGTAAAAAGCTGCAGGGCATTCGGATTGACAGCGGCGATTTGGCCTACCTCTCGATCAAGGCCCGCGAGATGCTGGACAAGGCGGGGCTGAAAGACGTAAAAATCATCAGCTCGCACGACCTCGACGAAAACGTGATCCTCAACCTCAAAGCACAAGGGGCGAAGATCGACACCTGGGGCGTAGGCACCAAGCTGATCACCGCTGCAGACGATCCGGCGCTCGGCGGTGTGTACAAGGTCGTCGCAAAAGAGGAGAATGGCGAGTATCAGCCGACCATCAAAATCTCCGGCAACCCGGAGAAGATCACCACCCCCGGCTATAAGAGCGTCTACCGGATTGTCAACCGCAATACGGGCAAGAGCGAAGGGGATTACATCGCCATGGTGGATGAGCAGGTGGAGGACCTGCCGAAGCTGAAGCTGTTCGATCCGATCCATACCTACATGCACAAATTCGTGGTCGATTACGATGCGATCAACCTGCTGGAACCGGTGTTTGTCGACGGCAAGCAGGTCTATGAATTGCCAAATCTGGATGAAATTCGCAGCTACCATCGCTCTCAGTATTCCCTCTTTTGGGAGGAGTACCTGCGGAAGTTAAATCCTGAGCGCTATCCCGTTGATTTAAGTCAAAAGGTCTGGGATACAAAAATGGACCTTATTCATTACTACACGCAAAAGTAAAGGTAAAGCGCAGTCGAAACAAGCCTGATCCCGCGAGTGGGCAAGCAGGCTTGTTTCTGCTTTCACGACGCCCATCTACCAAAAAGAGCCGTTTTTTGCGATAATGTTTCTGTACATATGCGGCAAAATAAACACCTGAAAGAGGGAAATGAAATGGAAAACTGTCGGAATATTTTTTGCGTAGGAAGAAATTACCGTCTGCACGCCGAGGAGTTGGGAAATGAGGTGCCGACCTCGCCTTTTCTCTTCTCCAAGCCGACACATGCACTGGTGCTTGCGGATGGACGGGAGATCGTCCTGCCGGCGGGCCGGGGCGAAATTCATCATGAAGTAGAAGTCGTCGTACATATCGCCCGCCCCTATGAACCGGGCATGAACGTAGCCGATGTCGTCGACCGGATGGCGCTGGGGATCGACTTCACGCTGCGCGATGTGCAATCCGAATTGAAGAAAAAAGGCCATCCTTGGCTTTTGGCAAAGGGATTTCCCAATTCGGCCGCGATCACCCAGTCGTGGGAGTTTCCAGGGCTGGAAGCCAGTCTTGAGACAAGCTTTTCCCTGCTGAAGAACGGCCAGCAGGTGCAGCACGGCAAGATGAGGGATATGCTGTTTGACTTGCCGACGATCATCCAATTTGCCGGGCAGCATTTCGGACTGGGTGCCGGGGATATCATCTACACCGGGACGCCGGCCGGAGTAGGACCGGTGGCAGACGGAGACGAGCTTTCGCTCATCTGGGACGAGCAGGTGGCAGGAGAATGTCTGATCAGACTGAGGTAAGCCGGAAAACCACGCGGTCTAACCGGGAAGAGTCGGCAAAAATCCAGCATATGATGAATGTGGGGTGGGGCGCGGCGCTCGTCTCCGTAGGCATCACCGTCATCGGCATATTGCTTGGGACTGCAGGCGGCTTCACCTTTATGGCTGTGGATCCAACCGTCTTCCTTGACATCCTGCTGATCCTTGGGCTGGCGTATGGCGTCTACCGGAGGAGCAGAATTTGCGCCGTTGTCCTGTTCCTGTTTTTCGTCAGCTCCAAACTCGTCATGCTCTTGGCTGACGGGAGGGCAGTGCTCAGCGTCGTTCCCTCCCTGGTGATTTGGGGTTATTTTTACCTGCAGGGGGTCAGAGGCACCTTCGCCTATCATCGGCGAATCAAACAGCCTGGTTTTGTCTGGATCCCGCCTGCGGGGCGCAGTAGTGGCAAGACAGAGCATTTCCTGTCTCGCACAATTGAGGAAGCGTCACAGGCAAAGGAGGGGGAGGAGAATGGACGAACTGATCGGCAGGAAAGTGCAAATCGTCGTGAATAACGTCAAAAAACGCGGCGTCATCGAGTTTGTGGATCAAGATTGGATCGTCGTGTACTGCAAGAATCCCCGCAACGAACGAGTGGTCTATCCCAACAACGAAAAGGTATTTGAACGGGTAAAAATTCTCGATGAAAATTGATGGACAAAAACATAGAACGGGAGGAATCGCATGAGTCAGATGCGCTGGAATTTAGATGCCCTGTATCCGTCATTTGAATCACCCGAATTTCAAACAGATATGGGCAAAGTACCAGTAGTGATTGGCGATCTGCGCGGCTTTACAGAACGGCTCGGGGAAGACGGTCATAAACCGGCAGAGAAGATCGAAGCGTACCTTGCCAAGTTGACGAAGTACGAACAGCTGTATTCCCGGCTGATGGCTTTCGCCGAGCTGACTTTCAGCACCGACGCCAAAAACGAAAAGGCCCGGCAAACCATCGAAGCGCTGGAGGAGAAAAGCGTCGAGCTCGTGGAGCCGGCGGTCAAATTTCAGAAGTGGCTGGGGGCTTTGGCGAACCTTGACGCGATCATCGCTTCCTCGCCCCGCCTGGAAGAGCACCGCTATTTCCTGACAGAAACCGCGAAACGTAACAAATATCTGCTCAACGAAAAGGAAGAAGTGTTGATCGCCAAAATGCGCAACACCGGTTCCAACGCCTGGTCGAAGCTGCAGGAGACGCTGACCTCCAACCTGCTCGTGGACATCACCATCGCCGGCGAGGCCAAGCAGCTGCCGCTGCCCATCGTGAGGAACATGGCTTACGACAAAGATCCGCAGGTAAGAAAAACAGCCTACGAGGCGGAGCGAAAGGCGTACGAGAAAATCGCCGAGTCCTCGGCCGCCTGTTTGAACGGGATAAAAGGGGAAGTCATCACGACCACCAAGCTGCGCGGCTATGCTTCTCCCCTCGAGCGCACCTTGATCGAGTCGCGGATGGATCAGGCCTCCCTCGATGCGATGCTCGCGGCGATCCGTGAAAGCCTGCCCGCCTTCCGCAAGTACTTCCGCAAAAAGGCTGAGATGCTCGGCCATCAAAACGGGCTGCCGTTCTACGACCTGTTTGCCCCGCTCGGCGAGGCAGACATGAAGTTCAGCTATGACGAGGCCAGGCAGTTCATCGTCGATCAGTTTGGCAGCTTCAGCGAGAAGCTGGCCCGGTACGCCGACAAGGCGTTTCGCGACCAATGGATCGATGCCGAGCCGCGCGAAGGAAAGCGCGGGGGCGCATTCTGCCACAATCTCCACGTCATCGGCCAGAGCAGAATCCTGGCCAACTTTACGGGCAGCTTCAACGACGTCAGCACGCTGGCCCACGAATTGGGCCACGGCTACCACGGGGAATGTCTGGCAGACGAGTCCATCTTGAACAGCGACTACCCGATGCCGATCGCGGAGACAGCCTCGATCTTCTGCGAGACCATCATCACCAATGCGGCGCTGAAAAAGGCATCGAAAGCAGAGACGGTTGCCATTCTGGAACACGATCTGTCCAATGCCGGGCAGGTGATCGTCGATATCTACAACCGCTTCCTGTTTGAGTCTGAACTGTTTAAACGCCGGGAGAAAGGTTCACTCTCCGTCAAAGAATTGAAAGAGCTGTTCCTCTGGGCGCAAAAAGAAGCGTATGGTGACGGCCTTGACCACGAGTATCTGCATTCCGAAATGTGGATCTGCAAGCCTCACTACTACTACGCCGACTCCAATTTTTACAACTACCCGTACGCGTTCGGCCTGCTCTTCGCCAAAGGGCTTTACGCCGAATACCTGAATCGCGGCCCATCCTTTGTGGAGCAATACGATCAGCTTCTTTCCGTCACAGGCAAAATGAACATTGCCGACGTAGCCAAAATCATGGGGATCGATGTCCATTCGACAGATTTTTGGCGCTCATCGCTGCATTTGATTGAGCAGGATATCGAGATCTTTGTTTCAGAAACATAGACTTCCGCTCCATTTACCCATGACAGGCTTCCTAATTGGAGGCCTGTTTTTTTATTCCTATTTAACCAAAATAACAAAATGCGAAAAAACAAGCTGTAAGTGAATGACAAAATGCCCAAAAAATAAAGTCAAATCTAGTCGGAGGGGACATAGATTAAAGTAAGTTACCTGATGGCGGCCCCATATTAGTCTCCAGGACCCAGGCCAAAGTTCCTGTTCGGTGTTGGACGCACAAAGGCGGAGCGGCGATAGTGCTCACCAGCTTGAATAGCACAAACTCGGTGGAGGCCTGACGGCTACCGGGAAGCTAGATGGAAGCCAGACGGATAAGATGCGCCGTATTCCTGATTTCGTTCGGGTATTTTGGCAGGTCCGCGAACCAAAAGACCGGACGAAAATTGAAGGGGGATTCTCATGTCAGCGGAATTGGAGATTGCGGAAATACGTCGGATCATCGGGCGGCGCCTGCGTTTGATTGTGTGTATCGTTGCGATTGCGGTGCTGGGTGCGGGGATGGTCAGTTTTTTCGTGCTGACACCGGTCTATGAAGCGACAGCCACACTGCTTGTGAAAAAACAGAATTCAGGTACTCCGATTGGATATGACGATCTCATTACCAGTGAAAAGCTAGTGAAAACATTTTCGCAAATAATTCAGAGCCGTGGGGTATTGGAGGAGGTCATCGCGAGGCAGCAGCTTCCCCTCACTGCTGAACAATTGCAGAAGCTGCTGCGTGTAAAGGCGGATAACGAATCTTTGATCACCTCTATTACCGTCAGGCAGCAGGATCCGGCTAAGGCAGTCGAGATCGTAAACGAACTGGTGGTTGCCTCGATGCAAAAGTGGAACGCCGTGATGGAAATGGACAATGTATCCATTCTCGATGAAGCCAAGCTGGAAGAAGCGCCGATTCCTGTCTCGCCCAGGCCGTATCTCAATATGCTGCTGTCATTTGTCATCTCAGCTCTGGTCGGAGTAGGACTCTCCATACTGATCGAGTATTTGGATAAGACCCTGAAAACGGAGGAAGAGGTTGAAGAAACACTGGCATTGCCCGTACTGGGAATCATCCCGGACATCAAAGGTTGACACGCAAAAACTGCTGACGGTAAGGAAGGGGGGGACCAATGAGGGCTAATGACCGGATTAAACATTTGATCAGTTTGGAAGATCCAAAATCTCCGATCACCGAAGCGTATCGAACCCTGCGGACGAACATTCAGTTCGCCAGTGCAAATAAGAAAGTAAAGACACTGTTGATAACAAGCGCTGAACCAAATGAAGGAAAGACCACGACGATTCTCAATTTGGCAGTTGTCATGGCGCAATCGGGGCAGAGGGTCCTGTTAGTCGATGCAGACATGCGAAAGCCGACCTTGCATTTTCCCTTCCCGGTACAAAACCAGGTTGGCCTGTCCAATCTCTTAATCGGTCAGGTGGGAATAGAAGATGTCATCCAAGAGATCGGCCAAGCTGGTTTGCATTTGATCACGGCCGGACATGTCCCTCCTAACCCGGCGGAATTGCTCGAATCCCAGCGGATGAATCAGCTTCTCGAAGAGGTGAGGGACCGCTTTGACATGATTCTGTTCGATTCTCCGCCGATTTTGCTCGTGACCGATGCCCAAGTTCTCTCCAGCTTGATGGACGGGGTGCTGCTTGTGATCAGCAGCGGCAATGTCCTGGGCGAGCAGGTTGCAAAGGCAAAAAATCTGATCGAACATGTAGGAGGTCATATCATCGGTACAGTCTTGAATAGGAAAAAAATCCCAAATCGCGGTTACTACTATACATGATCGATCTTCATTCCCATATTTTGCCGAATCTCGACGATGGAGCGCGTGATCTATCAGAAGCTGTTGAAATGGCTAAGCTTGCCGCAGCAGACGGCATTACAGACATCGTAGCTACCCCGCATACGGAAAACGGCCAGTACGTGAACCGGGGGGATGATATCCTCAAAGCAGTGGAGCTGTTTCAAACCGCTCTTGTCCAGCAAGGACTTGCCATGAAAGTACACGCCGGGGCAGAGGTTCACCTGCACTTGTCCCTGCTCGACAATCTAAAAACCGGCAAGGTGATGACCTTCGGCAATCTTTCCCGGTACGTGCTGATCGAACTCCCTGCCTTGCAGATACCTGCATTTACTGATCACCTGCTCCAGGAGGTGACCGCGGCTGGAATTACTCCTGTCATCGCCCATCCCGAACGGAACATCGTTCTCCGGAAGAATCCGGAGCGGCTTGCCTTGTGGATCAGACAGGGGGTAATCGCCCAGCTCACGGCTGGCAGTCTGCTGGGCCGACTGGGAAAGCTGGCGCAAAAATGCGCTGAATATTTCGTGCAAAATCACTTGGTTCACGTACTGGCAACTGACAGCCACAACGCAGATACGAGGCCGCCGGTAATCAGTGAAGCGTACCGGGCTTTGCAGAAGCTGACTTCGATCGAGACGGCTGCCTTGTTTCAGGCAAACGCTGCGGCCATTTTGCAAGGAGGGCTGTGCATGGTCCAAGAGCCGCTTGCCGGGGCGAGACGAAGGAGATTTTACTGGTTCTGATAGCGAGACGAGGGGAGCTGACACACGGTGAGTTTCTTGTTAACCAACGTATCAAATAAACAGGTTCTCCTGGACAAATTGCTCAATCGCACAGCGACCGTTGGCGTCGTGGGTTTAGGATATGTCGGTTTGCCCTTCGCGGTTGAAAAGGCCAAAGTGGGATTTCGCGTCATCGGGATTGAGCAAAACCCGCTTCGCGCCAAACAGATTAACAGCGGGGAGAGCTATATTTCCGATGTCAAAAGTGAGGAGCTGAGGAAGCTTGTCGACCAGGGCTTGATCCAGGCTGTCAGCAATTTTCGCCATGTCCCCCTGCTCGATGCCATCATCATCTGTGTCCCTACCCCTCTGACCAAGAATCTGACCCCTGATCTGCAATACGTGGAGAGCGTCACACAGGAAATCGCCAAGCGCATGCGACCGGGGCAATTAATCTGCCTGGAATCTACGACTTATCCTGGGACGACGGAGGAAATCATCCTTCCGATCCTGGAGGCTTCGGGATTTCGGGTGGAGGAGGACTTCTACCTCGCCCATTCCCCGGAGCGTGTCGATCCGGGTAACATGCGGTATACAACCAAAAACACCAACAAGGTGGTCGGCGGCGTAGGACCCGAGTCGCAGCAGGTGGCGGAAACGTTTTACAAGCAGACAGTGGAACATGTCATCACAGTGAACAGCGCCAAGGCGGCTGAACTGGTAAAGGTATTTGAAAATACCTTCCGCGCAGTCAACATTGCCCTGGTGAACGAATTGACCTTGCTGTGCGACCGCATGAATTTGAATGTTTGGGAGGTTTTGGAAGCAGCCTTTACCAAGCCGTTTGGCATCATGCCCTTTTTTCCCGGCCCCGGTGTCGGCGGACACTGTATCCCGATCGACCCGCATTACCTGGAGTGGAAAGCAAAGGAGCTTAACTTTACGACCCATTTTATTTCCCTTGCGGGGGAGATCAACCGCCGAATGCCTTGGTTTGTCAGGGACAAGGTGACCCGGCTGCTCAACGGGATGGGCAAGGCAGTCTCCCAAACGAAGATTCTGCTGGTCGGGGTCGCTTACAAAAAAGATCTAGGGGATCACCGAGAGTCGCCTGCTGTCGAAATCATCCAACTGTTGAAAGAAGCGGGCGCGTCCGTCATCTATCACGATCCGTACGTGGAATCTTTTGAAGCGGGAGGGCTTTCGCTGTCATCGCAGCCCTTGACAGACGAGTTGATCATGTCAAGCGACTTGGTGGTGATCGCCACCGATCACAGCTCAATCGATTACAACCTCCTGGTCAGCAAGGCAGGGCATGTACTGGATACACGAAACGCCACCCGCAACGTCTCCGAAAATCGGGAAAGGATCACATTGCTGTGAAACAGGTTGCGGTCATTGGAGCGGGAAATTGGGGGCTGAATGTTGTCAACGCCATTTATGAATTAGGCGAATTGGCGGCTGTCGCAGAGGTCAGCGGGGACGTGCGGAATCGGCTGCGGACGATGTATCCCGGCATGCCTGTTTACGAATCCTTCGAGCCCGTATTCGCCAGCGATATCCCGGCTGTGGCGATTGCCACACCGGCAGCAACACATTACAGGATCGCTCGGCAGGCATTGCTCGCGGGGAAAGATGTTTTTGTCGAGAAGCCAATCACCCTATCGCTGCATGAGGCGGAAGATTTGCGCTGCTTGGCGCGAGAAAATGGACGGATATTGATGGTCGGGCATTTGCTTCTCTATCAGCCGACGATTCGGTGGATCAAACAGTACTTGGCGAGCGGAGAGTTAGGCAAAGTATACAGTCTGCACCAGCAGCGGTCCAAACTTGGACGGGTGAGATCCGTTGAAAATGTGCTGTGGAGCCTGGGGGTTCACGACATAGCGGTACTGCTCCATCTGGCAGGAGAAGAACTGCCCCAGCGTATTTCCGTGAACGGTCAGCGAATTCTGCAAACGAAGCTGGAAGATGATATGTATCTGCACCTCTCATTTCGGGGGGGAGTACAGGCCCATTTGCACATCTCCTGGCTTTGGCCTGAGCAGGAGCGGCGTTTAGTCGTCATCGGCTCGAAAGGCATGCTCGTCCATCAGGAACAGGAGCAGACCGTTACACTGCACCGCAAAGGGGTTTGCCAGGACCTCACCTGCTGGGACGAGGGAAGTGAGGTTGTCTTCCGCGGCAGTGCGAAACCGCTTACAGCAGAATGTCTTCATTTTTTGGATTGTATCTCCAACCGGCAGACACCGATTTCCGGGGCAGATCATGCGGTAGCTGTCGTTCAAGTGATGGAAGAGTGCATGCGATTGTTGAAGGAAGGTACACCGGTATGAAAGACAGCAGCTACTTCTTACACGAATCGGCGTGTGTCGATCCGGGAGCAGTCATTGGGGAGATGACAAAGATCTGGCACTTTTGCCATGTCATGAGCGGTGCGGTCATCGGTTCAGCCTGTTCTCTTGGACAAAACGTATTTGTCGCAAACAACGTCGTCATCGGCAATAACGTCAAGATTCAGAACAACGTATCCGTTTACGAAGGCGTGATCCTGGAAGATGACGTCTTTTGCGGCCCCAGCATGGTCTTTACCAATGTGTTGACACCCCGCTCTGCCTTTCCTCGCAACACCAGCGCGGATTATAAGATGACCTTGGTAAAGCGCGGGACGTCGATCGGCGCCAATGCGACCGTTCTCTGCGGCGTTACGATTGGCGAATGGGCGCTGATCGCTGCCGGCGCTGTCGTGACCAAAGACGTCCAGCCGTATGCCAAAATGGCCGGTGTGCCTGCCAGGCGAATCGGCTGGGTCTGCCAATGCGGGGAAGGATTGAGGTTTACCGGTCCTTACGCCGGATGCGGCAGCTGCGGCCGCCAGTACAAACAGGGGGAGAGCGGCGTGCGGCCGATGTTTGCCTCCTCAGGGGTACAGCGATCCGACAACATCCACTCCGGTGAAAGGAGGTGATACGTTTGTTCCGCATTTCCTGTCCGCCAACCTTTCTAAACGAGCGGGGATACATTTTTGACGTGCTGTTCAGCCAGTTTCTGGGGATCGAGTACATATCAGAAGCGGAACCTCGCAGCGATGTTCGGATCATGCTGGCAGACGACTCGTCGGAAAAAGAACTGACCGTCGCTGACGTTTTTTTTCAACAGCCTGAACAGGATTGGCTGCAGCCCGCTTCCCTGCCCAGACAGCCGCTTATGACCTGGGATGCCATATGTCATCCCTGCAGCGGATCGCTGGTCTCGGCTAATCTGCCAGTCATCTATGGCAAGCGATTGGCAAACGGCAGCTTTATCGAATCAGGACAGGAGAGCGTACGCCTGGGTATTGACATCTTCGGGAGCGCCTTTTACATGCTGGCCCGTTATGAAGAAGCTGTGCGGCCCGATCGGGATCAGCGGGAGCGTTTTCCCGCCGGGGCGTCGCTGGCATTCCAGGAAGGCTTTCTCGACCGGCCGATCGTCAACGAGTATCTGGAGGTTCTCTGGTGGTCGCTGCGGCAGCTTTGGCCGAACCTGCGGCGAAAGCGCAGGGAGTACCGGTTTCTCCTCAGCCATGACGTGGATTGGCCGCTGGGGATTGCGCCCAGCTCGCTGCCACAGGTGCTGCGGGCGACGGCTGGCGACGTCCTCAAACGCAGCAGTTGGCTGCTTGCCGCCCGCCGGATCCAATCGCTGATAGAGGTGAGGCGGGGGAGGCTGGGGGCCGATCTGTGCAACACATTTGACTGGATGATGACGTTGAGTGAAAAACGCGGACTGGCCAGTTCTTTTTTCTTTATTACTGACCATACCGGGGGCGAGATCGACGGTGCCTACTCTGTGGATGATCCGTGGATCCAAACCCTGATGAAACAAATCCACGACCGCGGGCATCAAATCGGGCTGCACCCCAGCTATCACACCTTCCGTGACCCCAACCAACTTCAGCGCGAATACAACAAACTGCGTGAGGCGATGGATCGTGCGGGGATAGGCCAGGAGAAGGTAGGCGGGCGGCAGCATTTCTTGCGCTGGGAAGCTCCGACCACGTGGCAGATCTGGGACGAGGCTGGCCTCTTCTACGACAGCACGCTGAGCTTTGCTGACCGTGCGGGATTTCGCTGCGGCACTTGCTATGAGTACAGCGTGTACAATGTCAAGACAAGGCGAGCACTGAAGCTTTTGGAGCGGCCGCTGATCGTCATGGAGGGCACGCTGCTTGACGAGCACTATCTCCATCTTTCGCGAAAGCAAGCGAAACGCGAGATTGACAAACTGAGGAACAGGTGCAGACAGTTTGGGGGGGACTTTACCTTGTTGTGGCATAACCACTCACTGATTCATCCGCTTGACGCAAAACTGTACCAGGCGGTTGTGCTGGAAGCGGATCTATCGCCTGACACATGTGCTGAAGCCGAAATAAACCGGTAACAGCCATGCAGACCTTCCTCCGCCGGATGTTGAAGAGAACGTCCCAGACCAGTTTTGTTCGCAATACTCTGATTCTTGTCTCTGGAACGGCGATTGCCCAACTCATCCCGATTCTGATCTCGCCTGTCTTAACCAGGATGTACTCACCTGAGGATTTTGGCACCTTGGCTGTTTTTATGGCGTTGACGAGCACGTTTGGGGTTATCGCCAATGGCCGGTACGAGCTGGCTGTCATTTTGCCAGACAAGGATGAAGAAGCCGCGCATGTAGCCGCAGTTGGGGCCGTCGTTGCAGTCATTCTGGGTATTTTGCTGCTCGCTGTCACACTTTTCTTCCACGATTCGATCGTCTCATACCTGAACGACGACAGACTGGGAATCTGGCTGTATCTGTTCCCGGCCAGTGTGGTACTAATTGGAGTAAACAGCGTATTGATCCACTTTAACCTGCGCTATAAAAACTACAAAAATATCGCCCACTCCAATGTGTCCCGCTCTTTCACCCAAGCTTTGGTCCAAATCGTCGTCGGATGTTTCAAAACGGGGGAGGCAGGTTTGGTCAGTGGACAATTTCTGTCTTATGCTGCGGGGAACTATACGCTGTTGAAACAGGTCTGTTTGAATAAAGAACTGTTTTCTTCGGTCAAGCTGACAGAACTGATTCGGTTAGGGAAAAAGTACAAGGGCTTCCCATTGTTTTCCGTTTGGGCGAGATTGGCCAACTCCCTTGCCCAAAATCTGGTCAACATCGTCTTTTCGGCATTGTATTCGACGGCTGCGTTAGGCTTCTACACATTGGTCAACCGCATGCTGGGGCTGCCCACATCCGTTATCGGGGAGTCGATGGGACAAGTGTTCACCCGTGAAGCGCGCGACGAAATCGAACGCAGCGGCTCGGCAACGAACATTCTCAGGTCGACTCTATGGCGCTTGACGGCGATTTCGCTGCCGGTATTTTTGCTGATCTACTTTTTCATCGAGGATGTCGTCGTGCTTGTCTTTGGACAAAATTGGAAAGTTGCGGGGGTCTACGGGCAAATTCTCATTCCGCTCTTCTTTATCCGCTTTATCACTGTACCCGTCATGGATCTGCTCAATCTATTCGAGAAACAGAGGATTTCTTTGCTTTGGCAGCTCGGCTTTTTAGGTCTGGTGGCGACGGTGTCCATCATCGCAAAGCGGGCGGTGCTTGACGCTGGGCACTTTTTGTCGCTGATGACCTGGGTTCTGTTTGCTCATTATGTTTTGCTGCTGTTTATCCTCTTTCACGTAAGCCGGGGAAACAAAATGGAGAAGAAAATGAAAAACTGCTGCTGTTTGGTATTGGGCGGGTATATCAACGGGTACTCGATTATCAGAGAACTGTACGAAAAAGGCATTCGTGACATTGTTTTGTTTGATACGCAGAAAAGGCTGGCGGCCTACAGCAACAAAATTGTCAGTTTTGTCAGGATCGAACCTGCAGCCGAATCGCTGCATCAAGCGCTGGAAAACCTCCATCAAAAGTATGAAAAAATCATCGTCTACCCGACGGACGAAATACAGTTGGAGATGCTTGATGAACAGTACGAGCAGATAAGCGGGTACTGCTTTCTGCCGTACAATCACGATAATCTGCAGCAGTACATCAACAAAATTGAGCAGTACAAACACTGTGAAAAGGCGGAAATACCTTACCCCAATTCACGTTATATCGAGACGGAAGAGCGGTATCATCAGATTCTCGACATTCCCTTTCCCGTAGTGGTCAAGCCGGCCAAACGGGATCATGCCGGACCGGAAGTATTTCGCAGTCTCATCTTCCATTCGCACCGTGATTTTGAGCGGCATGAAGAGTTGGTTCGCAGCTTTCTGGCCCGCGGGATTCCCTTCATCGCATCGGAAATCATCCCGGGTGACGCTTCCCAGATCTATTCCTATATCGGCTACCGGAATCGGCACGGGACGATTTTAAATGAATGGACAGGCAGAAAGCTCTCCTCGTACCCAGACAATTTTGGCGTTTTCTCCTGCGCTACTAATCAAGCGCCTGCCGAAGTTGTTCAGTTGGGAAGAAAGCTGCTGGAATCCATGGACCTCCACGGGATATGCGAACCAGAGTTTAAGTATGATGCCCGGGACGGCACCTACAAGCTGATGGAAGTGAGTCTCCGCTCCACGATGTGGAACAGGGTGGGACATCTGTCCGGGGTCGACATCCTCTACACGCAGTATCGGGACGCGATTGGCGAGGAAAACATCAGGCAAGAGCAGGATCAGAGCAAGCAGATTCACTTTGTTTACTTGCAATACGAACTGTTGGGACTTTTTCGGGGAGCGATCCCTTTCAAAACGCTCTGGCGCAATTTGTTTTCCTCCGATAAGACAGCTTTTGCCGTGTTTGACTTGACAGATGTAAAACCATTTGCAGCCGACTGTGCCAACCTGCTTACCGGGGTGGTCAGCAAAGGAGGAAGGCTGCTCTTTTGGACGAAACAGCGGCTGCCGATGCGGTCCTATGCGATAGGCGGGGAAGACGGCAATCGGCCGGGTCATAGGTGAAGGGGGCCTTTTATGCAGAAAATTCCCATTTTTGATCTGAAACCGGAAATCGAATTGTTATGGGGGGAGTTGACAGAGACCATCCATGACGTGCTTCGCTCGGGCCGCTTTATTTTAGGTCCAAACGCTGAATCATTCGAACAGGAGGCGGCCCGTTACCTTGGCGTCAGGCACGCAATCGGGGTCAACTCCGGGACAGATGCGCTCATCATCGGTCTGCAAGCATTGGGGGTAGGGCCTGGTGACGAAGTGATTACGACTCCCTTTACTTTTTTTGCCACAGCGGAAGCGATTGAGCGAGTAGGGGCTACTCCTGTTTTCGTCGACATCGAACCCGATAGTCTGCAGCTCGATCCCCGGCAGATCGAGATGAAGATCTCTTCGCGAACCAAGGCGATTCTTCCTGTACATCTGTACGGCCGCCCGGCGGAGATGGATCCAATCTTGTCCCTTGCCAGGACATACGATCTCAAGGTAATCGAAGATGCGGCACAGGCCTTTGGCAGCGAGTATCAAGGAAAGAAAGCGGGGGCGTTGGGCGATGTGGGCTGCTACTCGTTCTTTCCTTCAAAGAACCTCGGTGCATTTGGCGACGGGGGGATGATCGTGACGAATGACGATGACATCGCGGAATATTGCCGATTCCTTCGTCAACACGGGTCCCGGAAGAAGTACTTCAACGAGGCGGTCGGTTACAACTCTCGCCTGGATGAACTTCAGGCGGCTGTTCTTCGGGTAAAACTGCGGCACATCGAGGAGTGGAATCAAGGCCGGATTGGCGTCGCCGAGACGTACCGCAAGCTGCTGCGGGGACAAAGCGGAGTCGTGTGCCTGGACGAAAAGAATACAGGCGATCATCGGCATGTCTACCATCAGTTTACTGTCCGAATCTTGCAGGGCAGACGCGACGAAGTGCAGGAGCGGATGCGGCGGGCGGGGATCGAGACGATGATCTACTACCCCATACCCCTTCATCTGCTGCCGATGTATCAAGAGTTGGGATACGAGCTGCCGCAAGCAGAGGCTGCGGCAAGGGAAGTACTCTCCCTGCCGATCTGGCCGCAGATGACCGAACAGGTGCAGCTTCGGGTCGTGCAAGGTTTGAGGGTCGCACTAGACAGCATGTAGGGAGTTGCCCAAGGCCGGGATGTGATTTTTGGAGGAGGTGTCGCCCATACGAGCAGCGGGCAACTTGGGGAAGTGGTGGGACGGAAAAGCGCTGATTTTTGCCGGATTTTTGCTCGCCGGAAATTTTAAGGCCGACCCGCGGCTCTCCTGGCTGCCGGTCGATTTGACATTGCTGTTTGCCCTGCTAACGGCAGCTTGCACGGCGGCGGCTTTTGTAAAAAACAACTGCCGGATTCCCAGACAGCTGTTTTGGATGCTTGCGTTGTACTTGTTGTTCGCACTCCCGCTATTCGGGTTGGATGGGTCTGATGATGCCGGGGAAAAAGTGCTTAAGTTGTTCACCTTTACCCTGTTGGCGTCGGTCGCGCCTTTTTTTCTTTTCAAGGAAAAAGCGGAAATCCGCACGCTGTTTCACATGTTGACTGCGTTTGGTCTGATGCTTGGCCTGGACGCAATCTTGTCCTCCTTTGCGGACGGGGAATTGCGAATCACGAGCGAACATGCGACCGGGATGACCGCCTTCGGAGCGAACACCATTGGCTTGGGAAGGGCAGTGGGAACGGCGTTGTTGTGGATCGCCATACTGGGGTTGGAAGGACGGCTGGGGCCAATCAAGACACTTGGCTTCCTGTGCTTTTCGCTGGTCGTGCTGATCGGTTCGGGCTCAAGAGGGCCGATTCTGGCTGCTGCGGCGGGATTGGGACTGCTCGCGCTGCTGTTTTATTGGAAACGCGGCACGTTATTGCTTCGATTTGCCGGCGTTTTATTGGTGCTTGCGGCGGTTGGAGCCTACAGTGTGACGGTCGCTCCGGCCACAGCGACAGAAAGGGTGCAGCAGCTGCTTCAAGGAAAAATAGACAACTCGGAGGCGATGCGGCTGCAGGCTTACCAATTGTCCTGGGATGTGATCAAAGAAACGCCTGCAGGCATTGGCTGGGGCGGATTCACCTCCCGAATCAATCTTTGGTTTGGAGCTTCCCGCCAATACCCGCACAATCTCATACTTGAAATCTTGCTGGAAGGCGGCTGGCTGCAAGGTTTTTTCCTGTGCGGCTTGGTGTTGTATGCGTTCATCCGGATGTATCGGCAGGGCATTCTTCGCTCCTCGTATGAAGCGCGGACGTTGTTTGTGCTGTTATTCTTTTTCTTCGCCAATGCGATGGTCAGCGGGGATATCAACGATAACAAAATACTCTTTGCCACTCTCGCTTTGACACTAGGGTATGGAGGTGAAAACGCTTGAAGCTGCACAAAATCGTTCATTTCAGTTCCGTCCATATGCCGCACGACACCCGCATCCTGCTCAAAGAATGCCAAACATTGGCACAGGCGGGAAATGAGGTCGTGTTCGTGGTCCCCCACGATCGGGATGAACAGGTGGACAAAGTCAGGATCAGAGCGGTCCCAAAGCCAGCCAACCGATTGATCCGGATGACCAAAACGATCTGGTCGGTCTGGCGGGCTGCTTGGCAGGAGCAGGCTGATGTGTACCATTTTCACGATCCCGAGCTGATCCCGGTCGGGTGTTTGCTTAAACTGCGGGGGAAGCTGGTCGTCTACGATGTCCATGAGGATGTGCCCGGACAGATCATGAAAAAAGACTGGATTCCCCGCTGGCTGCGAGCCGCCGTCGCCAAAGGAGCAGCGGCCGCCGAGTCGATTGGCGCCTGCTTCTTCGACGGGATCATCGCGGCTACCCCGGCAATTGCGAAAAGGTTTCCCAACAGGAAAACGGTTGTCGTGCAAAATTTCCCCATCGCTAATGAGCTGCTCGATCACCGGGCGCAGTCGTACCGCCAACGGCAAAACGCTGTAGCCTACGTCGGGGTGATCAGTCTGATCCGGGGTGTCAGGGAGGTCATGGAAGCCTTGGCGCTGCTTCCTGAAACGTCGGACGTCCGCTTGCTGTTGGCGGGCAGCTTCAGCCCTCCGGAGCTGGAGGCGGAGTTTCGCCAGATGCCGGGCTGGAAGCGGGTCGACTATGTCGGCTGGCAGTCCCGGGAGGGTGTCAAGGAGCTGTTGGCCAAAGTCCGGGCTGGCCTGGTTACTTTTCACCCTGTCCCGAACTCGATCCATTCTCAGCCGAACAAATTATTTGAATACATGTCCGCCGGCATCCCGGTGATTGCTTCCGATTTTCCCCTCTGGCAGGAAATCATCGGAGAGAGAGCGTGCGGGCTGCTGGTTAATCCGCACGATCCGAAAGCGATCGCGGAGAAGATCGAGCAGATCATCCAGTTTCCGGAAGCGGCGGAGGGGATGGGAACGCGAGGTTGGATGGCTGTCTGCGAGAAGTACAACTGGGATGTTGAAGCGGAAAAACTTCGTGGCTTCTACGAAAACCTGCTGTTTAAAGGGCAAAAAGAAATGGTACACGCGAGGTGATGTTGTGAGATTTCAACGAGTATTGGTTTTGGCGCCGCATACGGACGATGCCGAACTGGGCTGCGGCGGCTTTATGGCCCGGCTGGTTGAAGAGAAAACAAGCGTCTTCGTCGCAGCCTTTTCAACCGCAAGGGAATCGGTTCCGGAGGGTTCGCCGCACGATACCATCCTGCGCGAGTTTTACCGTGCTATGGCGATCCTCGAAGTACCGCCTGACCGCCTGTTTGTCTGCGATTACCCGGTCCGCCGGTTTTCTGATCACCGCCAGGATATTCTGGAAGACTTGCGCAAATTGAGGCGGACGATCGAGCCAGACCTCATTCTGCTGCCGTCAGGTCAGGACGTTCATCAAGACCACCAGGTGCTGCACAACGAAGGGGTCAGGGCTTTTAAAGATCTGACAGTCTTCGGGTATGAGCTTCCCTGGAATCACCTTTCCTTCCGTACCCAGGCATTTGTCGACCTCAAGCCGGGCCACGTCCAAAAAAAATGGCAGGCTCTCCAAGCGTACCGCTCCCAGATCGAGCTGAAGCGTCCCTATTTTTCAGAGGATTTTATCCAGGGGCTGGCCCGGCTGCGCGGAACGCAGATCAAAACAGACTGGGCAGAAGCATTTGAAGTGGTCAGGGTCATCCTATGAACATCGCGATCCATCAACCCAATCTGTTTCCCTGGCTTGGCTTTTTTGACAAGATGGCCTGTGCCGATCTGTTTATTTTTCTGGACCAGGTACAGTTTACCAAGCGCGGTTACCAAAACCGCGTAAAGCTCAAAGGGCCCAATGGAGTCCAATGGTTGACCGTACCCGTAAAATCCAAAGGCCGCTACGAGCAATTGACCCTCGATGTCGAGATTGATAGGGAACACCCATGGAAAAAAGAACACCTCAAGACCTTTGAGACAATCTACCGCGGGACTCCTGGATTCTCAGAGCTTATGCCGCAAGTAGAGCAGCTCTACGAAAGGGATTGTCAAAGGCTTGTAGACATGAACATTCCTGGCATTGAGCTGATCAGAAAGCGTCTTGGGATCGAAACTCCGCTGCTGTCCGCTTCCGAAATGCCGGCGGCGGGGAGCCGTTCGCACCTTTTATGCGAGTTGGTATTGGCGGCAGGGGGGACGACATATCTGTCCGGCCCAAGCGGCAGAGCTTATCTCGACGAAAGCGTATTTCGGGAAAAAGGCGTAAAACTGGAGTACCACCAATTCGAAATCGCCGAGTACCCGCAGCGATTCGGCGAGTTTACAGGAGGCTTGAGCGCCTTGGACTACTTGTTTCACGATCCGTTGCTGACTCATTGGAAGCGATGGCGACCCTGATCACAGGAGGTCAAGTGGATGGTAAAAATGGCCACGATCGTCGGTGCCCGCCCGCAGTTTGTCAAAGCTGCGATGGTCTCCCGCGCCTTGCGCGCTGTCCCGGGCATTCAGGAAATCTTCATTCATACGGGTCAGCATTTTGACGAGAGGATGTCTGATGTCTTCTTTTCTGAATTGGAACTGCCCCGTCCGGATCATTACCTCGGTATTCATTCCGGGTCTCACGGCATGCAGACAGGGAGGATGCTGGAATCGGTCGAGCGCGTGCTGATCGCGGAACAACCTGAGGCAGTCATCGTCTATGGGGACACCAACACGACGCTGGCTGGAGCTCTCGCAGCCGCAAAGCTGCACATTCCGGTCTTGCACGTCGAAGCCGGTCTGCGTTCCTACAATCGCCTGATGCCGGAAGAGATCAACCGCATCATGACGGATCACTGCGCGGAACTGCTGTTTGCGCCGACGCAGACAGCCGCCGAGAACTTGCGGCAGGAAGGCGTACCGGAGGCGAAGATTCACCTGGTGGGAGACGTCATGTACGATGCCGCGCTGTATTTCGGGGAAAAGGCGGAACGGCACAGCCGGATTCTCGAGCAATTGGATCTCGAGCCCAAACACTACATGCTGGCGACGATCCACCGGGCAGGCAATACGGATGAGCCGGAGCGGCTGCAGACGATTTTTCAGGGGCTGTGTCTGGCGGCGGAAGCACTGCCAGTCGTGCTTCCGATCCATCCGCGCACGGCGGCGGCCTTGCAGCAAATAGGCATGTTCGAGTACGTCAAGCAGCAGCTCAAAGTGATCGAGCCAGTCGGTTACCTGGATATGGTGATGTTGGAAAAATACGCTTCATTGATTGCATCCGATTCGGGCGGAGTTCAAAAGGAAGCCTTTTTCTACAAAGTCCCCTGTGCAACCCTTCGATCGGAAACGGAATGGACGGAGCTGCTGGATTTGGGCTGGAACCGTCTGGTCTCGATGGAGGACAGCCAGACGGTCTGCCGAGATATCCTGGCAGCCTTGGAGCTGTCCGGCAAGTCGGCACAGCCGTATGGGCGGGGTGAGGCCGCCTGGAAGATCGCCAATATGATCACGGAATGGCGGAGGGAGGAGTTTGAAACGGTGTTTTGATCTCGTCTTTGCAGGGCTGTTGTTGTTGCTCACCCTGCCGGTCTTGCTTGCGGTAGCCCTCTTGATCCGCTGGAAACTGGGATGGCCGGTTTTGTTCAAGCAGCAGCGCCCGGGATTGCACGGCAAGCCTTTTACGATCTATAAATTCCGGACGATGACAAGCCAGACGGACGCCGATGGCAGGCTGCTGACCGATGAACAGCGGCTCACCCCGTTTGGTCAATGGCTAAGGCGGTTCAGCATCGATGAGCTTCCCCAGTTGTTTAATGTGCTGAAGGGGGAGTTGAGCCTCGTCGGACCTCGTCCGCTGCTGATGGAGTACATGCCGCTCTACACTCCCCGCCAGGCCCGCAGACATGAGGTGAGGCCGGGGATCACCGGCTGGGCGCAGATAAACGGCAGGAACGCGATCACCTGGGAAGAGAAATTTGAGTTAGACGTTTGGTACGTCGATCATCAGTCCTTTTGCCTCGATGTAAAAATCCTCTGCCTGACGCTTGTAAAAGTATTTGATCCGCGCGGGATCAGCGAAGACGGATGCGCCACTGTTCAGGATTTTACCGGATCACGGAATCATCAGGAAATGATGTAAGCGGGGGGTGGCAGCTTGAAGGTCATCATCATTGGCTGCGGTTACGTCGGGTTGTCAACTGGCATTGTTCTGGCTTATATCGGCCACGAGGTAACCCTGATCGACCGCGATGAGGAAAAAATAGCGAAACTGCGGGCAGGAGAACTGCCGATTTATGAACACGGATTGCAGGAGGTATTGCGGGCGTCGGCGGGAAGAATCAGCTTTACCGATGATTGGGATAGCTTTGATACAAACGCTGACGCTGTCGTCATCGCCGTCGGCACTCCCATCGGAGAGGGGGGAGGGGTGGACCTCACCTATGTGAGGGCGGCAGTCAAAGAGATCGGGGCCCGGGTGAACGGCAACTTGCCGGTTATCCTCCTGAAATCAACCGTCCCTCCCGGCACCGGCAGAGAGATGAGAGCACTGCTGCAGCAGAAGTTGGCGGAGCGGGGGATGAAGAGCAAGGTAACGCTCATCTCCAACCCGGAATTTTTGCGGGAAGGCCAAGCCCTGTTTGACTCGTTTTACCCGGATCGGATTGTCGCAGGGATTGACTCTCATGAGGAAGAAGCATTTCTGACTGCGCTCTACCAGCCTGTCTTGCTGCAGGATTTTATACCGCCGCATGGGATACCCCGCCCGGGCAATGATCGCCTGCCTGCTTTGTTCGCCACCGACCTGACCAGCGCAGAGCTGATCAAATATGCGGCCAATGCTTTCTTAGCGGTGAAAATATCGTTTATTAACGAATTTGCCAACCTGGCGGAAAGCGTTGGGGCAGACATCACCGCCGTGGCGCGTGGGATTGGCCTTGACCAAAGGATCGGTCCCCAATTTTTGCAGGCTGGTATCGGCTGGGGCGGGAGCTGCTTCGGAAAGGATATGCGAGCGATCCTTCATGCCGGAAAACGTCATCAGTCGGAATTGCCGATCGTTCGGGCCGCTCTTGAAGTGAATCAAACGCAGCGGGAGCTGGTGGCGAAAAAATTGCAAGCCAAACTGAATTCGCTTGCCGGCAGGACGATCGGGCTTTTGGGCTTGGCCTTCAAACCTGGCACCGATGATCTGCGGGACGCCCCTTCGCTTGATATCATTCGCCAACTGGTTGGCGGTGGCGCCCGTGTCAAGGTGTACGATCCGGCTGCAATGGAAAGATTAGCCTGTGAACATTCGACGCTTGATGTGGAGTGCTGCCCGACGGCAGAAAGTCTGTTCGAGGGATGTGATGCGGTCGTGCTTGTCACTGAGTGGGAAGAGTTTCTTCACCTGCCGTACGCCGAGCTGGGAGAGCGGATGCGGGAAAAGCTGCTGGTCGACGGACGGAACGTGCTGGATCAAAAGATGCTGACAGATGCCGGCTTCACCGTTTGCAGCGTCGGCAGAAGCGATACGGGCGGGGGAAGGGAATGGTTAGGAGCCGTGTACAAATGAAGGTGTTGTACATCCATCAGTACTTTACTACGAGGGAGGGTTCACTGGGCACCAGGTCGTATGAGTTCGCCAAATACCTGGTCGGGCAGGGCCATCAGGTGACGATGATCACAGGGGATTCTTCGCTCGCATCGATCCCTCCGGATCGGCAAAGCCGATTTTACAGCTTCTACTCCATTGACGGAATCGACGTCATCGCCGTGAAAAATCACTATTCCAATTACATGGGGTATTTCCGCAGGATCCTGTCGTTTTTGCAGTTCGTCTTCTTTTCGAGCCTCAAAGGCCTCACCTTGAAGGGGTACGATGTCGTACTGGCTACCTCCACACCGTTGACAGTAGCCATACCGGCTTTGTTGATCAAATATTGGAATAAAGTACCATTTATCTTTGAGGTCAGGGATTTATGGCCGGAGGCTCCCAGGCAGATCGGGGCCATCCGCTCCCGTTTGCTGATCAGCCTGTTAAAGGGGTTGGAGCGGAAGACGTACCAACAAGCCGAGCACATTATCGCCTTGTCGCCCGGGATGCTGCAAGGCGTCCTTGAAGAGGGAATCTCTTCCCGCAAGGTGACGATGATACCCAACTGCTGCGACCTGGACCTGTTCGGGCAGGAAGACGTCTGCCGGGCGGAGCTGCGGGAACAGTACCAGCTGCATGGCAAACTGGTCGTCCTGCACGGCGGTTCCATGGGGATCGCCAATGGGCTGGATTACCTCATAGGCGCCGCGGTCAAGCTGCGGGAGCAAAACAGAGACGACATCGTGTTCATACTGGCAGGAGACGGAAAGACAAGACCGCTGCTGGAAGCGATGTGCGAACAGCACCGGTTGGACAATGTCATCTTTACCGGGGCGCTTCCGCGAAAGAAGATGCCTGAGTTGTTCGCTGCTGCAGACATCACCATCACCTCTTTTCAAAACCTTCCCATTCTCGCTACGAATTCACCCAATAAATTTTTTGATTCGCTCGCAGCCGGGAAGCCTGTGATCGTAAATTCAGCCGGCTGGACCAAGCAGCTCGTCGAGGAGTATCAGGTTGGGTTTTACGTCAATCCGGACGATCCCGGCGATTTGGCCGACCTGTTAATCCGTTTGCAAAACGGTATGTGGGATCTTGCGGAGATGGGCAGACGTGCCCGCCGGCTAGCCGAAGAAAAGTACGAACGAATCAAATTGGCCAGGCAAGTGGAAGCGGTACTGCTCGCGGCAAGCGAACAAGGCAAAGGAGGGTGGCAACCGGATGAAGGTGCGAAAGGCGATTGTTCCGGCGGCAGGGCTGGGAACGCGGTTTCTTCCGGCCACGAAGGCGCAGCCCAAGGAAATGCTGCCCATAGTCGATAAACCGACGATTCAGTACATCGTGGAAGAAGCCGTTTCCTCGGGGATCGAGGATATCATCATCGTAACCGGCAGGGGGAAGCGGGCGATCGAAGATCATTTCGACAAGTCGTATGAACTGGAGGCCAGCCTGCAGGCGAAAAACAGGGGGGCACAGCTGGAGGAAATCGAACGCATCACCAACATGGTCGAGATTCACTACATCCGGCAAAAAGAGGCCAAGGGTCTGGGACATGCAATCTGGTGCGCACGGAAGTTCATCGGGGACGAACCGTTTGCCGTCCTGCTCGGCGATGATGTAGTCGTATCAGAAAAGCCGTGCTTGCAGTCTCTCATGGACATGTATGAACGCTTTCACACGACGATCGTCGGAGTGCAGCAAGTAGAAGAAGCTGAAGTGGAAAAATACGGAATTGTCGCCGCCACTCTCCTGTTCGGCAGCCCAGGCATCTACTACATCAACGATCTCATCGAGAAGCCGTCCCCTAAAGATGCACCGTCACGTCTGGCGATCATGGGCCGCTACATTCTGCGTCCAGAGATATTTTCCGTTTTGGAGCAGCAGGAGACCGGGGCAGGCGGAGAAATCCAGCTGACAGATGCCTTGCGGACGCTCTCGAAGCAGCAAGCGCTGATGGCGTTTGAGTGCACGGGAAAGCGCTACGACGTCGGCACCAAACTAGGCTTCATTGAAGCGACGATCGACTTTGCCCTGCAGCGGCAGGATATGCGGGATGATGTGGTTCGATTGTTGATCAGCAGGCTGGAAAAGCTGCAGCTGGTCAGCGAAAAGTAAAAGAGTCTGCAGGGGGACGATCGGCATGGTTGGGAAGGAAAGAATTTATCTGTCGCCGCCGCATTTGAGCGGCCGGGAAGAGCAGTTTGTCAGGGACGCGTTTGCCTCCAATTGGATTGCGCCGTTGGGACCGCAGGTGGATGCATTTGAGCGGGAAGTGGCTGATTACGTCGGGGCAAAAGGGGCCGTCTCGGTAAACTCGGGAACGGCAGCCATCCATTTAGCCCTGCGCCTTTCAGGAACAGCAGCCCAGGATACGGTATTCTGCTCGTCGTTGACCTTTGTCGCGAGCGCCAACCCCATCCTCTACCTAGGGGCGACACCTGTGTTCATCGATTCGGAGCCGACAACATGGAACATGTCCAAAGACGCCTTGGAGCGGGCCTTTTACGATGCCGTAGAGGCGGGGCGGCTGCCCAAAGCGGCGATCGTGGTGAATCTGTACGGCCAAAGCGCCGACCTCGGTCCGATCTCCGATCTTTGCCGCCGCTACAAAGTCCCATTGATCGAAGATGCCGCTGAGTCACTGGGAGCCACGTACCGCGGAAAAGCAAGCGGTACAATCGGACAGTTTGGGATCTACTCCTTTAATGGAAACAAGTTGATCACGACGTCAGGCGGTGGCATGCTGGTGTCGCATGATCAGCAAGCGCTGGAGAAAGCGAAGTTTTGGGCGGCACAGGCGAGGGACCCGGCCCGCCACTACCAGCACAGCGAGCCGGGGTACAACTATCGGCTAAGCAACCTGCTGGCGGCCGTCGGACGCGGGCAGCTGCAGGTCATTGAAGAGAGAATTGCTGCCAGGAGACGGGTCTTCGCAAGATACCATCAAGCGCTTCATGAAATAGAAGGGGTCGAGTTTATGCCGGAAGCGCCGTTCGGCAGATCCACCCGCTGGTTGACCGCCTTGCTGCTTCACCCTATGCGATGCGGAGTCACGGCCGGTCAACTGGTGGAAGCGTTGGAAGCGGAGAACATTGAGGCTCGCCCGGTGTGGAAGCCCCTGCATTTGCAGCCGTTGTTCCAAGGCTGCCGCTACTATCCCCACTCCGAAAGCGAATCGGTTTCGGAACAGCTGTTTCAGTACGGAATCTGTCTGCCATCCGGTTCCAATCTGTCCGAAGAGGAGCAAGAGCGGGTGATTGACTGTGTGAGACGGACGCTGCAAAACGGGCCCGGCGCCAAGGGAGCATTTCTTGAATACGACAAAGGTGGTAGATGGGGCACATGTACACCTACGAGCAATTAGCGTGCGCGGATCGTTTATTCGGATCCGCCTATTACATTTTTGACAGCGGAAAACTGAAGGAGAATTACCGCAAAATCCATCAGGCATTTGCCAGCCGCTACCCGCGTTTTTTGATCGGCTACTCGTACAAGACGAATTACCTGCCCCAGCTCTGTGCCCTTATCGATGAACTGGGCGGATATGCCGAAGTGGTATCCCGGCTGGAGTACGATCTGGCTCGCAAAATCGGCGTCGACCCGAACCGTATCATCTACAACGGCCCCGTGAAGGAGGCAGCTGACATCGAGGCAGCCTTGCACGGCAAAAGCCTGCTCAACCTGGACTCCTTTTACGAGATCGAACTGGTAAAAAGGTATTGTGAAGCTTATCCCGAGCGGAAGGTAAGCGTAGGTCTGCGGGTCAATTTTGACCTGAAAGAAAACGGGGTTAATCCGCTGCAGGACGGCTTCGAAGCGAGCCGGTTCGGGTTTTGTGTGGAAAACGGGGCTTTTCAACGCGCTGTGGAGGAGCTTTCCCGCATTCCCAGCCTCAGGATCAGCGGTTTGCACGGCCATTTTTCCAGTGACCGCAGCGTGGCGGTTTACGAAAAGATCGCCAGAAAACTATGCCGGCTTGCCCGCGCCTGCTTGCCGGAAACGGTCGAATACATCGATGTCGGCGGCGGCATCTACGGAGAACTGCCGCCTGCTTTTCCGATTCCGAATACGCCGACGTTCGACGATTACGCCGAGGCCGTTTGCCGCGTGATGCAGACCGAAATGGCAGCTTATGGACTTGACCCGCAGCTGATCCTAGAGCCGGGGATCGCGATGGCTGCCAACGCCTTTTCCTTCGTCAGCAAAGTGATCGACGTCAAAGAGGTGAGAGGACAAACGTTTGTCCTGGTGGACGGAAGCGTCCACAATGTCAAGCCCACCATGCACCGTCACAACCTGCCGCATCGAATTGTCAGACGACAGGATGGCGGGGGTGCAGGGGTATTTCACGTAGTCGGGTACACCTGCATGGAGAAGGACTACCTGCTGCATCAGGTAACGGGAAAGCTTCCCAAGGCAGGAGATTACTTCATCTTTGAAAATACCGGTGCCTACACGATGGTGTTCAATCCGCCGTTTATCAAGGGCAGGCCTCCGATCGTCCAGCGATATGAGAACGAATGGCTTGAACTGAGAGGACGGGAGACATTGGCCCAATTCTTCAGTGACCAGCTCTACCGCTTTGAGCCGCTGTCTGTTTCAAAAATTCGCTGACCGGGAGGGGTACGATGAATATTTTGCTTGCCAGCGTGGGCAGACGGGTAAAGCTGCTGCAGTATTTTAAGGCCGAATGGGCTGGCTTGGGGCAAGTGGTTGCCGTGGATTGTGATGAAGCGGCTCCCGCCTTGTACGTTGCGGACCGCTTTGAGATCGTGCCGAGGATTGACTCTCCCGGCTACATCGATGCGCTGCTGGAGATATGCAAACGGCATGAGATCACGGTAGTCCTCTCCCTGATCGATCCGGAGCTGGTGGTGCTGTCTCGCAACAAGGAGGCTTTTCTTAGTGAAAAGGTGCAGGTCGTCGTATCCGATTCGACCATTACGGAGATGTGTCTGGACAAGTGGACGATGTATCAATGCTTGCAGGAGTGCGGCATTCCCTGCATACCTACATACAATCATTTGACTACGGCAACGGAGGCATTATCGACCGGGACCCTTTCCTTTCCCTTGCTGATAAAGCCAAGGAGTGGAAGCGCCAGTCAGGGGATACGCCGGGCAGACAGTTATTCGGATCTGCAAACAGCCTGCTCGCAAATCGGCGAAGTCGTGATTCAGCCTTATGTCAGCGGGGATGAATTCGGTGTGGACGCTTATGTGGACCTGATTTCAGCCGAACCGGTCGCCATCTTCAACAAAAAAAAGCTGCGGATGCGGGCCGGAGAGACGGACAAATCTCTGGCGGTGAGAGATGAGCGCTTGACAGAACTGGTTCTGAAGACGTTGAGAGCCGTAAAACCGGTTGGGCCGATTGATGTCGATTGTTTTTACACCCCTCAGGGCTTCGTCGTCTCGGAGATGAATCCCCGTTTTGGCGGGGGCTACCCGCATGCGCACGAGTGCGGATATAATTTTGTCCGCTATCTCCTGCGGAATTTGCAGGGACGAGCGAATGACAGCTGCCTGGCAGGCCAACCGGAGGGGAGTGTCATGCTGAAGTACGACCAGATCATGATCGTATGAGTCTTTTCTTCCAACCTGTTTCGTAGGTACATAAACCTACGACCATGTTCATACAAATATCCCATGATTTAAAACAGGTGCCGACAAAATTGAGTCATATGGGGTGTGGTTATGAGTTACAAAAACCGCTTGGTCTTTATGGGACTTTTAGATGCTTGCATTATTTGTCTAGCGGTTGTACTGGCATACCAAGTCAGATTTGATTTTGACATTGGAGCCCACAATACCTCTGCTTTGCTTTATGCTGCCATCACTCATGTCGCCCTCGGGTTGGCCGGTTTGTACATCACCCGCATGTATCGCCCCGTGTTGATGTTCGCCAGCGTTGCAGAGCTGATCGCGATTATTAAACTTGCGACCTTGCTTGAGCTTGGCTGCTTTCTCTTGCAAAGCGGGCTGCAGTATGTCGTCCCCGCATTTGCCGTTCCCCGTTCCATTTATCCGATCTCATGGGCATTTATCATTATTGGACTTGGCGGTGCCAGGATGACGTTTAAAATCATCACCGCTACTTCGGCCAAATCGCGCCCCAATCTGCGCAGAACTATGATTGTCGGCGCGGGCAGCGCAGGTGTTCTGGTGGCCAAGGAATTAACCCATTCCCCCGACTCTGAACAATATCCCGTCGCCTTTATCGACGATGACAAGGCAAAGAGAAATTTGCAGATTTTAGGCTTGCCGGTCCTGGGGGGCCGCGAAAGAATTCCAGAAGTGATTCGGCAGTACGAGATTCAAGACATCATTATCGCGATTCCCTCCGCGACTAAAAAAGAGGTAGCGGAGATCGTGGAGATTTGCAACCGAATGAAGGTAAGCATCAAGATTTTGCCAAAGGTATCCGAACTGCTTAGCGGTAAAATTTCTATCAAAATGATTCGGGATGTAAAAATTGAGGATTTGCTTGGCAGGGATCCGGTGGCGGTCGATCTGACCGAGGTGTCCAATTACATCGGCGGCGAGACCATCCTGGTGACAGGAGCAGGCGGTTCCATCGGCTCGGAGTTATCCCGGCAGATCGCCCGGTATCAACCGTGGAAGCTGCTTCTGCTCGGCCATAGCGAAAACAGCATCTTTGAGATCGAGTTGGATCTGCGAAAACAGCATCCCCACTTGCAGATTGAATCCGTCATCGCCGACGTCCGGGACCGGAGGAGGATGAAGGCGGTATTTGCCGCTTATCTGCCGGGAGTCGTCTTTCATGCGGCGGCACATAAACACGTTCCGCTGATGGAGCGAAACCCGGTCGAGGCAATCAAAACCAATATTATCGGAACGAAGAATGTAGCAGAGCTGTCACACCACTTCGGCGTTTCCCGCTTCGTCCTGGTCTCTACGGATAAAGCAGTCAATCCTGTCAGCGTCATGGGTGTGAGCAAACGGGTTGCGGAGATGTTCGTCCTCGGTTTGGGCCAAAGGAGTCAGACCAAATTTGTCGCCGTGCGCTTCGGCAACGTCCTGGGCAGCAGCGGGAGTGTCATCCCGATTTTTAAACGGCAGATCCAGCAAGGCGGTCCGGTGACGGTCACGCATCCCGAGATGGTTCGCTACTTTATGACGATCCCGGAAGCGGTGCAACTGATCATCCAGGCTGGTGCGCTGGCGTCCGGGAGCGAAATTTTTATCCTCGACATGGGCAAGCCGATCAAGATCGACAAATTGGCCCGGGATCTGATTCGGCTGTCCGGATTTGAGCCGGAAGTTGACATTAAAGTCATTTACACCGGGATTCGCCCAGGTGAAAAACTGTACGAGGAGCTTTTGACCAATGAAGAGGGGATCGCAGCCACCAGGCATGGCAGGATTTTTGTGGGAAAACAGCTTCAGATTGCCTGGCATGAATTTTCGCGAGATGTCGATCAATTGGAACAACTGATTGAGAATGAAGAGGAAGAGCGATTCGACCAGGAGATGAAGCAGCTGCTGCGGAAGATCGTTCCCAATTATCGGTACGTGCAGGAGCCGTTCTCAGCCGAACAACAAAAGAAAGTGATGCGAGTTCAAAACAGTTCCCACCATGCGAAAGTGGAGATTGTCACAAATGTGTAGCCGCAGAGGGGCAGACCTATGAGAACACGAGTGAAAATCGCAATCTGCACAGCTGCAGTGCTCGCAGCAGGAGCAGTAGGGTACATCTACTACTTGTACCATGCTGTGGAGAAGACAGCTGCCCAAATGTATCAGCCGCTTCAAGCGGCAAAGTCAAAGTTGAGGACGGAGAAAGCCTCCGTAGAAAAAAAGCAGCCCATCTCTGTCCTGCTATTAGGCGTCGACGAGCGGGAGAACGACCGCGGCCGCTCCGACACGATCATGATCGCTGTCGTAAACCCTGCAGGAGGACAAACCACGCTGGTTAACATTCCGCGCGATACGCGGACACAGATCGCGGAACACGGGACTGTTGATAAAATGAATCACGCCTACGCTTTTGGCGGTGTTGACATGGCAGCGAAAACGGTAGAGCAATTTTTACAGGTTCCGATCGACTATTACATCTCTGTCAATATGGAAGGGTTTGAGCAGATTATTGACGCCTTGGGCGGAGTCGATGTGGAGAACAAGATGAGTTTTTCGTATGAAGACCACACGTTTCCACAAGGGAAGCTGCATCTGGACGGCAGCGCTGCCCTGGCCTATGCCAGGATGCGCTATGACGATCCCCGGGGGGATTTGGGCAGAAACAGCCGGCAGCGGCAAATTGTGAAAAGCATGCTGAAACAGGTTGTACGGCCGGATATCGTGACAAAAGCCAAAGGCGTGCTTGACCAATTGGGCCAAAACGTCAAGACCAATGTGACCTTTTCCGAATGGAAGGACATGCTGCAGGACTACCGTTCCGCCTTCGAACAGGTGAATTCGATCGAATTGGCCGGGGAAGGCAGTATCATCGATGGAATCTACTATTATATCGTGGACCAGGCTGAACATAAGCGGGTACAAGCAGAACTGAAAAGCCAGCTCGAACTGGATAAAACCCCACAGCCTCCTTCCGCCGGGGCCATTCCGTAGCTCCATATCCGCTATAAGGTTGGTTCTTTGTATTTGCCGGTAGATTCTGGCAGGATCTCGTGATACCTTTAAGAGGACAGCCTATAAGCGAAAAGGAGCGAGATCTGATGAAGCACATAAGCGACTGCACCGTTCTTCACAATCAAGTGAAAATGCCCTGGCTCGGCCTTGGCGTATACAAGATACCGGATGGCGAAGAAGTTCGGGGGGCCGTTCGATACGCCCTTGAACACGGGTATCGCAGCATTGACACGGCTGCGCTTTACGAAAACGAAGCTGGAGTAGGCCAGGCTGTTAAAGAATCAGGTTTGCGGCGTGAAGATTTGTTCATCACGACAAAAGTGTGGAACACAGACCAGGGGTACGAATCCACCCTAGCCGCATTTGAAACAAGCCGGAAAAAACTGGCGATGGATATGATCGATCTGTACCTGATCCACTGGCCGGTCAAAGGAAAGTACAAAGAGACCTGGAAAGCTCTCGAGAAGCTGTATAAAGAAGGCTGGGTCAGGGCGATCGGAGTCAGCAATTTCCATGCCCATCATCTGGAGGACCTGCTTGCCGATTGTGAGATCAAGCCAATGGTCAATCAGGTGGAATACCATCCGCTGCTGTCCCAGCAGGAGCTTCGCCGTTTTTGTCAGGCACAGGGCATCCAGATGGAAGCGTGGAGCCCGCTGGCCAGAGGACAGATCTTGAACGATTCGACGGTTCTGACGATTGCAGGCAAACATCAGAAGACCCCGGCCCAGATCGTCCTTCGCTGGGATCTGCAAAACGGCGTCGTGACGATACCCAAGTCGAGCAGTGAAGAGCGAATCGCCGAAAACGCCGGGATCTTTGACTTTGTTCTGTCCGCCGATGACATGGCTGCTTTAGACTCCCTGAACGAGAATAAACGCGTTGGACCAGACCCTGACAATTTCAGCTTTTAAGGAGGCACTTGCTGCCTCCTTTTTTTCGTTGCCGTATCGTAAATCGCCCCCTTTGCGATTTTTCTCTTTTTCCGATGGAACGTGTATAATATTGTCTGATAAATGAATATTGTTAAAATTATAATAATTGTTCAGGCGAAACGACACTGATCAAAGGTAGGGGATGTACTGGTGGATTATTGGCGTGATTCTGATGATGCGCTTGCCAAGCACGCTGGCGCATACCCACGTGTCAATCCCCGCGGATACGGATTAAAAGTCTGGACTGACAGCAAACAGTAGTTCAGCCTGCAGGCGTTCGTATAGAAACGCGCCTGCAGGCTTATTTTTTCGTTCAGCTGCGAAACGGGGAGGTCAAGGACTGGATAAACTTTTGTCTATCTGGTAAACTAATGTTTAGAAGGCGGGGCTTTCGCAAAGGGAGGGAAACGCTTGGACAAGGAGCAACAAATTCTTCAGTATATCCGCCTCAATCCTTTTATCACTCAGCAGGAACTGGCAGGCAAGATCGGCATTTCCCGCTCGGCGGTGGCAGGCTATATCGCGGCATTGACAAAGCGCGGCGAAATCAAGGGGCGCGCTTACATCCTCCGCGAAGACGCCTTGGTCACCTGCATCGGCGGCGCAAATCTGGATCGCAAAGCACACAGCAAGCAGAAGGTGCAAATGCATTCTTCCAACCCGGTCACGATATCCGAATCATGCGGAGGAGTGGCCCGCAATGTGGCTGAAAACCTGAGCCGGCTCGGCTGTACGGTGTCGTTGATCACCAGCCTTGGCGATGATAAAGAGGGAGGCTGGATTCTGCAGGAGTCGAAGAAGCACGGGATTGATGTGAGTCAGGTCTGGGTACTGCCAGCCGAACGGACAGGAACCTATACCGCCCTGCTCGATTTGGACGGGGAGATGACGGTCGCCCTGGCAAATATGGACATCTACGATCAGGTCGCACCTGACATGATTGCGGAGAAGTGGTCGCATATTGCGGCTTCTCGGGCCGTCTTTCTCGATACGAACTTTCCGGAAGAAAGCTTGGCTTACCTGATCAACCGCTGCCGGGACGAAAACATTCCCCTGTACGTCGATCCGATCTCTTCCGCCAAAGCAAAAAAACTTCCGCCGCGGCTCGAAGGCGTGGATACGATCCTGCCGAACAGGGAACAGGCTGAACTGCTGGCAGGGATGGAGATCGCATCACTGGCCGACTGCCGTATGGCTTGTGAGAAAATCAGGGAGCGGGGCGTAAAAAACGTCATCGTGACGCTGGGAGAGTCGGGCATCTTCTACTTGACGCCTGTCGGCTCCGGGCATCTCCCGCCTTTTCCCACTGACGTGGCCGATGTCACAGGGGCGGGGGACGCATTTGACGCAGGCTTTTTGTACGGAATCATACACGGTGAAGAGCTGCCCCGGGCTTGCTTGTTGGGACTGGCGGCGTCCAGTCTGACACTGCAAACGGAACATTCGGTTTCCCCGCAGCTGCGGCCGGAACAAATCAATTTACTAGCAGAGGAGAGAGGAAAATGAAAGCATACATGACGTTTACAAAAGAGGTTCAGCACGCCCTGGAAAACAACCTGCCAATCGTGGCGCTGGAGACGACGATCATCTCCCACGGCATGCCTTACCCGCAAAACATCGAGATGGCGAAGCAAGTGGAACAGATTATCCGCGATAACGGCGCGATCCCTGCGACCATCGGGATCATGAACGGAAAGATCAAGATCGGCCTGGATGAACGGGAGTTGGAAGAGTTTGCCACTAATCAGGAAGTAGAGAAAGTGAGCCGCCGCGATTTTCCGTACATCCTCGCTACCGGCAAGATCGGCGCCACCACGGTTGCGGCGACGATGATCGCCGCAGGGCTTGCCGGAATCAAAGTGTTCGCCACGGGCGGCATCGGCGGCGTCCACCGCGAAGGGGAGGTGACATGGGATGTCTCGGCCGACTTGACAGAATTGGCCCGGACCAATGTGGCCGTAGTTTGTGCCGGGGCCAAATCCATCCTCGACATCGGCAGGACTTTGGAATACCTGGAGACGCAAGGGGTGCCTGTCGTCGGGTATCAGTGCAGCGACTTCCCATCGTTCTACTCTCGTGAAAGCGGCTACCAGGTCGACTTCCGGCTGGACTCACCGGAAGCGGTAGCTGCCGTGATGGATACAAAGTGGAAACTGGGACTGAACGGCGGTCTGGTCATCGCCAACCCGGTGCCGGAAGCCGACGCCCTGCCGCACGAAGAGATCGAAGCCGTCATCGGACAAGCCCTCAAAGAAGCCAAGGAGAAGGGCATCACCGGCAAGCATGTGACGCCGTTTCTGCTTGACAGGGTCAAACAGCTGACCGCGGGGAAAAGTCTGCAAACCAATATCTCCCTGGTGAAGCACAATGCTGAAGTGGCGGCTAAAATAGCCGTCGAACTGCAGGCCAAGAAGTGAACCTCCCCCACTTACTCGCTAACGCGAATTGACCCATTTCGTATTGTAATGCTTCTTGATCTTATAGGGATATTTCGTTGATTTGATTCCCTTTCGTATCGCTTGGCGGGCCGCGTCTCGTGCGAACAAGTTTTTATGACTAAAGGCATGAATGGTTTTACTGTGCATATGGAATTTACGTTTGGTTTGCTTCTGAAGCGCTGACTTCGAAATCCATTTCCGATGCTCCAAATAGTAGTTCTTTGCGAGCTTCAAGCACGTATTCCAAACCTGGGCAGATTCGCGATTACAGGCATAAAGGCGCTCGATATCTCGTTTTGAGGCATGAAACCGTACAATTTGAGCACGAATCAAGGAAACCCCCCTTATCAAGAACGTTTGTTCTACATCCTATTATGCAACACATACGTTCCTGTTTGGGGAATATTTCCGCATCAAAATGACGAGAACAAATACATGCTTCCCTGCCTATCTCCAGCGAAGAGGTTCGGGAACGGCGTCATTCATCTCCCACCTGCTTCGCTGAGGAAGGAGACTTCTGACGCAAGTTGTTAAATCGAACAGAAGGCCATTCCTAATGTCGGGAATGGCCTTTTTTTACCTTTCCGGCCCTACTTCTTCGGCAAAAAGCTTGTGAAGCGTCAGGCTGCCGAGCGAATTAACTTGGGCCTGCAACCGCTTGGACATGGTCTGCTCCTCGTACTGAAACAGGGACGTGAGGTCTTTCGGCAGTGTCCGGTTTTCTACTGCCGGCGTCAGGACAGCGGGCAGCTCCAGCGCCGGCGCAGCCAGGTGAAAGCCCCAATCCCCAAAGGAAGGAATCCGGACGTGATAGCTGCGTGTCGCAAGCCCTGCGCTCTCGAAGGTTCTGGCGATCGACCAGTAGACCAAGGGGGCTTCTTCCGGCGATTGCGCTTGACAGACGATCAACCCTCCTGGGAGCAGCCGCTGGGCCAGGACCTGATAAAACTCCCTGGTGTAGAGGCGGCCGATCACCTCGTCAGCGGGATCGGGAAGATCGATCATGATGATATTGTACTGGCCTGCTTTCGCGATAAATTCCTGTGCATCCTGCAGGTGAACGCGGGTACGGCGGTCGGTAAGCGCCCCTTGATTCAGACAGACGAATTCGGGCAGCGTCCGGGCCAGTTCGATCATCACCGGATCGATATCAACCAGATCGACAAGGCTGACGTCCGGATATTTGAGCACCTCCCGCAGGGCAAGGCCGTCCCCGCCTCCAAGAATCAAGACCCTGTCCCGCGAACCGGCCAGTTCCATTACCGGGTGGACGAGCGCCTCGTGGTAGATTCTTTCGTCTACGGAGCTAAACTGCAGCTGTTGATTCAAGTACAGCCGAAGATCAGTTATTTCACAGAGAAAAATGTCTTGGAACGCACTGCTTCCGTCGAATACAACCCGGTGCTCTTTTGACGACAAATCCATCAGCTCAGCAAGATCTTTTGCCGTTCCTCTGCCTTCTTTGCGGCGGGAGGGTTGGCCATCGTTTCCGTCCGTCCGGATGGCCCCGGCTGTTTCCTCGTCCAAGGCAGCGTGATGATGCGGCTGGCCACTGGTAAGGTCGTAGACAAAGATCTGAACAGGTAGGAGTTCTTCCAAAAACCGTTCAGGATGTTTTATACCGATTTTGCTTGAAAGGAAGTCGAGCGTAAGGTATTGCTGCTTCGCCGAAACAAGGACAAACGTACAGGAAACGGAGCCGATAATCGTTCCCATGATCCCGTGCGGCTGCCTGCGAAAGTGGGTGTACAGTACTTTTTCCCCTAAAAGAGTGACCGCTTGGGTCAGGGCTGTTTTCACGGTTTCCAAATCATTCAATTTGCCAGACGGGCATCCAAAGGCCTCCATGATGAGATGCTTTTCCAGCGTGACCAAAAAGTATCCCCCTTTCAGATGATTTGACTGGCTTCATTATCTTATTCGGCCGTATATGGTTGGTCATTCTTTACCTCGAATTGTGCGAATGAGCCATACAGGTAAGAGCAAAATTTCCCTCTCCAAAGACATACCTGTCCCATTCGCTTCATACATTGGACAAAGGTGATACACTAGTTCGGAGGAAAAAGGATGAGGCTACCAGTCATCTTCAAGCAGATGGTTCTTCGCACCGGTGCCATTTTTCTCGTCAAAGTCATCGGTGCTCTAGTCCGCATTCCGATGTTTCGCATGCTTGGTCCGGAAGGGATTGGCCTGTATGAAATGGCATACGCTTTTTACGGATTCGTACTGTCGATCGTCTCGGGGGGCTTTCCTTCTGCATTGGCGCTGACCACTGCCAAAGACAGACGGCGCGGATACGGGATTTATTGGATTGTCTTTTTGCTCTTGGCGTTGGCAGGCGGATTGTGCGGTCTGGCTTCCTATCATTACGCACCGCAGATCGCCGCGATGTTTGGCAACCCGAATCTCGTCTGGCCTCTTAGGCTGCTGGCTCCGGCCATGATGATCGTCCCCTTGCTCGGCATCACGAGGGGATTTCTGCAGGGAATTGAGTCGTACGGGACGATAGCCGTGTCGGAAGTGATCGAGCAACTGGTTCGTGTCGCAACCATCTTGTTATGTGTGACCATGTGGACAAGTTACGGCATCGGACGGGCTGTCGGAGGTGCGACGTTCGGTGCATCGACTGGAGCGTTCGTCGCCTTTGTGTTCCTGTTCGCCATCCTGATGTCTCGTATCAAAAAGCGGGATGCCGTCAGCAAACTTCCACTTCCCTTGGCCAAAAGAAAGGATACGGGAATTATGGTTTTTTTTTACACATCCGTCTCCGTACTCGCTACACGGCTGTTTATCCCGATGGCAGATTTTATTGATACCTTGATCGTGCCCCACCGCTTGGTCGATTCTGGACTGACGATCCATCAGGCGACGGCGATTTACGGAGAGATTTCTGGAATGGCAGCTACCATTACGTATCTTCCGACCATTATCACCGCAGCCCTCTCCCATACACTGGTCGCAAAAATCACTGCCGACTGGGCAGGAGGGCGGATAGATCGCTTCCGCTGGCGCATTTCAAAGGCATTTGAATTCGGATGGCTATGGGGAGCGGCGTCATCTGGATTTCTCTATTTTTACGCCAATGACTTGTCGGTTCTGATCATGGGTGATGAATCGCTAACGAATCCGATTAAGTATACCTCTATGGCTCCGATGCTGGTCGGCCTGTTTGAGCTGTCCAATACGGTAATCTGGGTGACGGAGATGCGGAAGGCCCCTGTCATCGGTTTGGCCGTAGGTGAAATATGTACGATTGTGATCAGCTACGTGCTGTGTGCGATCCCGGGGATGGGACATCGGGCCGCTGCGATCGGACTGTTGACGCTGGAATTTGTCGCCACCGCCTGGAATCTCGGAGCGTTGAAGTGGAAGGTAAAGGGTTTTTTTCCGCTCGGATCGATCTTCCAGGAAACAGTCGTACTGTTCGGCATTGTCGGCTGCAGTTTTCTTGGGGTGAATTTCCTGGTCGATCTGCTCCCATGGTCGGAGTACGTGCGCATGATTACCAGATTGGCGCTCTCGTTAGGCTTGATGATGCTCTATTTTTTGGTTCGGTTTATGGGATTCTACAAGAAGAGCCTTCACTAATGTTGTCTCAAGCGTATGATTACGCCCCCCCGCCGCTTGGCATAAAAAATCCGATCGGGTCCACAATAAAACTGGGGCCTACTATCGAATCAGGGCCGAGAAAAGGGGAGATAGCCTTGATCATAAAGCGAAACGACAAGCAAGCGGGACGTGTATTCCCGGTGAAATGGTATAAGTCTCTCCTCGCCGCTGTCTGTATTTCCTTGCTCTATCAGGCTCCATCCCTAGCTGAGCCAATTGGGGAGCCAGAAACAGAAGTGAGGCAATTTTTGACGAAGTTGTATGAAGATCGCTCCCAATTTTTAATCAACGAGCGGCCCAAATCAATAGAGAAGTACTATTTGGAAGCAAACACCAGCCGCTATGCGAAGATACATGAGCAAAAAAGAAGTCAATACATCAACGCCTGGGCCAAGAAACGAGGCCTTGATTTCACGAATGCCGAGACCTCCCTTCGATTCATTCGCATTCGTACTGAGGGGGAGCGGGCAAAAGCCTATCTGATTCAAACGTTGAAACTGACCTACATATACGAGGGTCAACCGTTCCTGCCTCACCATTTTGGCATCGGTACCCGCCACGCCCTTACGCTGAAGAAGGTCAGCGGAGAATGGAAGGTGCTCAGTGAGTGGTACACGGATCCGATAGAAGAGGATATCGACATCATCCCTGCAGATGCGCCAGCAGATTCGCTCTATTCCCCAGCGAACAGTAAAAAGGAGAAAAAACAAGTGGAAGCCTTCCGCAGTTTGGAGAGACAAACGACGGGGAAAAAGAAGCGATACCACCGGGACCGTGCGGTAGCGTACGCACAAAAATACGCATGAGCTGCATGGGGGGCGGGGAATAACAATCGATACAACAAAAATTATCGGGATTATACGTACCTTGGCGGAGATTGTACGAATTTTGTCTCGCAAGTGATTGGGGATCCGAAAGAGGGCGGGGGTCTGCCGATGACGATGGGGTGGCGATACTGGTACAATTCAGGCGGCACACGGAGCTGGGTGCAGACGGATTCCTTTAAAAATTTTCTCTTGAACAGCGGGTACGGCCGGCTGATTGCCCGCGGGCATTTTGCCGACGTCGTAAGGCCCACTGACCGCTATCCCAAAGGGGCGATCAGCGTGCTTCAGCCCGGCGATCTGATCGCCTATGAATTTAACGGAGATGTCGATCATTTCTCCGTGGTCGTCGGGTATGACCGCTACGGTTACCCGCTGGTCAATTCGCATACCGGCGATCGAAATCTCGTTCCCTGGGATTTGGGATGGGGCAAGTCAACCAAATTTTTGTTTATCCACATCAACGATTGACATGCAAAAGAGCTGACGGGCGGCCAGCTCTTTTTGTCGTTGGTTTAATTGTCTGCTGCGGTCTCCCGGATCATTCGCCGCTGCTTCCACCTTCTCCAGAATATCCCGTGCGTGGGAGAGAAGAGGAAGGCAGCGACAAAGAAGCATCCTGCGACACTGATCATGCATCCCGCGATCGAGGCATCCAGCAGATGGGCCGTGTAATACCCCAGTATCGAACAGAGACTGCCGATCACGACACTGTACAACAGCATCCGGCTCAAACGCTCTGTGAGCAGATATGCCGTAGCCGGCGGCACAACCAGCATTCCGACCACCAGGATCGCTCCCACACTCTCAAAGGAGGCGACTGTCGTGACCGAAACAAGCCCCATGAGCAAATAGTGAAAGAGAGCGACCGGGATGCCCACAGCTGCCGCCATCATCGGATCGAATGAACAGATTTTAAATTGTTTGTAAAATCCACAGATGAGGGCGATGTTGAGCAGCAGGGCCAATCCGACGCCCCAGACCGCTTTTGGCCCTATGTTCATACCGGCAAATTCGATTGTGTTCCAGGGGACGTAGGCGATTTCCCCATAGAGGACACAGTCCAGATCGAGATCGATATTTCTCGTGTACAGGCTGATCAGCACAATGCCGATGGCAAACAGGGCCGTAAAAACGACTCCAATGGAAGCGTCCGACTGTACGCCGCTTTGATGAAAGAGTTGGATGAGGAGTACGGTGATAAGCCCGACGACTGCCGCTCCCAGAAGCATGACCAGGGAATCCCTGGAGCCGCTGAGCAGAAAGGCGATCACAATACCGGGCAGCACGGAGTGGCTGATCGCGTCGCCGATCATGGCCATTTTGCGCAGGACCAGGAAGCAGCCCACCAGGCTGCAGGAGCTCGCGACCAGCGCCCCTGTCAGCACGATCCAAAAAGTGCTCATGCGACTTCCTCCTTCTGCTTCAACTGTGAGGCCGTTTCTTCCCGGCTGACCTGTTTCTTGGCCGCCATGCGGATCAGCATTTTGGAAAGGGCCCCGCGGCGCGGAGCGAAGACGACGGACAGGACGAACAGGGCGGTCGCGGAAAGCACGCTGAGCGGCCCTGTCGGCAGGTTGTTTCCGCTGGCGCTGACGAACGTTCCGATCAAGCCGCTGAGCGCTCCGAAGGCACCAGCCAGGATGACCATCACGCCCAGTTTTTCTGTCCAGTACCTCGCCGAGACGGCAGGGGTGATCAGCAGGGCGGCCATCAGCACGACGCCGACCGCCTGAATGCCGACAACCACTGCGACCACGATCAGGAACATGATCAGCTGTTCCAAAAAGGCGACGGGATACCCCATGCCCCGGGCAAACCCAGGATCGAAGCTGAGCAGTTTGAACTCTTTAAACAAAAGGGTGCACACACCCAAGAGCAGGGCGCAGATGGCCATCATGATGACGACATCTGCGTATACCATCGATGCGGCCTGGCCGAACAAAAACTTGTCGATCCCGCTTTGGTTGCCGGCCCCGCTGTGCTGAATCTGAGTCAACAAAACAATGCCAAAGCCAAAGAAAACCGTTAAAATAATCGCCAATGCGGTATCCTGCTTAATCCGGGAATGCCGTGTAATGTAGCCGATGCCGAATGTAGCAAGAATGCCGGCTGCGGCTGCCCCGACCAAAAAGAACAGGATCGATTTGGCGCCGGTCAGCATGAACGCGATACAAACTCCGGGCAGCGCTGCGTGTGACAATGCATCTCCCATTAACGACTGCTTGCGCAAATAGGCGAAACTGCCGATCACGCCGCTGGACAGGCCAAGCAAAATACTTCCCAGAAGGATCCACTGTGTATTCGGATCCTGAATCATCAACAACCAGGTTTGCATGTCATCACCTCGCATCGACGATCAGCGGAGCCTGATCTCCCGTATCGAGCAGCGCCAATCTGCCGCCGTACGTCCGCTGCAATTTTTCTTTGGTAAATACGTCCTCGACGGGTCCAAAGTCAATCAACTGGACATTCAAAAGCAGCACCCAGTCGAAGTATTCTTTGACTGTGGCGAGATCGTGATGGACGACCAGAACCGTCTTGCCTGACATTTTCAGTTCGTTCAACAAGGTGATGATCGCTTTTTCCGTGGCGGCATCCACACCGACGAAGGGCTCATCCATAAAGTACAAGCTTGCGTCTTGAGCCAGTGCGCGAGCGAGGAAAATCCGCTGCTGCTGTCCGCCGGAGAGCTGACTGATTTGCCTGTCGGCGTAGTCGGCCATGCCCACTTTGGCCAAGCAGTCCAGGGCGGCTTTCTTTTCCGCGCTGCCGGGCCGCTTGAACCAGCCTAAATGACCGTAACGCCCCATCATTACGACATCCAGCGCGCTAGTCGGAAAGTCCCAGTCAACCGATTCCCGCTGCGGAACGTACCCAACCATGGACCGCTGTTCCTTATAGGGACGGCCGTAGATTTCTACATGACCTCCAAGGCGGGGGATCAGGCCCAGCACTGCCTTGATCAAAGTCGACTTTCCAGCGCCATTCGGCCCGATGATGCCGATTAACTTGCCTTCCGGGACTTGAAAAGACACGTTTCGCAGCACCGGTTTTTTCTGATAGGCGACGGACATGTCACTTACTTCCAATGGAATCTGACTCACTTTTTTCCCTCCTGATGATTTATTTCGGCATTCCGCAGATTACCGCAGGGCATTGACGATCGTATCTACGTTATGGCGGACCATCCCGATATACGTGCCTTCCGGCGTCCCTGCTTCGCCCATGGCATCGGAGAACAGCTCGCCTCCGATCTGAATCTCGTGACCTTTTTCTTTCGCACCCTGGATGACGGCGTCGATCGCTTTGCGCGGGACGCTGGACTCGATGAAAACAGCCTTGATCTTGTTGTCCACCAGGTAGTCCCGCAGATCGGTTACGTCTTTTGTTCCTGCCTCGGAGGCCGTGCTGATCCCCTGCAGCCCCATTACTTTGATCCCGTACGCATCTCCGAAATAGCCGAACGCGTCGTGGGCCGTTACAAGCACCCGGCTTTGTTCTGGGATCGACTTGATTTTTTCGGCAACCTCCTGGTGGAGCTCCTCCAGCTGCTTTATGTACGCCTCCGCATTCAACCGGTAGTCTTCGGCGTGGGCGCTGTCGAACGCGATGAGTGCGTCGCGAATGGTCATCGTGGCGCTGATCCAGTGCCTGACGTCAAACCAGATGTGCGGATCGTACTCTGTCCCCATCGCTTCATCGCCCAGCCTCAAATTGGCCGGATCAATCCCTGACGATACGGCGACGGTCGGTTTCTGTTTTGTCATTCGTTCAAAGATTTCCACCATTTTTCCTTCGAGGTGAAGGCCGTTGTAGAAGATGATGTCTGCCTGGTCGAGCTTGGCGATATCGCCTTGCGACGCTTTGTACAAATGGGGATCTACGCCTGATTTCATCAGTCCAACGACTTCTACATGCTCTTTGCCGACCTGCTGGGCGATATCCGTTATCATTCCGATCGTGGTCGTAATTTTGATCTTTCCTTCGCTGTTCTCAAAGGCGTCCTTTGACGCCCCGCATGCGGCTGCGACAATGGTCAATGCGATGAGAAGCAGTGTCGCGAACAGTCTTTTGCGGTTCATTGCCATACCCTCCAATGTTTCTTTTTTGCCATAGCTCACTATTTTTCCTTGGACAAATATATTGAACTTCATAAAACAAATTTGCCCTTGGGAAACATTAAGAGTATTCTATGTGGTAAAATTTACGATGTCAATACGATTCGAATTTTTTGTTAGGCGAAGATGACTTTGCACTCTATGCAACGCGTCCGTATCACCGGTATGCGCGAGCGGGGGCGTGCATAGAGATAGACTGCATCCCAATAAATCGAGCTGCCTCGCAAAGCCTGTGAAGAAGGTGATGGATTGAATCCAAGTGTCTATCTTTTGGCAGCAGCGTCGTTTGTGGTCGGGACTGTCGAGTTGATCATCGGCGGGGTGTTGATCTACATCGCGGCAGATTTGCAGGTATCCGTAAGTCAAACCGGACAGCTGATATCTGTGTATTCCCTGGTGTATGCCCTTGCTGCTCCGCTGCTGCTTTCGTTCACGGCCCGGATCGAACGGAAAAGGCTGTACATAGGGTCGCTTTTGGTGTTTCTAGCGGGCTGTCTCACGTCCGCGCTCAGTCCCAACTACGCCGTATTGCTCTTGTCACGAATTGTACTGGCAGCGAGCGGTTCGCTGATGACGGTGCTTTCGGTGACGATTGCGGCCAAGCTGGTCGCAAAGCCGTTTCGGGGGAGGGCGATTGGCCTCATCTCCATGGGGATCAGCGGTTCCTTGGTTTTGGGAGTGCCCATCGGAATCGTCGTCAGTCAATACCTTGGCTGGAGAGCGATTTTTCACCTCGTTTCCGCCTTGGCTGCGCTCACGCTCATCGGCGTCTGCACACGATTGCCGAGGGTGGCGCCAGAGCAGGTGCTGTCGATCCGAGAGCAGCTCCGTTCGCTGAAATATGCGAAAATCATCAGCGCGCATATGGTGACCGTCTTGGTGCTGGCTGGACATTTGACCTTGTACGCTTACCTCGCTCCCTTCCTGCAGACCGCCCTTCACCTTGGGTCCACCGGTATCAGCCTGGTTTACTTTGTATTTGGCATTGCGGCTGTAATGGGAGGGGGGATAGGCGGCTGGGTGACAGACAAATGGCCGTCGCCCAACTTCATCCTCGTGATCACCGGTGTATTTGCCTGCGCTTTATTTCTCCTGCCTTTCGCCACGTTTTTGCCAGCGGCATTCATGGCGCTGCTCGCCTTGTGGAGTTTGTTAAGCTGGGCCGTCACTCCGGCGCAGCAGCAGTATTTGATCAGGACCGCGCCAAAGACTTCAGACATCCAACTCGGCCTGAATTCCTCTACCAGCCATATCGGCATTGCGCTCGGATCGAGCATTGGCGGGTTGGTCATAGAAACGCACGGGGCAGTGTACAACGCCTGGCTCGGTGCCGCCATCGCAGGTTTGGCCTTTGCGTGTGCGGCCTACTCCATTTCCAGACCGGCTATATCGGAACAAACGGACATGGATCTATCGCGTACCGATTAAATACAGGCTTTTTGAAACGATAACGCTCAGTCCTCCGTCTAATGATATGGAAAATAATGACTGATATTAGGTGAAAAGGCAGGGGAGAAGATGAAGAGACGCAGTGGTTTTGCCCCAGCGTTATCCGCATGCCTGATGGCAGCTTCGCTTGCGGTTTGGCCGGCCTATGCTGAGGGAAATGCAGGCAAAGGAGGGACTGACGGACTGACCCTGGCTGCCGGCGGCAAGCAGAGCGCGGGCGATCGTCCAATCGCTGGGGGGGAAGAGGCGTCCCAGCAAAAGATATCGAGATATGTCGCAGAAAAAGTACATGAGGTGGGGCCCAGTACTCCGCTGGAAGTGCTGGTAGGCATTTCAGATCCGTACAATCTTCAGGAGTTCGCGGCCAAACAGTCGATTGTAGCAGTGAGCGACATCACGTTTGTGACTACCCGCACGTTTATGGCCAAGCTGACGGCAGAACAAATGAACCTGCTGTGCCAAAGGGAAGAGGTGTTCTGGATTTCGCTGCCGTCGGAAATCACCACCGTCGCCCAATCTGCTCCCGGGGACACCGACGGGAAAAGCAAGGCTGCGGAGACTCCCGTGCCAGTCTGGATTTCGGCAGGTACAGGACATGGACAAAATCAGGAAGTAGCCGTGTTTTATACTGATGAGGGAGGGAAAAATTGGAAGAAGAGCGTTTTACCTAAAGCGACGGCAACCGATGGCAGACAATTCGTTCATTTTGTCGATAAAAACAATGGCTATATTCTGTTAACCTCTTCCCCCGGGCTGGGGCAAATGGTGAAGGAATTGTACCAGACGACAGACGGAGGGAAAAGCTGGCACCGAATCGGGGATATCACGAGTCAAGTAGAGAGTTATCCGACCGGCATGACATTCAGAACTGTCTCTGAGGGCTGGATATCTTCCGTGTATCACGGACAAGACGGAACCCTTTTGTTCCATACTGCGGATGGCGGCAAGACATGGAAGCAGCAGATGCTTGATGTCCCGCCTATCCTGCAGGATCACTACAGCAACGTTTATCCGCCCGTTTTTTTCGGTCAGGACAAGGCTGAAGGCGTGGTCATGCTGGAGTTTGTAAAAGAAGGGAGCTCCTTGTATCTGCCTTACTTTACCGAAGATGGAGGCCGCAGCTGGCACTATTCGAAAAAAGCATTAGAAGCCCAGGATAATGCTCGGCAGGTCCAACAGGGAACTGTCTCATTCCAGATGAAGGAAGGGGAGCCAGTGGTAAAACTCCCCCTGTACGGCATCGCGGCAGACTACGCTGTCGACTGGCCTGAACCGGTCTCGATCACGCCCAAATCACCGCTGCCGCCTGTCCGGTTTGAGATTCCAGCCGGTTTGCAGCAAGAACTGGCGGCATATTGGATCAATCAGGGTGACGGAGAACATGGAATTTTGCTGCTGGGGCCGAAAGACTGGAAGGTGGTTGCCGCCTCCATCGGGGCAAACGGGTCGATCGGCATCCGCCTCCAGGATCCGGTCGATGAACATCAGACACTGAGCTATTACGATACCTCCGGTGGCTGTCAGGGCTGCGCCATTTCCAGTGTTGCCACCTATTTTCCTTCGCTCCGGGAGTGGGCGGAAGAGCAGGCGTTTCCCGGAGAGCCGATGACTTTTCAGAAACAGACCCTGTTGACCCCTAACGTTATGGCTTATGCCAAGGAGAATCCCTTTCCCGGTTACGAAACGAATGGCATGGCGTTCCAACAACACGGAGAGGGAAGCGCCTGGTTTCGCGCGGAGGAGATCAGCATTCGCGCCGACAAGCACGACCTTGCCGCCGCGATCCTTGATTTCTTTGCCGCCAGGTACGGCCAGCCCGAAGGCGAGTAGGGTAAAAGAGAAGCGAGGGCGACCCCAAAGCCGAAGCGCAGGCTTGCGGGGTCGCCCCGACTTATTTCATGACGCGAATTTTCGGCTGTTCCACCAGTTCAAAGCCGTTTCCGTCCGGATCGACAAACGTTCCTTCCACACCGCCCCAGTCCTGCCTTTGGGGTGCGACAGTGAACCGGACGCCTTTTTCCGAGAGTTCTTCATACGTTTTCTGGATGTCCTCGCAGTAGAAAACGTATCCGGTATGCTTCCCGACCCGGTCCGCCCAGTCGGGGCTGCCATACCTACCGCCGGGTGATACCTGAAAGAGCTGCAGACTGGTTTCGCTGTCCTTTTTTGGCGCTACCGTCAGCCAGCGAAAACGTTCGTCTCCCGCATCCATCGTGATTTCAAACCCCAACAGCTCATTGAAAAACCTAAGAGCCCGCGCCTGATCGGTCACGAATACCGGAACCGAATGGAGATGGGTGAACATCGTCAATATCCTCCCTCGCTAAAAAAGAGTTTCCCTATCCTAGCATGGCCTTCTTTTTGCCAGGGTAGTGCCAGGTCGAAAAAAGTCAGCCTTTCTATTTGTTCGAAAACAGATTGGCAGACCGGGAAGTCGCTTGGCTGTTGAGATATCTCGCGCCCAGCCAAAAACAGAGTGCAGCCAGCGGCAGTCCAGCAGCCAGCAGGGTGACATAATGACTCCAGAAGTCTGGCAAAAGGCCGCTTGCCAGCATTTCAGCGCTCATTTGGCCGGGAAGCAGCCATTCTTGCAGCAGTTGCAACCCGAACAAGTGACTGACGAATATGGGTAAAACGATGATATACGCCGCCGGATGCTTGTTGGTGATACTTGCGATTTGCTGAATCGTGACATGGATGACGACTGCCGTCATCGTGAGCAGAGCGGCGTGGGCGGTTACACTGAGAATGCCCGGCAGCACACCCGTCGGAATGGGCTGTGACCAGGAGCGAATGGCAACTCCTGCCCATAGGCACAGCATTCCTGCGGCGAAGTAGGCCAGCACGGCCGACAAGAAAGCGAACAACCGGCTTCCCAGCAGAGTTAGGCGCGAACGGGGAAAGGACAGCCACCACTGGCCCCAGTCTTTTCGTGGATCGGCATACATGAGCCGAAAGGAAAAAGTAGCGACAAAAAAATACACAGCCGTAAATACCTGAATCTGGCGTGTCACCAGCTGTTCCGGTATCGTTCCCATTTTATATCCCATGAAGGCAAAGACAATCATGAACGGATAGACGACAAGCTTTGTCTTTCGGGGCGCATGGGACCCAAAGTACCTCTCCACATCCTCCACCCGGCGGACCATGTACAGGCTCGCCAAAAGCAGCAGAAGCAGTACAGAGGCAACCTTTTTCCTGCTTGCGGACGATATGGGCAGCCAGGAGTCAAAATAGCTGAATTCCAGCAATCCAAGCTTTGTCACATACCTCATGAGAACACTTCCCTGTATCGTGATTCGACCGATTTTCCGGCCGTTCTCAGTTCCTCTACATCGTCTACGGCCTGGATTTGCCCTTCGCCGATCAGGATGAGCCGGTCAAACAGGTTCTCCATTTCCCGGATGTCATGGGTGGCGATCAAGAAGGTGCGTTCTCCATCGGCCAGGTCGGAAATGATCGTGGAAGCGATTTGCTCCCGCGAAATCAGGTCCACACCGGTAAAGGGTTCATCCAGGATGACGAGCGGAGCCTTCCGGGCCAGGCAGGTAAGCAGCTGCAGTCTGGCTTCTTCTCCCCGCGACAGGTCGGAGATGCGCGTACCCAGCTTGATCGCGAGGCGATCGGTCAAATACGCGGCCTGCTGCGGGTCCCAGTCCGGGTAGATCCCTTCCGCGAAGAACAGCCAGTCGGCAGCTGACAGCCAGTGGGGCAGGCTTTCCCTGTCCGGTAAAAACGCGATCTGGCGAAGCAAGGAAATACCGGCAGGTTTGCCGAACAATTGGACTTCTCCCGCGGACGGTTCCAATAGCCCCGTCAATATCCGCAGCAGCGTGGATTTTCCGGCACCGTTAGGGCCCAGCAGCCCGGCGATTTGACCGTGGCCAACAGTGAACGTCACCTCTCGCAAAATTTCCTTTTTACCTCGCCGCAGGGAGACTTGGCGGCAGTCGATCGCCTGATCTTTTCCTTTCGCTCCCATGTCCATCTCCTCATTCCTCCTCACGTTTGGCCAGATCGAGCAGCTCATCCAACGTGAGTCCGATCGATTCGGCCACTTCCCGCAGTTTTTGCACCGCGTCTTTTGCCAAAGCTCGTTTGCATGCTTCAATAACGTCTGTATTTTCCGTCACAAAAGTACCTTGTCCGCGAAAGGTGACGATCAGCTTGCTTCGCTCCAATTCCTGATAGGTTCGCATGATCGTGGTGGGATTTACGCGAATCGCGGCGGCCAATTCGCGCACAGAGGGAAGCCGTGTGCCAGGCACCAGCAACCCGCGAGCGATATCTGCCCGAATCTGCTCCACAAATTGTTCGTAGAGCGGACGTGACGGATCAATCCGAAAATGCTCAGGATTCCAAAAAGTGTCCATGCATAGGCCCACCTCTCAAGTGTGAGGTGTATGGATACTCGCCATACACTATGGTGTAAGTGTACGACAATTCACCATACACTTCAAGAGGATATCTGTAGAGAAGCTGTGGCGACCCAAGTATAGTTCTCCAATGTTTTAGCAAAAATGGATAAATAAGCTTCTTTTGCAATCACTGCCCATCCAGATCCTGATGCAAGGGGATAAGCCATGGATTTTTTCAAAGGTTCTCTCAAACAGCTCTTACGGTCCCGTCAGCAGAAAAAATCCAATCAAAAGCCGCCGCTGCCGGGCGGACAGCAAAAACCACTGTCCGCTCAATTAAACGCCAATTTGCAAGACTTAACCTCGATTTTCTCCGACAGTGCGGACGTCATCTTTCATAAATTTACGATTTTTGGACAGAAAAAAGCTTGCCTGATCTATATCAAAGGATTGTCCAATACAGAACTGATCGATCAGCACGTCCTTGTTCCGCTCACCGCTAAGACCCTAGATCCTGAACGAGTCGAGCGGCAGGGCTGTTCTCTCTTTGCGCTGATCAAGCGGAAAATCACGGTGTCCAACAGCAAAGAAATAAAGCAGATCGGCGAGGCGATTGCTCAAATTACGGCCGGAAATCCGGTCCTCCTGATTGATCAGGAAAGCCGGGCCATTTCGCTCGGATTGGCCAAGTGGGAAGGACGCGGGGTAGAATCGCCGGATGCCGAGCAGGTCGTCCGCGGACCGCGCGAGGGGTTTACGGAAACGCTGGAGGTGAATACCTCTTTGCTGAGGCGAAAGCTCAGGACGCCGGCGTTGAAAATGAAATCGCAGAAAACCGGGCGCTATACCCAGACCCAGATCATCATCGCCTATATGGATGGGATCGCAGACAAGACCCTGGTGAAGGAGGTTGTCACCCGGATAAACCGGATCGACGTCGACGGCGTATTGGAAAGCCGCTATATCGAAGAGCTGATCGAGGACAATGCCTATACGCCCTTCCCCCAAATGATCGTGACAGAGCGGCCTGACGTTGTCGCCGCCAATCTGCTGGAGGGACGTGTGGCCATCTTGATAGATGGCACGCCTTTTTCCCTGATCGTTCCCGTCTCCTTTTTTTCGCTGCTGCAGTCGCCGGAAGATTACTATCAGGATTACCTCGTCAGCACGGCGATTCGCTGGCTTCGCTTCTTCTTTCTCGGCGTTGCCATGCTGGCCCCTTCTGTTTACGTGGCCATCCTCACTTATCATCAGGAGATGATTCCGACCTCCCTGCTGCTCAGCATCGCCAAGTCCCGGGAAGAGATTCCGTTTCCGGCGCTTGTCGAGGCGTTTATCATGGAATTCATTTTTGAAGCGCTGCGAGAGGCAGGGATCAGGCTGCCGAAGCAGGTAGGTCCCGCCGTCAGCATTGTCGGCGGTCTCGTGATCGGTCAGGCAGCCACTGCGGCCGGACTGGTTTCTTCTCCCATGGTGATGGTCGTGGCGCTCACAGGGGTCGCTTCATTCATGCTTCCTCGCTACAACGCCGGGATCGCCCTGAGGATGCTGCGCTTCCCGATCATGCTGATGGCAGGAACGCTTGGTTTGCTCGGAATTATGCTGGCGGTTGTCGCCATCGTCGTTCACCTATGCAAGCTGCGTTCCTTTGGCGTTCCCTACTTGACGCCGCTGGCACCGTTTAAACTTTTGGAAATCAAGGACGCATTCGTACGGGCCCCGTGGTGGAAGCTGGATAATCGCCCCCACTTATCCGGAAAGTTCAACAAGCAAAGGCAGTCTGCCGGACAGAAACCGGGACCTGGCAAAGGTGATGAACGATGACAATTGAAAAGGGCAGGATTTCTGCATTCCAAATGGGTCTCTTGATGCTGCCGACCATCCTGGTCACGGCGCTTCTGCTGCTGCCGTCGCTGTCCGCGAAGCAAGCGGGCAGAGATATGTGGATTTCGCCTATGTGGGGCTCCTTGATCGGCTTTTTGACTGTGTATATCGTCTGCCGGCTAAACAAGCTTTACCCGAAACAGACGCTGATCGAATACAGCGAAACGATCCTGGGGCGGATTCCGGGAAAAATCCTCGGCTTCTGCTACGTGCTCTATTTTTTGTATACGGGCGGTCTTATTGTCAGGGAATACACGGAATTTGTCGTCGGCACGTTTTACACGTTAACCCCGATGATCGTAGTAGCCGCCAGTATTGTCCTGGCAGGCGCATATGCTGTTGCCGGTGGTTTGGAAGTGCTGGGCAGGTGCGGCCAGATCTTTGTTCCGCTGGGGCTCATCTTGCAGATATCGATCGTACTGCTGCTCATCCCCGACCTGAAACCGGCTCATATGCTGCCGATCATGGAGCATGGGATCGGACCGTCTCTCAAGGGTTCGGTTGTCCTGCTGACCTGGTTTAGTGAGTTCGTCGTCATTTCGTTTATGCTTCCCTATCTGACGGACCGCGTCAACGGCTTCATGTGGGGAACGATTTCTGTTTTCGTTGTTTTACTTTTTTTGGTAATCGAAAATATTGCCATACTCTTCCTGTTTGGCGATATCACGCCGGGTCTTGTTTACCCATTCATTGTGGCAGCCCGCTATATCAGTCTCGCCGATTTTTTTGAGCATGTGGAGGCAGTGGTGATGGCGATTTGGGTAACAGGCGCGTTTGTCAAAATCACTGTGTTTTATTACGTGCTTGCGCTTGCCGCCGGGCAGTGGCTGGAGCTCCCGGACTATCGTCCGCTCGTGCTTCCGCTCGGCTTCTTGCTGGTTGTTTTCAGTGTCTGGTCGGGGCCAACCCTGCAGCAGCTGACATCCCTGATCAGCACGTCGCTGCCGTTTCTTGCCCTGACGTTCCAAATCGCTATCCCCTTGCTTTTGCTGGCAGTCGCATTGATTCGGGAGAAAACTCGGCGGCGCAAGGAGGCAACCCAAGGATGAAGCTCCTGCGGTTCTTGCTTTTTTGCCAAATGGTATTGCTGCTGACAGGTTGCTGGGATCGAAGAGAAGTGAACGATTTGGCCATCGTTACAGCTGCAGGAGTAGACAAAAAAACGGGCAAGACCATCGAACTGTCGGTTCAAGTGTATATACCCAAAGCGGCAGGGGCCGGACCAAGCGGAATGGGGGGAGGCGGAGGAAGCGGTACGGCTCCGCAGACATTGGTCAGATCTGCTGTCGGGGTGACCATCGCCGAGGCGATGGCGAAGCTGCAGGAACAAATTCCTCGCAAGATCTTCTGGGGGCATAACGATGTCTTTATTATTGATGAGAAGCTGGCGAAGGAAGGCATTCGTCCGTATATCGACTTCCTGCTGCGGCACCCGCAAACCCGCGAGCGGGCTTTTGTGTTTATCAGCAAGGAGACTAGCAGGGAGATTTTAAGTCTGAACCCGCCGCTTGAAAAGAACATTGCGGATGTGCTGAGAGAGCTGGCGAAGTTTCAGATCGGCATGAAGGTGACGATAAAGGATTTGGCCCAAATGCTGGCAGGTAATACCCGGGCGGCGGCAGCCCCGAGAATCATCATGCTTTCGCCGGAAGAGGGCGAAGATGAAAAGAAGACGATCGCATATGAAAAAGGCTCGGCCATCTTTAAAAAAGACAAGCTGGTCGGATTTTTGGACGACAAGCTGACAAGAGGTGTCCTCTGGCTGCGGAATGAAATCAAGTCGACCACGATAACGATCGCCCCAAAAGAAGCAAAGGGGTTTGTCTCGATGCAGCTGCTGCGAAGCACAGCGGAAATCATTCCGAAAATAAAAGATGACGAGTGGAGCATTACCGTCAAGCTTGAAACAGAAGACGACATCGTGCAGAACACGACCAATCTGGATACGAGCAACCCTAAAGTTACCAGACTATTGGCGAAGCATATGGAGGAAGACATCAAGAATCGCGTGAAGATGGTGCTTGCTCAGGTTCAGAAGAAAATGAAGGCAGATATCTTCGGCTTCGGGGAGGCTTTTCACCGAAAGTATCCCAAGGAGTGGGACGAGGTGAAGGATCGCTGGGACGAGGTGTTCCCCAAGGTCAAGGTAAACATCCGGGTGAAAGTGTGGGTACGCCGGCCGGGACTCGTAACCGAGCAAGCGGATATGCCGAAAAAAGAGGTGAAAAAAGAGTGAAGGCAGCTTCGGTCCTGGGAATTACAGCCGTCGCACTTGTCCTGTTTCTCATTGAGTGGCCGAAGCTCAAGCACCGGATAAAAAGGGAGAAGCAGGCTTTTGCCGTCCTGACGGTCATCGGGTGGGCGCTTGCCGTCTTGTTGGTCCTGTATCCGAACATGCCTGGACCGTCACAAGTCGTAGAAAAATTGTTTAAACCCATAGGCAAGGCGCTGGTAAAATAGATGCACTTACATGAAGTGATCAACTTACGATTTGGATGATTTTGCTGTACACTAGACTGAGATTTGCCAACAGGCGAGGGGAGTAATTCTTTTATGATCATCGATATCTTTCAAGACACCATCTGTCCGTGGTGCCGGATCGGCAAGAAGCACCTGTTTGACGCCCTGCAGCAGTGGAACGGGAAACCGGCATCCATTCGCTACCGTTCGTACATGCTGGATCCGAACACGCCAGAGGCAGGACATCCTTTCCGCGAGGCGATGTTGGCTCTGACTGGAACCCCGCAGGCTCTCGACCGGATGCTCGAGCACGTGACGGCCGCAGGTGCCGCTTCCGGGCTGACATTCCACTTTGACCGCGTGGACAAGAAGCCGAATACGCTGGCTTCACATCAACTGATCAAGCTTGCGCCCGACGAGAAGACCGGCGCAGTCGTCGATGCCATCTACCAGGCGTATTTTGAAGCTGGCCTCGATATCGGGGATCTGGATGTGTTGGCAAAAATAGCAGAGCAGCAGGGAATGGACGGAAATGAGCTAAAAGCGTTGATCCAAAGCGGCGCGAAGCAAGCAGAGATTGAGCAAGACCTCCAATACGCCCGCCAACTCCAAATCTCAGGCGTCCCATTCTTCGTCATCGACAACCAACTGGCACTATCCGGCGCCCACCCGGTAGAAACGTTCCTCAAGGCGTTCGAGAAGGTCAACTCTCCCGAGAAAGAATAAGACATCTTTTTTCTCCCGCGACACAGCTCGCGGTTTTTTTCATCCTATCTAAGAAGAAGCTCCGAGAAACCGAAAAAAATGGAGCGAACGAGGCCTTGGCAACGCCTCCCCAGTCGGAACGGAAAAAAACGGCACACGCTTGTCGACCAAATTCTACGTTGAACAACCCCCAGTCCTTCCCCACCACCCATTTATTTCCTGTTGAAAGTCAAAGAAGGTCAAATTATAATCAAAGATAGTCAAAGTCAAATTTGATCAAACACTTTACATTCGACAGGAGGTATAGCATCCATGTTATGCCAACAGTGCAAGAAGAAAAATGCGAATATACAACTAAACCTGCAAATCAACCAACAAAAACAAAAACTACATCTCTGTGAAGAGTGCTATCAAAAACTTGGTTCCGACATGAGCGTGCCATTTGGATTTGGCCCGCTTGGAGGCATTTCCTCCATGAGCGACATGTTCTTCCCTGACTTTCCATTTGCCTCAAGCGGAAAGCCGGACCAGAGTGAAATGTCCGGCGTCCGCCAATCGGCCGGCATTCTTGAAGAGGCAGGGCGCGATCTTAGTCACGCCGCCCGCTCCGGCTTGATCGACCCGGTCATCGGTCGTGACGAAGAAGTAGACAGGGTCATCGAAATCTTAAACCGCCGCAATAAAAACAACCCCGTCCTGATCGGTGAACCAGGCGTCGGGAAAACAGCGATTGCAGAGGGCCTGGCGCTGCGAATTGCTGAAGGGAAGGTACCTGCCAAGCTGATGAACAAGGTAGTCTTCTCGCTGGACGTCTCCTCCCTGGTCGCCGGCACCGGCATCCGCGGCCAGTTTGAGGAAAAAATCAAGCAGGTCATCGCCGAGCTGCAGGAGCGCAAAAACGTGATTCTCTTCATCGACGAGATTCACCTGCTTGTCGGAGCGGGCTCTGCCCAAGGCTCAATCGATGCCGGCAACATCTTAAAACCCGCTCTCGCCCGCGGCGAGCTGCAGGTGATCGGGGCAACGACGCTGAAGGAATACCGGCTGATCGAAAAAGACGCCGCCCTGGAGCGCCGTTTCCAACCCGTCATCGTCAAAGAGCCCAGCCTGGAAGAAGCTTTCGAGATCCTGCAGGGCATCCGTTCCAAATACGAGGCGTTCCACAACGTTCGCTATTCCGACGAGGTGCTCCGCGCCTGCGTGGGACTGTCGCACCGGTATATTCCAGACCGCTTCCTGCCGGATAAGGCAATCGATTTGCTCGACGAAGCAGGCTCCAAGGTTAACCTACGGAGCAAGGTTTCCCAGGCAGACGAGATCCGCAGAAAATGGGAACAGGCGGCAGCGGAGAAGGAAAAAGCGACGAAGCGCGAGGATTATGAAAGTGCGGCAAAATGGCGGGACGAGGAGTTGGCCCTTCAGGCTCAATGGCAGGCGGTCGAAGAGGCAGCCCAGCCTGAAGTGCACGTAGAGGACATCCAGGAAATCATCGAAACCAAAACCGGGATTCCCGTGCGCAAATTGCAGCAGGCGGAACAGCAAAAGATGAAGCATCTGCCGGAGCGCATGTCTGAGCGTATTATCGGACAGCCCGAAGCGGTGGAAAAAGTGGCGAAAGCGATCCGCCGCAGCCGTGCCGGATTGAAGCCGAAGAATCGGCCGATTGCCTCGTTCCTGTTCGTCGGACCGACCGGCGTCGGGAAGACGGAGCTGTCCAAATGCCTGGCAGAGGAGCTGTTCGGGACACGTGAGGCGATGATCCGGCTGGACATGAGTGAATATATGGAAAAACACTCTGTCTCCAAACTGATCGGCTCCCCGCCCGGCTACGTCGGCCATGAAGAAGCCGGCCAGCTGACCGAGCGGGTACGCCGGAATCCGTACAGCATCGTGCTCGTCGATGAGATCGAAAAGGCCCACCCGGATGTGCAGCATATCTTTCTGCAAATCCTGGATGACGGTCGCCTGACCGACAGCCAGGGACGGACGGTCAGCTTCCAGGATACGGTCATCATCATGACCAGCAATGCCGGTATGGCGGAGAAGAAAAATCCCCTCGGCTTCAACGGCCAGGCGCCGGAAGCCCGTCCGGTCAGCGAGTCGCTGGGCGCATACTTCAAGCCGGAGTTTCTAAACCGCTTTGACGGCATTATTCCGTTCCACCATTTGACCGAGGCCGACCTGCTGAAAATCGTCGATTTGATGCTGGACGAAGTGATCCAAAGCGTAAAAGAGCAGGGAATCGAGCTGCAGGTAACAGATGCGGCCAAGCGCAGATTGGCGGAACTGGGTTACAACCCGGCATTTGGTGCCCGCCCCTTGCGCCGCGTAATTCAAGAATACGTCGAAGACGGGATCGCCGACTTGATCATGGAAGAGGAAGACATCGCAAAGATCAAGGTGGACGTAAGCGAAGACCGCATTGCCGTAGAGAAAGGAAATTAAACGAGATGCTTTGACCACCAACCTGGCGTTGGTGGTTTTTGCATAGCAGCGGCAGGAGTAGAGCAGAATAACCTCGACGATAGAAGCGAGGAGGATGCAGGATAGTGGAAAACAAGCACGCACTTTCAGCCGAGCAAAGCGAGCAATTGGCTGATACGACCTATCAACCGGCGGATCACGCCCGTTCCGGCAATGTCTCACAGGGGCTTGCCGAAACCCATCAGCTGGTGAGCGACATGTACAAGGAAGGTACGATAGACAATAAACTGCAATAATGCTTAACCGATGGTCCCGGGCGGGATGATCGGTTTTTTTAGCAAGTGGATCGTTCCGATGGTATAATGAATAGGTCTTTGTATTCCTAATCTTGCGAATTGAGCAGGGGAGATTCGAGCGAAGAAAGGCAGGGGATAACATGCGCAAAGGGAAAGTCTTGCAACCGGGAGACACGATCGGCGTGCCGGCTCCTTCCAGTCCCGATCAGCTTCCCAAGGTTGAAGCGGCGAAAAAACGGCTGGAGGGGTACGGCTTCAAAGTAATAATGGGAGAGTGCTGTTATCAAACGTATGGCGGCTATTTGGCGGGAACGCCGGAAAACCGGGCAAGAGAACTGATGAGGATGTTTACCGATCCGGACGTGGACGGTATAATCTGCTTGCGGGGAGGGTATGGCACGCCGCAGATCCTGGACCTGCTCGATTATCAGGTAATCGCCGAGCATCCCAAATTGTTTGTGGGCTACAGCGACATCACGGCACTGCATATCGCCTTTCAGAAGATAGCGGGGCTGGCCACACTCCACGGACCGATGACCCGCTGCAAACTGGACGATCATTCCCGGGAGTTTTGGCTGCGGGCGCTGACCCAGGCGGCACCGCTGGGCCAGATCGTCCATCCGGAAGCACAGACCGTTACCCTGGTGCCGGGGACGTGTCAGGGGCAGATCGTCGGAGGAAACCTTTCTCTGATAACAGCTGCACTCGGGACACCTTATGAAATCGATACAAGAGGGAAAATCCTGTTCATCGAAGATGTCGGCGAAGAGCCCTATCGAGTCGACCGCATGCTGACACAGCTTGCGCTGGCCGGAAAGTTTGCGGAGGCGGAGGGCATCGTCCTCGGCACCTGGGAAGAGTGTGAGCCGAAGGAATCCGACAGTTTTTCTGTGGTCAATTTGTTCCACAATATCATCGCTCCTTTCCGAAAGCCGACGATCTACAATCTGCAGGTCGGCCACGGAGAAAGAAATCTCGCGCTGCCATTAGGGGTATACGCCCATTTGGATGCAACAGCAGGGAACTTGACGATCATGGAAAGTCTCTTTATATAGCGAAATAGCGAATCGACCCATCCTGCATGTCTGGTGCAGGATTTTTTTACGTCATCTCATTGCAGAGGGATTTGCTATAATCATAGAACAGGATTTGTCATATGGAGGAAATGTTATGTACCGCATTCTCATTGTCGAGGATGATGACAAAATAGCCGCCATCCTCATGAATTACGTCAGGAAATACGGATACCAAGTGATCAGGGCTGAACAGTTCCACGATATCAAGCAGGAATTTGCCGCCCACAAGCCGGATCTGGTGCTGCTCGACATCAACCTGCCCCAGTTTGACGGGTTTTACTGGTGTCGGCAGATTCGCACGATTTCCAACGTCCCGATTCTTTTCTTATCGGCAAGGGTAGGAGAGATGGACCAGGTGATGGCAATCGAAAACGGCGGAGACGATTATATGACCAAGCCGTTCAACCTGGATCTGCTGATGGCCAAGATCAAAAGCGCCCTTCGCCGGGCGTACGGAGAGTACGCTGCACCTGCAGCCACTCGGGAAGAAGTGGATGTCATGGGCCTTACGTTTGACCGCTCCAAGCACTTGCTGCAGTGGAATGGCAGGCAGACGGAATTAAGTAAAAACGAATCGCTGTTGATCGATATCCTGTGTACGAGAGTCGGGCAGATCGTCTCCAGGGAGGAACTTTTGGAGGCGCTTTGGGATGATGTACAGTTTGTCGATGACAATACCTTGACCGTCAATGTGACCCGCGTTCGCAAGAAGCTGGAGGAAATCGGCATCACAAAAGCGATCGAGACCATCCGCGGCCAAGGGTACCGGTTGAATGTCACCTGGTCGGAGCAAGGTGGAGCGAGATGAGGGAATCGGACGCCAAACACGGGTTTACTTTCAGACATTTTTTGCGTGACAGGAGTTTGTTTCTCGTATCGTTTTCCATATCGTTTGCCCTCGTCTTGCTGGTCATCTTCCTCGATATGCTGCGGCATCGCTACTATACCGGCTGGGACAGTCTGCTGTACATGCTCATACTTGCGCTGGCCGGGCTCTTGACAGGGCTTTTCTGGGACTACTTCAGACAAAAAGCCTTCTACCGCAGCGTGAACAGCGTGCTGTCCGATCCTAAGCCGGACCTGGAGACGATCACCCGCATTCAGCGGGGAATTACGCATGAGCAGCAGGTTTTGCTGCAGATTTTGCAGGATCAGCACATGGACTTCATGAGCAAACTGACGCAATACCGAAAGCAGCAAGATTTTCATCACGACTTTACCAATCAGTGGGTCCACCAGATGAAAACGCCGGTGTCCGTCATCGATCTGCTGATTCAACAGTCGAAAGAGCTGCAGCCGGCGCCTCCGCTGCAGGAATTGCTGCAGAGCATTCGGGAGGAAAACGAACGAATCACCTACGGACTTGAGATGATGCTGCATACAGCCCGCCTGGACAAGTTTGAGCTTGATCTGCACGTCAAGCAGCTCGACCTGCTCCAGCTGGTGCGCCGGGTCGTCAACCGGTACAAAAAGGCCTGCATCCGCTGGTCCATCTACCCAAAAGTTACCGGCGACGAGCAGACCGTCGCAACCGACGAGAAGTGGCTGGGCTTTGTCCTCAATCAACTGGTCACCAATGCGCTGAAATACTCTCGGGACAAACCGGGAAACAAGCAACTTTTGATCGTGGTAGAGCAAACAGTCCAAGGCTGCAGGCTGCGGGTGACGGACGAGGGGATCGGCATCGCGGAACAAGATCAGCCAAGGGTGTTCGATCCATTTTTCACCGGTGACAACGGCCGGCTTTATCCGGAGTCGACAGGGATGGGCTTGTATCTGGCCAAACAGATCTGCAGCCGCCTCGGGCACCGGCTTGAGCTGCAGTCCGTACCGGGGGAGGGGACGACTGCCACGATCCATTTCACAGCGGATTCCCTGCACCGAATGCCATTCCTTGAAGACAAGTGACAAAATTGTAAGGTACAGGCGCCGTATTGAAAGGTAGATCGATGTCTCGGGACTCTCCTCCAGACTTATACTGAGGCTACCATCAAAAATGGGAGGAATCAGTCATGAGCGTATTGCTGGCTCAATCCGTAACCAAGATTTACAGTTCGAAGGGGAATGTCTCATATAAGGCATTGGAGGATATCAATCTGGAGATCGACCCCGGAGAATTTGTCGGTGTCATGGGCCCGTCCGGCAGCGGAAAAACCACCCTGCTGAATATTCTCGCCACGATTGACAAACCGACTTCAGGCCACATCGAGATCAACGGGACAAATCCGACGAAGCTGAAAAACAAGCAACTGGCATTGTTTCGCAGGCGCGAGCTGGGCTTCATCTTTCAGGATTTCAATCTGCTCGATACCTTGTCGATCAAAGAAAACATCCTGCTGCCGCTCGTACTGGAGAAAATGGACGTGCGGGAAATGGAGTCACGCCTATTGGAGTGTGCCCGGCTGCTCGGCATCGAGCACATCCTGGACAAGCGGACGTATGAAGTCTCGGGCGGTCAAAAGCAGCGGGCGGCGATCGCCAGGGCGATCATTCACCGTCCCTCCATATTGCTGGCTGATGAGCTGACAGGGAACCTCGACTCGAAGGCAGCCAAAGACGTGATGGAGTCGCTGCGCGAGCTCAATGAGCAGATGAATGCGACGATCATGATGGTGACCCACGATCCGTTCGCCGCGAGTTACTGCCGGCGCATTATTTTTATCAAGGACGGGAAGTTTTTCTCGGAAATCCGCCGCGGTACGAACCGCCAGGCTTTTTTTCAGCAAATCCTGGATGCGTTGAGCGTGTTGGGAGGGAACTTTGATGAAGTTTCACCAACTCGCGCTTAAGAATATAAGAGGAAATTGGCACCAGTACAGCGCCTTCTTTTTGAGCAGCGTCTTCTCTGTAACCCTATTTTTCATCTATGCAGCCTTTATCTTTCACCCGGATGTGATCAATGGCCATATCCGCGGAGGAGACAAGGTTCGTATCGGGATGACAGCCTGCGAATACATCATCCTCATCTTTTCGTTTTTCTTCGTCCTGTACTCGATCTCTGCGTTTCTCAAGTCGCGGAAGAAAGAGTTTGGCCTGCTTGCGCTCTTCGGGCTGACCAACGGCCAGATCAAGCGGATGGTGTACTACGAGAATCTGCTGATCAGTTTGCTGTCGATTGCCACCGGGATCGTTTTTGGCATCCTGTTTAGCAAGCTGTTTTTTATGGCACTTGCTGTTCTGATGAACGTAGACAGTCCCATTCGCTTTTTCATTCCGCCGAAAGCGTTGTTGTGGACGGCGGGCGGTTTTTTCCTGCTGTTCCAGGCGATCACGTTGATGACCTTGTTCCAGGTCGGCCGTACAGAGATTGTCGACTTGCTGAAAGAGTCAAAAAAGCCGAAATCGCTGCCGCTCGCCTCTAAATGGCTGGTCCTGCTTTCCGCTGTATGCATCGGCGGCGGGTATTACCTGGCGGTCCGAATGGACGGGAATAATGCCATCCTGGTCATGCTGCCGATTCTGTTTCTCGTCATCGCCGGGACCTATTTTTTGTTTACGCAGAGCAGTGTCGTCATCCTCCGCGCGCTTGGCCGCAACAAACCGTTGTACTACCGGGGAACCAACCTGCTCACGATCTCGCAGCTTGTCTTCAAGATCAAAGACAATGCCCGCATTCTCTTCATGGTCTCGATCCTGTGCGCGGTCGTTCTGACCGCTTCCGCTACTCTGTACGTCTTCAATCAGAGCCAACGCGACCAGATCATGGCGCACGTTCCGCAGACGATTGGCTTTGTCGAAAAGGGACTGCATCAGCACCAGGTGATAGATCCGCAGAAACTGAATGAGATCCTGCAGCAAGACGGGGTGGAGATTGAATACGAGGCAAAACTGGCTGGGGTTCCCGTCAGCATGATGCTGAAGACTGACTGGCAGCAGGACGTGCTGGTCGTCTCGGCAACGGATTACAATCAATTGGCAGGACGCGTAAAGGGGACAACTCAGGTACAGGTAGACAGAGGGCATGCTGTTTTTGTCTATCCGTATCACGAGATGTCTGGAGGTTTTTTCCAAAAAAATCAGCCTGTCTCGACTACCGCTGCCAATGTGGAATTGAATCTCGTGGTGGACAAAGAGGTGAGCGGAGCTGTTGTCATTCCGTTGGAAGCAACCTCGTTTCTCTTGGTGCTCAGCGATGAGCAGTACCGGGAGATTATGGCGAGGGTGCCTGACAGCGAGAAAGTGGTCGCCTACGGGTATGAGTTGAAACATTGGGAATCGACGGGCGAGACCGTCAAGAAAATCGAGCAGGCAGTCCCGCGCGACCAAAGCATGAATTTCCGTTCCCGTGTAGAAGACTATCTGGAGATGAATCAATTCAATTCACTCACGCTCTTCATCGGCGTATTCGTCAGCTTTCTGTTTTTCATCGCTTCCGGGAGCATCATCTTCTTTAAATTGTTTACCGAGCTGCAGGATGACCAGGCGCAGTTTCGGGCGCTGGTGCGGATCGGCATGTCCCTGCCCGAAATCCGCCGGATCGTCTCGACGCAAATTGCCGCGATCTTCTTTATTCCCTGTGTCGTCGGCATCGTCCATACGCTGTTCGCGATGAAATCGCTCAGCAACCTGCTGGGCGGCAACATTTGGCCGTATGCCCTGCTGGTCGTCGCCATCTATATCGTCATGCAGTCTGCTTACTTTTTCGTCACCCGCAGATCATACATGAAAAAAATTACGAGCGAAGCGCTCATGAGTTAAATGGTAAAATTTAGGGTAACAAAGGGACGCGTCAGGAATGGCGCGTCCTTGGTTTTTCTCTATGCATGAAAGTGTGAATGCGACATATTGTGTAATTATGATTCGCTTCATGTAAAAAAATTGTAAAGGTTAGGAGTGCGATTGTTGTACACTGTTCCTCTCAAACAGGCGGGCCAGTCAGCGATTCAGCTCGTCGGTTCAAAGGCATGGCACCTCGGCCGATTGATGCAAGCGGGCATCCGCATCCCCGATGGATTCGTCATCACTTCCCAAGCGCTGGAGCGATTTAGGCAAGGGCAAGATTTGGCCTGGATCACCAGGGAGGATGAGATTGGCCAAGAGATTCTGCAAGCCGCCATGCCGGCCGATGTGGCAGTTGAGATTGCCGCCGCCTATCAATCCCTGCAAACGTCTGCAAGCCAGCGGCCTATCCCCGTTGCCGTCCGCTCCTCCTCATCCGCAGAAGATCTGCCGGAGTCATCCTTTGCCGGACAATACGACACCATCTTGAACGTCCGCGGTACGGCTCAGCTGGAAGAGAGCATCAAGCGCTGCTGGTCCTCGCTGTTCTCTCCTCAAGTCATACAGTATGTTCAGCATCAAAACATCTTCACCGAAGTTCCCTCCATGGCAGTCCTCGTCCAGCAAATGATTCCGGCCGACGTGTCCGGTGTCATCTTCAGCATGAATCCGCTGAATCGCGACAGGGAGCAAATCGTCATCAACGCGAGTTACGGCTTGGGGGAAGCGGTGGTCTCGGGCTTGGTGACGCCAGATACGTTTTACGTAAACAAATGGGATCTGCACCTGCGCAAAGAATTGGGACAAAAAGAGATGAAAATCGTGTCCCGATGCCAGGGGACGGAGGAGGTCGAGACGAGCGTTGCCGAGCAAAGCCGCTATTGTCTCTTTGATGCCGACATCCTTGCTTTGGCAAAGCTGGCCAAGAAGCTTGAAGCGTTCTGCCAATACCCGGTTGATATTGAATTCGCCGTAAAAGACCAATGGATCTACATCCTGCAGGCAAGACCGATCACAACCTGAGGAGGAGCCGATATGATTAGCCGAACAGGATTTCAGCAGGAGATTTTTTTGAGCGAGGAGGATAAGCGGCAGGGCTTTTGGGTACAAGACGACGTCCATTTAGGGCATGCCGTCAGCCCTTTGTTTGCCTCCTTTCAGATTCCCGCGATGACGGAAGGGACCAAACTGGCATTCGAGAACCTGAAATCTCCTGTCAGCCAATTTCACGTAAAGCTGTCGGATGGACGGATTTATCAACACACGATTCCCTATGCGGGAAAGATGGAACAGCGTTTGCAGGAACATCAAGCCAGGGTCGGACCGCTTTTCCCAATCTTGAAAAAGAGATTGTTCGACACGGTAGAAGCAGTGTTCCTCCCTTTTTACCGCCGTATGGACTTTTATCGGAGCCAGCCGCTCACCCTGGACGAGGCATTACAAATTGTTACAGAACTGTACGAGTTTTACATAAGGGCCTGGCAGCTCCACTTTGAGCTGGTGATGCCCAGAGCTTCCCTGACGATGTCTTTGGAGCGGGCATATACGGAGGCAACCGGCGACCCCGACCCTACGGTCGTCTACGGCTACTTGGCCGGCGTGATGAACAAGACGTTGGAAACCGATAGAGAGCTGTGGAATCTGGCGAGACAGGTGAAACATTCGAGCTGGCTCACGGAGCTGTTTGCCGGCACGGCGGCAGAGGAGATCGAACCACGGCTGTCAGAGCATCAGGACGGAAGAGATTTGCTGCTGCAGGTGGAGGCCTTTCTCCAAGAGTACGGGTACCGAACGGCCAATTCCCATGAATTTGCGGATGAGACTTGGATCGAAAATCCGGTACATGTCCTCTCCGTCATTGCCAGATACGTGGAGAAAGAATACGATTTTGCCGGTGAGTTTGCCCGGATCGTCAGCGAGCGGGAAGAGAAACTGACCCGGCTGTTGGCTGGATTGCCCGAGGGGGAAGCCAAAGAGAGATTCGTGCAGCTGCACAGTTGGGCGCTTGATTGTGCCGGACTGGATGAAGATCACCACTTCTACATCGATGCCATGCTTCCGGCCAAATCGCGCCTGGTCCTGCTGCGTGTCGGCGAATTGTTGGCCGAATCCGGCGCCATCGGTCATAAAGAAGACATTTTCTTCCTGTTCGCAGATGAACTTTTGGACGTACTGGAGCATCCTACAAGCGTCAGAGACTTGGTGGAGCGTCGCAGGCGGGAGCATTGGGAAAATAAGCAAAAGCAGGTGCCGCCATACTATGGGACCCCTCCCGCTGCTGCAGGGGATGATCCTCTGCTTGAGCGGATATTCGGCGGAAAGCTGCCAGAAGTAGACGAGGAAACGCGGCAATTTACCGGTTATGCCGCTTCCCAGGGAGTTTATACCGGCGTAGTGAAAGTGGTTCGCGATCCCGCGGAATTTGCAAAGGTGCAAAAAGGGGACGTCTTGGTCTGCAAAACCACCACACCGGCTTGGACCGTCTTGTTTTCTGTCGTCGGCGCTGTTGTGACAGACGCGGGAGGGATCTTGTCCCACGGCGGTACAGTGGCGAGAGAATACCGGCTCCCTGCGGTTGTCGGCACCAAAATCGCCACGTCTACGCTAAAAGACGGGGATGTCGTGACAGTGAACGGGACGGACGGAGTGGTCAGTTTTGGCAAAAAGTAGGCAAGGGCTGCTGCTGTTTGCCATTTTGACCGGGACGTTTCTGGTGCCGGTCAATTCTACGATGATCGCGGTGGGGCTGCCCAGCATCGCCGAATCTTTGAATAGTGATCTGATCCATACCTCCTGGGTCGTGACGATCTACTTGATCGTCATGACCACCTTTCAGCCGATCGCCGGCAAATTAGGGGATCTGTACGGCAACCGGCAAACATTTTTGCTGGGGATGCTGTTGTTTCTCATCGCTTCTGTCGGCTGCATCGCGGCGGGCGGACTGCTTGGGCTGAGCGTATTTCGCGCGCTGCAGGCACTGGGCGGGGCACTGGCTTCGCCGAATGCCAGTGCAATCCTGCGCTTTGCCATCCCGAAGGAGCAGATGGGGAGAACCTTTGGCCTGTTTGGCCTGTCGATGGGCCTGGGCGCCGCGATCGGTCCGTTAATCGGCGCGTTTTTAATCAGTCTATGGGGATGGACATCCATTTTCTGGATTAACATTCCCTTCGCTTCTCTCTCGTTCGTCCTTTCTTGGCTCGTACTGCCCAAAAGTGAGTCACGTCCGGCGTCCGCTGTTGATGTGCCCGGTTCGGTCTTGCTGGCGCTTGGCCTGGTGACGCTTATCCTGCTTTCGACACACGCCGAGTACGCCAACGTCTGGACGGTAGGTCTTCTGCTGCTGGTCATTCTCCTGTTTGTGCTGCAGGAGGGGAGGTGCAAGGAGCCGCTGATTCAGTTTGCGCTATTTAAAAAGCGGATGTTTACCAGTGCGAATGTGTCGATCCTGCTGGCAAACGCGATCATGTACAGCACGATTCTGGTCATGCCCATCCTGCTGCAGCGGGATCTGCACCTGCCGATCAAAACCATTGGCTGGCTGATGTTCGCCTTTTCCTTGTGCATGTCGCTTTGTTCCTGGCTGGGGGGATATATGTCCGATCGGATCGGCAAGGATAAGACGGTGCTGCTTTCCTTTGTCATATCGGGTTTGGCCGCCGCGTCTTACCTGGGAATCTATCCCTATCACTCCCTCCTGTACCTGTGTCTCGTGTTCATCCTGGGCGGGGTTGGTTCCGGCATCGGGACTGCCGCGATGCAAACGGCTTCCCTGCAGGCCGTCGCCAAGGAGCTGGCCGGGAGCGCTTCCGGTATTTTTTTGACCTTTCGCTACATCGGCGGGATGATCGCCTCGGTCCTGGTCAGCCTGCTGGTCGATTATCGCCTGCTGTTTACCATGCTGATCGGGTTTGCCATCCTCGGCATACCGGTATCGCTCGGGCTGCTGGATTCGACCGGCCATCAGGTGCGGCGGGAGCGGCAGGACACCGGGGGTTGACAACGATCCGAAGAGGTACCTATAATCGTATTATCCAACCCGAAAACTTTGATGAGAAAAACACTTCGAAATTATTGCAAGCGAAGATAAGGACAAGTAAAAGAGGGCTCTGGCGCCAGAGAGCTGTCCCGCGTGCTGAAAGGACGGCCGTTACTCCCGCTTTGAATATCACCTTAGAGCTTTGTTTTCGAACGGGCAGCGCGCGCCCCAGTAAAAAACAACGGAGAAGTCGCCGTTATCAGACTAGAGTCTTGGCCAAGACTTACCAAGCCTGTTTTTCGCGAGGAAAGCAGGAAAGTTGAGTGGTACCGCGATACTCTCGCCTCAGCAATCATCTCAGATTGCCGGGCGGGAGTTTTCTTTTTGGCTCAATTTGTAATCGGAGGAAAACGAGATGAATCATGTAAGGATGGAAGATATCATTCTGGCGAATCACGCCTTAAAAGAGGTCGTTAACAAGACGCCGCTGCAGAAGAACCAGCGTCTGTCGAACCGTTACAACTGCAATGTATACCTGAAGCGGGAGGACCTGCAAGTCGTCCGGTCGTTTAAGATTAGAGGCGCTTACTACCTGATTCAGAGCCTGTCGGAGGAGGAAAGGCAAAAAGGCGTCGTCTGCGCCAGTGCCGGCAACCATGCCCAGGGGGTAGCCTATTCCTGTCAGCAGCTGGGGATAGAAGGGAAGATCTTTATGCCGACGACGACACCGCGGCAGAAGGTCTCCCAAGTGAAGCTGTTCGGCGGCTCGTTTGTGGAAGTCATCCTCACCGGCGATACGTTTGACGATTCTTACTACGAAGCGATGAGGTACTGCACGGAAGAGGACAAGACGTTTATCCACCCATTCGACGATGCGAAGGTGATTGCCGGACAGGGAACGGTTGGCCTGGAGATCATGAATGACATCGAGGATACGGTTGACTACGTCTTCGTCAGTGTAGGCGGCGGCGGGCTTGCTTCCGGCGTGGGGACTTATGTAAAAGGGATCAATCCCGCGGCGAAAATCATCGGCGTCGAACCCGCCGGTGCTCCTGCCATGCGCCATTCCCTGGAGAAGGATGACACCGTGACCCTCGGGGATATCGAAAAATTCGTCGATGGCGCTGCTGTCAAGCAAGTGGGGCACCTCACCCTGGAAATATGTAAAGAGGTACTGGACGAAGTGGCGCTGGTGCCGGAAGGGAAAGTGTGCACCAGCATTCTCGAACTCTACAACGAACATGCGATCGTCGCTGAACCGGCTGGTGCGCTGCCGCTTGCCGCCCTTGATTTTTACCGCGACGAGATCGCCGGGAAGAACGTCGTCTGCATCGTCAGCGGGGGAAATAACGACATTGACCGGATGCAGGAGATCAAGGAAAGATCGCTTGTATACGAAGGCTTGAAGCATTACTTTATCATCAGTTTCCCGCAGCGGGCCGGCGCCTTGCGGGAGTTTATCGAACGGGTATTGGGGCCGGACGATGACATCACCCGCTTCGAATACACCAAGAAGAACAACAAGGAAAACGGCCCTGCTCTGGTGGGGATCGAGCTGAAAAAACGGGAGGACTACCAACCGCTGGTCGACCGGATGAATCAGTACAGTGTGAAATACGTGGAGATAACCGAGGATCCGTATTTGTTTAATCTGTTGATCTAAGGGAGGGGCTGCCTGAGCCAGGCAGCCTCGTCTTGTTTCCATTGCGAATGATGGCAGCGTAACAAGGTATTTGGGAATATTTGTCGAAATGTAATTTATTCATCATATGAGAAAACAAGTCGCACGTAGTGAAGTTTTTATCAGGAGGTGGTTACATGGATGCTCGAAAAGAAACACCTGAAGAAAAACGAGAACGTTTAAGACAAGAAGAAATAAAAAATAACCCTACTGGTGCGTTTGGTGATGGATTCAATCGTGCTGAATCCGGAAATTTAGCTGATTTAGTTGGCGGTTTGGGATGGAAAGGAACTGGAATTTTAATTTTACTTTTGGTGATAGGGTATGTCATTTATAAAGTACTGTCGTGAATGCTCCCCCACTTACTCGCTAACGCGAGTTGAAGTTGAGGCATCTTACCATGAGACTTCCGACGCAAGATGTTAAAAATAATAGGGTCGTCACTTGAACCAATAAGCGTATTCGAGATTTTTCGAATACGCTTATTGGTTTGTAGAAAAAGAAAACATTTGGAAAATAGAGGAGGACTTTCTCAAACGATGTCGAATATTGCTAAAAATATCCATTTACAAAGAGTGAGAGTAAGGAGAGAGTAAACCTTGTTGCTTCGTAAAACATTCCTGGGCGGAAGCGTCGTCGCTATGCTTTTAATTGCAATGTCCGATCCTGCTTATGGAGCTGCTGCATTTGAAATGACGAAGAACAACGTCGGCAGCGAAAGCGTTCGGGTTGATTCAAGGGGGCCGATTTTGGCCGGATCCTTTGTCAAGATCGTCGACAACACGAATCTGCGGCGCGGTCCAGGGCTTGAGTATGACATCGTCGGCAAAGCCAAACCGGGCGATTCATTTCCGATTGCCGCCTTGGAAGGAGAATGGTACAACATCACACTTCCAAGCGGTGTCACCGCTTATGTCGCCAGTTGGGTCGTGCAGACCGATACACCCGCTCAAATCGAACGAACCGATACACCCGCTCAAGCCGAGCAAATGGAACTGCCGGTTCAAGCAGAGCAGACCGAAATACCCGCGCCTGCCGTCAACATCATAGACAATACCAATTTGCGCAGCGGTCCGGGGCTTGAGCATGACATCGTCGGCAAAGCCAAGCCGGGTGACTCGTTTCCAATCGTCGGAACCCAGGGAGATTGGCATCAAGTATCGCTCCCGGGCGGCAATACCGCGTACGTCGCCAGTTGGGTCGTAACAACGAACCTGGATCAAATGGATGAACAAGGAACGGACAAAAAAGTATACGTCTACCATACTCACAACCGCGAATCCTGGAAAAATGTCGCGCGCAATCAGCAAGGAACATCTATCGACGATCCTGCCGTGAACATTACGTTGGTAGGCAAGCAGATCGGAAAGGGCTTGCAGGAGAGGGGCATCGCCACTTTAGTCGGAAACGACGATTTTGCCGAAATGTTAAAGAAACAGAACCTAAGCTACGCCCTTTCTTACGCGGAATCTCGTAAAGCCATCAGCAAAGCGATAGAAGTGCATCCTTCCCTGAATTATTTTTTCGACATTCATCGCGATGCCGATGTTCCGCGTAAAGACACAACCGTTACGATAAACGGTAAATCGTATGCGCGAATCCTATTCGTCATCGGGACCGCTCATCCGAATTACGCCGAAAACAAAAAATTGGCCGAGGCCCTGCACCAACGGCTGAACCAGAAATATCCCGGCTTGTCCCGCGGCGTGCTTACCAAAAGCGCCAAACAGGGGAATGGTGAATACAACCAATCCATCTCACCGGGCAGCTTGTTAATGGAATTCGGTGGCGTAAACAATACGCTGGAAGAGAGCTTGCTTGCGGCCGAGGCGTTTTCGGATGTGTTTGCCGAATTTTACGGTTCGGCCAAATAAACCGTCACAGTCATCTCTGCAGTCGAAATCCCTTGCAAAGCAAGGGATTTTTCTCATTTGTTGCCTTTTTGGACGGAATCGGCTTCACGCCTGATTTCTTCCGCTTGTTCTTTTGTCAGTTGAAATCGCATGTCCACTCCTCCGTGAGAATACAATAAAACTGATATCCTACATGACTCGTGATGATGGGGTGCTGATATGGAACAGAAATGGCAAGAAACGACGTTTCGTTTACCTACAACATTTCTCAATTTGATCGATTACCTGGCTTCTTCTTCGCGCACCCACGGTGTGCAAATGAACCGGGACGATATTGCCCAAGCCGCTTTTTCCTTCTTTTTTTCCCGCTATCTCGACGATCCTCACATAGCGCCGGCCCTGTACGAGGAGATCAAGAAAGACCTCGACGAGCATTTCAGCCTGGGAGCGATGTACCCTTTGAAGAACAGTATCGCTCATTACATCAAGAACGTGAGAAAAATCAACCTGGCCCAAAAAGAGATCGCCCAGCAGCTCGGGATTTCGCCCAGCACGCTTAGTATGATCCTGAAGAACGTAAACCAACCGTCCCTTGACGTTTTTTTGCGGATTTGGATCTGGCTTGGTGTTCCCCCGTTGAAGGAACTGCTTTATCGGGAGATGCCCGAGGAAAAGAAATGAGCTTTCTTTATGTCCAGTGATTCGGAACAATGAATTTCAAATTCATTCTTATGACATAAAGGACAACCTTTGCCTCATAATCTATTGGTAAAAACAGTTTGTTACAAGTGTTACCATCGATCCCTGATTCCATACACAGCAAGGAACATTTCCACCTCTTTCAGGGAGGAGGTGAAGTCATGGGATACTTGGAAAAGCTGTTCTGGCTGTTGAAGGTTGTCGTAACCTCGTTTGAACTTGTCCGGATTTTTTGTCCCCGAAAAAAACCGAGAGGAGCCCACTCCCGCCGACCAAAGCGAAAGAAGTAGACTCCCGGGAAAGCAGAGGTCTTGTCCACCCCTGCTTTCTTCTATATGTATGTTACCCAATTCCCGTTTATACATACAAGGGACAGACGCACAATTTGCTTCTGCCGTCATATGATAGGTGGTGTAAACCACACCCTCGATACTGGAAAGGAGCGGTCCCAATGGGTGAAACGGTTCGGCATTACTTTGCCAGCGGAAATACGGCGGCGGGGGTCCATCTTTTATTTGACTCCGCTTTTCAAGAGCTTGACCAACTCTATATTCTCAAGGGTCGCCCGGGTACGGGCAAGTCGACGATCATGCAGCAGGTTGCAGACGAGATGCTCAGGCAGGGACGAAGTGTAGAGATGTTTCACTGCCCGTTTGACAGCGATACGCTCGATGGGCTTATCCTGACTGAAGAGAGAATCGGGATCGTTGATGGCAGCGCTTGCCGGGAAACGCTGGGGCCGGAGAGTGCCAAAGCGGTCTTCTCTATCGATATGGATCAGGCAGTGGATCAAGCCAAAGTCTCGCGAAACCAGTCCAATTTGGCTGCCCTGCAGGCAGGCTTTGAGGAGACCTGCACAAAAGCGTATGAGACCTTTGCCAAGGCTCTGCGGATTCATGACGAATGGGAAAAGTACTACATCGACAGCATGAATTTTACCAAGGCAAATCAAGCGGCGGAAGAATTGGTCGATTTGTTCTTTGCCAATCGCGTGCAGCAGAAACAGTCGAAGATCAGACACGTCTTCCTGGGGGCGGCTACTCCCAAAGGGGCGGTCGATTTTGTCGAGAATCTAACAGCAGGTGTGTCCAAACGAATTTTTGTCAAAGGCCGGCCTGGATCGGGAAAGTCGACGATGCTGAAAAAATTAGTCTCCGTCGCGGAAGAAAGAGGCTTTGATGCGGAAGTGTTTCACTGCGGTTTCGATCCGGGCAGCCTGGATATGTTGATCTTTCCGGAAATCAGTGTGGCGATCTTCGATTCCACGGCGCCGCACGAGTACTTCCCCAGCAGGGAAAGTGACGAGATCCTGGATATGTACGAACAGGTAATTGCTTCGGGGACGGATGAAAAATACGCTAGAGAAATGGACGGGATCAAAGCGCGTTACAGAAGTGCAATGAACGAGGCGACGTCATACCTCGCCGAAGCCAAAAAAAGGCGCGACCGGTTAAAGGGCTTGTATTTTGAAATGATCGACTTCTCCGTGATCGACCGCTTGTCGCAACAGGTGAAACAAGATATCGAAAAGGCGGTTTTCGCCGTAGATCAGAATGCCTCACGGAAATAAAAGCTTCCCAGATGTCTTAGTTCAAAAAAAAGCGTAAATTCTTGAAATAAGCTGTTCGTTTCCGCATGTCGGGAGCGGACGGCTTTCATTTTGCAGGGCAAAGTGCTACCTTTAAAAAGAAGTGTTTAAATCTTCTGAAAAAAGGAGTGGCAAAATGGACGGGCAAACGAAAGTGTTTCATTGGGAAGAAATCACGAACAAACTGTATCAGCTGCTGCGGTTGAAAACCATTCCGATCGGGATGAAAATGTTTCCGACCAAGGAGGAGATGGAGGCGATTCCGAAGATTCGACGGCCAAACGCGATCCACACGGCAGACCAGGTTGTCGCACAGGCAGCGCGGCTGGGCTGGACGGTGGGCATCACGGCAGAGGACCTGGTCTCAGCTCAATGCGGCGTGGTCATCGGTCTGCATCCGAGAAACGAGGAATGGCTGTCCGGCAGGGAAATGGCGGGAGTGTGGTTTGAAGGAGAGCGGGATTCGGCAGCCCATCAGCAGGCGATGACCACCGTGCCGTACGGAAGGTTTGAAGCGATGGCGGTGTCGCCGCTGGCCTCTGGCCGTTTAAACCCGCCCGACATCTGTCTGATCTATGCGACACCTGGACAAATGATTCTATTTATCAACGGTTTGCAATGGTCCCAATACGAAAAATTCGAGTGGAGCATCGTCGGAGAATCCTCTTGCGCCGACTCGTGGGGGCGGGCCCTCGTCACGGGAAAACCCAGCTTGTCGATACCCTGCTTTGCCGAACGGCGTTACGGCGGTGTATTGGACGATGAACTGCTGATGGCCTTGTCGCCAGAGCATTTAGTCAAGGCGCTGGCAGGGCTGGAACAGTTGAGTAAAAATGGACTACGCTACCCGATTCCGCAATACGGCATACAAATGGATGCCAGAAGCGGATTGGAGGTTAGTTACGGCAAGAAAAAGTAACGAATGGGAAGGATGATGGAAAGATTTGAAGAATTATATTTAAAATTTTCAGATAATGTTATACAAAGTACTCTTTCATTAATCAGGGGAAGGTGAGGATCGGATGTCGAAACGAGATGGTTCACACCAGGATGAGCAGCAGGATATCAAATCACAGATCGCAGAGAAGGAAGTCAGCAGGAGAGAGTTTCTGCAGAAGACGGCGTTGCTGGGACTGACTGCGGCTGTTCCCGGTTCCTTATTCGGTCTCGGGACGGCCATGGCGGCGGATGAGAGTGCGGCAGGTGCCGAGGTCCAAAAGAAAATCACCGGTCGGGTGCGGGTACGCGAGCTGGGGATCAAAATCGGCCGGTTCAATCCCGGCAAATGGAATGCGATTACCGATGTGCCGGGGGTAAAAGTGGGCTATACGACGCTGATTTCCGGAGAAGGCCAGTTGGTGGAGGGAAGGGGTCCGGTGCGGACGGGTGTCACTGTGATCCTCCCGCACGACGGGAACTTGCGGGCGGATCCGCTGTTCGCCGCCCCGCATGTGCTCAATGGCAACGGTGAGATGACCGGGCTTGCTTGGGTGGTGGAATCAGGGCTGTTGACGTCGCCTATCGGGATTACCAACACCCACAGCGTCGGGGTTGTGCGTGACGCCCTGATCGAATACGACGTGAAAAACGGCAACATCAAGCAAGGCACACCGTGGAGCCTGCCCGTGGTTGCGGAGACATACGACGGAGGCTTGAGCGACATCAACGGGTTCCACGTAAAACCGGAGCATGTCTGGCAAGCGCTTGAAAGTGCTTCTGATGGCGTGATCGCAGAGGGCAACGTCGGCGGCGGAACCGGGATGGTGTGCCATGGCTTCAAAGGCGGAACCGGCACATCCTCCCGGGTTCTGCCCGAGTCTCAAGGGGGTTGGACCGTTGGCGTTCTCGTTCAGGCTAATTACGGAAGCAAAGAATTGCTGCGTGTCGATGGCGTTCCTGTCGGCATGGAACTCGTCCAAAAAGAAAAGGGAACAGCATTCACCGGTGAGGTTCCCGCTGAAATGGGCTCGATCATCATCATCGTGGCTACCAACGCCCCCGTTATCCCGACGCAGTGCAGACGCTTGGCGCAGCGGGCTGGTCTTGGCGTCGCACGCATGGGAGGCACCGGCGGCAATGGCAGCGGCGATATCTTCCTGGCCTTTTCCACCGCGAACCGCTCGATTGAATCGGCCAATCCCGCCGTCCCCAGCTCGGTGAAAATGTTGTCTCACAACGCCATGTCGCCGTTGTTTGAAGCGGTCATCGAGGCCACGGAGGAAGCGATATTAAATGCAATGTGCAAGGCGGAAACAATGACAGGAGCGAACGGCAAAACCGTGACGGCGCTGCCGCTGGACGATTTGGTCGACATCATGAAACAGTACAAGCGGCTGTAGGGCAGCAGAAAACATTTTCTGGATAGGATTGTTTTTCAGATGACGACAGCTACTCTGGATCAGGCAGCAGAACAACTGAGGGAGCAGGTGATCGCTTGGAGGTGCTATCTGCATGAGCATCCGGAACTGTCTTTCCACGAAGAGAAGACGGCGCAATTTGTTTATGACACACTCAACTCATTTGGCAATCTCGAAGTTACTCGTCCCACCAAGACGAGTGTGATGGCTCGCCTGATCGGCGCCCAGCCGGGAAAGGTGCTGGCGATGCGGGCAGATATGGACGCCCTGCCGATCACGGAAGCGAATACGTTTGCGTTCGTCTCGAAAAACCAGGGCGTCATGCACGCCTGCGGCCACGACGGGCATACCTCCATGCTGCTCGCGGCGGCAAAAATCCTCTCGAGGATGAAGGATCAGATCAAAGGAGAAGTCCGCTTTTTGTTTCAGCATGCCGAGGAGCTGTTTCCAGGAGGCGCGGAAGAGATGGTCGCCGCCGGGGTGATGGATGGCGTGGACCTGGTCATCGGGGCACATCTCTGGGCGTCGATGGAGTTCGGCAAGATCGGCATTGTCGCCGGATTTCTTACAAACGGAAGAAACCAAACCGAATGAAAACGAAAGGAGGAAGTGCGTTGAAAGTCATTCACGTACTCGCACTCTTACCGTTTATCGGCATTTTGGGCTGCATCACGTTGGTCAATAAGGTGACTCCTTACGTCCTGGGCATGCCGTTTCTGCTTTTCTGGATCGTCTTATGGACGGTGCTGACATCTCTGATCATGTTTATCGTCTACAGGCTGGACCCCGCCAATCGGGGAGGTGATCAGGAGTGAATGCCGCTCTGACGATCATTTTCGCCTTCCTGGCCTTGTCGCTCGTCCTCGGCATCCTGGCGCGAAAAGGGAAAGACATGAACCTGGAGCAGTGGACAGTAGGCGGCCGGGGATTTGGAACACTGTTTGTCTTTCTGTTGTTGGCGGGGGAAATCTACACGACGTTTACTTTTCTTGGCGGCAGCGGTTGGGCGTACGGCAAAGGCGGTCCCACTTTTTACATCATCGCCTACGGATCGCTGGCTTACGTCTTGTCGTACTGGCTGCTCCCGGCGATCTGGAAGTATGCCAAAGAACATAAACTGGTCTCCCAGTCCGACTTTTTCGTCAGCAAGTATAAGAGCCCTTACCTGGGCGTACTCGTCTCGCTTGTCGGCGTAGCGGCGATGGTCCCGTATTTGGTGCTGCAGTTGAAAGGGCTGGGTATTATCGTGTCGGAAGCGTCTTACGGCTCGATTTCCCCGACGGCCGCCATCTGGATCGGCCTGATTGCCGTCGTCGCCTACGTGATGGTTTCCGGAATTCACGGTTCCGCCTGGACAGCGGTGGTCAAGGACATCATGATCTTGTTTGTCGTCATCTTTATGGGAATCTACCTGCCGTTCCACTACTACGGCGGCTATCAACCGATGTTTACCGCGATCGAGGCGGCTCATCCGGGATTTCTGGCCCTGCCTGACAAAGGGCTTAGCCCCTCCTGGTTTGTCTCGACGGTCATCTTGACGGCACTCGGCTTTTACATGTGGCCCCATACCTTCGGTTCTGTCTATTCCGCCAAGAAAGCAAGCGTTTTTCGGAAAAACGCGATTGTCTTGCCGCTGTACGGACTGGTGCTCCTGTTTGTGTTTTTTGTCGGATTTTCCGCTATCCTGCAAGTTCCCGGGCTGAAAGGGGCGGACGGGGACCTCTCTCTGCTCAGGCTTTCCATCCAGACGTTTGATCCGTGGTTTGTCGGCGTGATCGGAGCGGCAGGTCTGCTTACGGCAATCGTTCCCGGATCGATCATTTTAATGTCGTCCGCGACGCTGCTTTCGAAAAACATCTATCAAGTGTTTGCCAAGTCCGCTACCGAAGCGCAAGTTTCCCGTCTGGCCAAGATCCTGGTACCGGTCGTCGGACTCGTCGCGCTCTATTTTACCTTCCAGGGCGGCAATACGATCGTGACGCTGCTGTTGATGGGCTACAGTCTGGTGACACAACTGTTCCCATCGCTGGTCCTCAGCCTGTGGAAGCGCAATTTTGTGACGAAGCAGGGTTCGGCAGCCGGGATCATCGCCGGCGTTGCGACCGTGACCTATATCACGATCCAGAATACGACGATAGGCACGCTGTTTCCGTCCCTGCCGCAGGCGATACAGGATTTGAATGTCGGTGTGATCGCTATGATCGTCAATGTCGTCGTGATGGTTGTGGTCAGCATCGCAACCAAAGGGAGCGCCAAACGGGACTGGTCAGACAGCCGCGCGGCGTGAGATTTCACGGCTTCAGGGGGGATGTTTCCGGGGGAAGGTACGGCATGGCTATTTTCCGGCAATATCTGTTTGCCAAGCTGGCCATGCTGGTAGGAATTGGTCCCGATCGGTAGCAATGGAAAGCCCCATCCCGTTTCACAATCGACGTGCGGCGGGATGGGACTTTTTGCTAAAAATTCTCCAATACAAGCTTTCCGATCATCTTGCCAGACTCCACCTTGGCATGTGCCTTTCGAAGCTGTTCGGCGCATATCGGCGACAAGACCTCTGTCATCGTCGATTGCAGGATTCCTTCGTCGAACAAGCGGCTCGCTTGCTCCAGCAGCTCATGCTGTTTGATCATGTCGTCTGTTTGGAACATGGATCGGGTAAACATGCGCTCCCAGGCAAAAGTGACACTCTTGTTCATAAGCGCATTCAGATCGGGAATTTGGTTCGCCCTGACGATGGAGCATATCTTCCCTTGGGGCAGTATGCTGTCTGCCATGTTATTCCAATGTCCGCTCGTATCGTTCAAGCAGAAGATGTAGTGCACCCCGGGAAAACCGGCCGCCTGCAGCTGGGGGAGCAGTTCCTGCCGATGGTCGATCACCGTATCGGCCCCAAGCTTTTGGCACCAGTCAATCGAATCCTGGCGAGAGGCGGTCGCGATGACGGTCAGTCCGGCCCATTTTGCCAGTTGGATCGCGATTGAGCCTACGCCGCCGGCACCGTTGATGATCAGAATGCTCTTGCCGGCATCTTTCTCTTTCCCAATTCCCAGACGGTCAAACAAGCCTTCCCAAGCGGTAATCGTGGTCAACGGCATGGCAGCCGCCTCGGCAAAGGAGAGACGGGCCGGCTTTTTCCCGACGATCCGCTCATCGACCAACTGATACTCGCTGTTGGAGCCCTGGCGGGTAATATCTCCGGCGTAATAGACGGCGTCTCCTGGACGAAACAGGCGGCAGTCCTCTCCAACCGCTTCCACGATCCCACTGGCGTCCCAGCCAAGAATCCTCGCAGACTCTTCCGTACGGTCCTTGGGCGAGCGTTCCTTCGTGTCCACGGGGTTGACCGAGACAGCATGTACCTTTACCAATAGCTCGCGGCCTGTCGGGACAGGTTTTTCCACTTCAAGGTCGAGCAGACTCTCCTCATGGTCAACGGGCAAATAACGAAATAATCCGACTGCTTTCATCGTGCCTTCCTCCTTAGCTGTTTTCATTTGATTTTTCTTCTATTATACTATTTTCGAATGGTAGAAATCGGTTGAATTGTTTGATTGAAGGAGAGTGGTCATTCTGTCTGTTATGTATTTTTATGTCTTCCTCTCCGTCTATGTTTGTCTGGGAAAGATATTCCTCTTTACGTTTGCTGACCCGTTTTATGTTGGTTACAGTACAACGTATTACATCAGCCAGACAATCTTTTACGTCAGTTTGATCCTTTTTGTTCTGATATGTGTCAGAAAGAAAGCTGCGAACATCATGAAAAAAGATACAGATAGAGAGGAAAAGGCAAATAACTTGCTAGATATTGCTATTATGATTGTATATGTGCTGTTGATCAGCTTGCTTGTAGAATTATTGATGGAAAGCATGATGGTGAGGTTGCTGATTCGGAATGATCACGGTTGAGCGAACTTTTATATACCAACTGCGCGGCTTTATGCAACGAACAGTCCACCAGCCAGCAAACCGGTAAAGTCGACTGTTAAAAGGTATTTTGGGTATGGAAGAGAATACTTAATGATCAGTGGAGGGGTAGATTTGTTGCCGATCAAAATCGTAATAGCAGACGATGAGCCGGGAATCTTGCTATTGCTTCGTTCCATTCTCAGTGAGCTTCCAGATGTACTGATTGCAGGGACAGCCGAAAATGCCAAGGACACCATCAGGCTTGTCAATGAAAAAGATCCAGATTTGGCTTTTTTAGACATCGAATTGCCCGACAGGAAAGGGCTGGAGTTGGCTGAAGACCTGCGAAAGATCAAGCCGGATATGTTTATCGTTTTTATCACCGCTCATCCGGAATATTCCCTCGAGGCTTTTCATCTGTATGCTTGTGACTATATATTAAAACCGATTGACCCCGATCGGGTAAAACAGACGGTTCGGTATATTCAGCAAATCCTAAAACGACCCGAGAAACATCATCCAGCCTCCCGCTTGCAGACCCCCAGAATCTCCATCAACCTCGGTCACGAACGGATTTTTGTAAAACTCAGTGAGATCTTTTACATTGAGAAAGCAGGGCGCCATACCTTTATCTCTTGTGTGAATGGAAAATTCAAGACACGGCATACCCTGCAGGAGCTGGAACAAAACTTGGGAACAGGTTTTTTTCGCTCTCACAAGTCCTATATCATCAATACGGAACTGCTGGAACGAATCGTCCATTATCCTAATTCTTCCTACTATGAAGTCAGATTTAAAAATTATGATGGCAAAGCTCTGCTCAGCCGTGACCGTGTACATGAACTAATGTCCTATGCACAGTACAATGTCTAAAGGAGAAAATAGAAGATGGATTTTATGCCATTGATACCATTTTTAGGAGTGTCAGTACCAGAAAGCATCGTTTTATATTACTTGGCACTTACCCTGGTAGGAAAAAAAGGATCACCGCTCTTTATTTTGGCTCTTTCCCTGTTAACCTCGCTTTTTTCCTATTTTATCCGCTCGGTGTCAATGGTATTTGGTATCCACAGCTTTTTACAGGTAATCGGAATGGTCATGCTACTAAACCTTTTTTTTCAACTTTCCTGGTTTACAGCTGCAACTGTCATGATTCTTGCCAGTGTGGTGCTAGGATTGGCAGAGGGCGTTTTTGTTCCTTTGCTTGCCTGGCTTTTTTCTGTGAATCTTGAGGAGATTATTTCCAACCCTGTGTTGAGGATCCTGTTTTCCCTGCCACATCTGCTCTTCCTGTTATTCGTAACCTTTCTTGTTCGGAAACAAAAATGGCGGCTGCCCTTTTTGGAACGGCTGAGGGAAGGAAACAACGGGGTGATAAATAGGGGAAAAAGGCAAACGCTTAGCCAAATGAGCCTGTTTGCCCTGTATCTGGTACAAGCATTAATGCTGGCATTGTTGAATATCAGTTTTTACGTCTATTATTCAGATGTTTATCCTAGCTTTACCCTCGCCACTTTAGTAGAAATTAGCAGCATTGTGCTGATGGTCTCGGCTCTTGCAACCATTCTTGTCGCTGGTTACCTCCTAAAGGCTGCGGAACGGGAAGCCCGATTACAAACAGAATTGCGCCATTTTCGGGAAAAGCATAAGCTGAATTTGCAATTACAGGTGGAACGACATGATTTCTATAATCACCTTACCGCGATGTATGGATATTTAAAAGTAGGTCATTATAGCCAGGCAGAAGCTTATATTGAAAACGTGTATCAAACCGTTCGGCACATAGACAGTCTCTTGAAAATGGATCCACCGGAACTGGCTGCCATTCTAAGCGTAAAACAGGAGGAAGCAAAGGCCTGCGGGGTTGCATTTCATTGGCGGGTCAAAACGGAAGGAAACACGTTTCCGCTTTCACCTGAGGATCTCACCCACTTGGTCGGCAACTTGTTGGACAACGCCTTGGATGCTGCAAAAGCCGACAGTTCGCCAAGAGTAGACTTGACGTTTATTAGCAATAAACTCGGCTTGGCTCTGAACGTATCGAATAATGGCCACCGCATCTCTCAAGACGACTGGAAGAAATTCTCTACTGCAGGGTATACGACCAAAGATCCAAACCAGCACAGCGGTCTGGGGCTTTTTATCATCGGGCAAATCATCGACCGTTATCAAGGCAGTTTGAAATTAAAAGAACCTGAAAATTATCAGGGTGTGGAATTTGAAATCTATATCCCGTGGGAAAATTTGGCTGATGGCAGAGAAAGTGAAGATGTTTCCTTGACGAGCCGATCATTGTGAGCCTTTTGTCACAAGAAGTCAAATGAGCAACAGGCTTCATCCATAGAACTGGCGATATGAACACAGAAATCTACGGTTCATGCTTCGATAGGTACAGGTTGAGCATGGAATATAGGAAGCGGAAATAAATCTTGATAATATACGGGGTAGAGAAGGAATCTAGCTTTGTGTCAATCGTCGCCAATCAAAGATGAATTTTTAGTTGAAGTCTATCAAACCCGTCAGCATATTCAAGAGCCATTTTTCCTGTGAAAAAAGTTCCTTATACAAGCACATCAAGAAACAAGTCCTGCCAGGATAACGGAGGTGAAACGATGTTCGAAATCTCCATTCATAAAATGGGACAAGCAGTTGGATCATATGTGGCACAAAAGGCTTCCAGACTCGAACAAGCTGAAATGTTATCCTATGGCGCCGAGATTTTGCTAGGAAGTGTTGTGAAATTAACGCTTCTTTTTTCCGTAGCGGCTTTTCTGCATATCACATATGAGGTGACCGTTCTGCTGATCGTCACCGGCCTTGTTCGTATCTTGTCTGGCGGTGCGCATTGTTCCGCCTATTACCGGTGCCTGATTACGAGTATCGTCGTACTTGCCGCCTTGGGTTCCGCGGTTAAGCTGATGCAGCCGTGGCTCAGTGTATTGCCGTCGATCGTTTTATACGGCGTGATTTTGCTCTCCCTGTATTTGTATTGGCGCTATGCACCGCAAGCTCCCCCGAATAAGCCATTTGAGAACAAGGCAAGCGAGTTGACCTTTCGCCGCTGCACCTTACTTGCTGTTGTTGCTCTATCAATTGTCTCCATCATTGTTGGCCCCAAGAACTTTATGGGCTGGACGATGGCGACTGCACTTCTCTGGCAAGCTTTTACTTTGACACCAGTGGGCCACAAATTTATTGGCTCATGGGATATTTTGCTTAGTCCTAAACCAAAAGGAGGCGAGGTAAAATGGTAAAGTTTCTAACCAAACCATTGTTCCAAACCACGGCAAAAGTGCTAGCCGTAGTTGCTATGATGAACATTGGAACAACCAGCATGTTTATGATGTACCAACCGGAACCACCCAAAAAGTCTTCTTAGCGCTATAAGTGTCAAGGTACAAGACCTGTGTCCTCAGGCCGTAAGCTGATGCCCGTCTAGGGGTGTCAGCTTATTTGGTGTACCCACAGGTAAATTCGATGTCAACAGATAGGCATCCCGCCGCCAGGAAAAAGCAGGTATCCCCCCATCCGAAGAGAAATATCTATAAAATAGGAAAGATAGGAACACGGGGGTGCAGTCCGATGATGTCAAACATCCATCAGATACTCATGCCGCAAAATATTTTGTACGGGACCAATTCGTTTGCCGGGGTTGGCAGACAGGCAGCGTCGCTTGGAAGCAAGGCGATGATCATCAGCGATCCCGTCATGGAACAAATCGGCCATGTATCACTTTGCCGGAACTATTTGGAGCGAGCAGGACTTTCGCATGCCAGCTACACGGGAGTGAATACGGAGCCGACGGATCTACACGTCCAGGAAGCGTTAGAAATCTGTACGGGCGAAGCGTGCGATGTGATCGTCGCCCTCGGCGGAGGCAGCGCCATCGACGCAGCCAAGGCAGTCGCCGTGCTGATGAGCAATGGCGGACACATCCGCGAATATGTCGGAAATAAAAAAAGATTCCAGCAAAAGCCGCTGCCGCTGGTTGCTATTCCGACTACGGCGGGTACCGGATCGGAGATGACTAAGGTGACCGTGATCATCGACACGGCAAATGATGTTAAGATGATGCTGTCCCAGCCCGAGCTGCTTCCGGCGGCGGCGATTGTCGATCCGCTGCTCACGGTATCCTGTCCGCCGTCCGTAACGGCGGCTACCGGGGTTGACGCGCTCTGCCACGCTGTGGAAGCGTACATCTCCCGGCGCGCCCAGCCGGTGACCGACATGATGGCGTTTCGGGCGATTGAGCTGATCGCCGGAAACTTGCTGCAAGCGTATCGGCAGGGGGACGATATCGAAGCGAGAAGCCATATGGCGCTTGCCGCCATGCTGGCGGGAGCCGCTTTTTCCAACGCTTCCGTTACGCTTGTGCACGGGATGTCAAGGCCGATAGGAGCCTTGTTCCACGTGCCGCACGGCGTCTCCAATGCGATGCTGCTGCCAGCTGTGCTGGAATTTACCAGAGAGAGCGCAGCGGAGCGTCTGGCCGCGATCGGCAGGCATATCCTCCCCGACGGGGCGGGGCTCAGCGACAGTGAACTGGCTGACAGCCTGATCGCACAGATAAAACGGCTGTGCCTTGATCTGAATATTCCCAATATGCAGATCTGGGGCATTGACGAAGCAGCCTTCCAGCGGTCGCTTGCCAAAATGGCCCAGGATGCGCTGGACAGCGGCAGTCCGGGCAACAATCCCAGAGTGCCGACTCATCAGGAAATCGTGGAGCTGTACCGAGTCTCCTACGCCTACGACTTTTCTTGAGGAGGACACAGCCCATCTGCTGCCGGTACATATCGTTTCAGACTCTATCTTTTTAACAGGGGGATTGGGAGAATGGCTCAGCATTACCTGCAAGAAGAGCATCGCATGTTCCGTTCGGCCCTGCAAAAATTCCTGGCGAAGGAAGCCGTTCCCTGCTACAGCCAGTGGGAGCAGGAACGCTTGATACCGCGAATTTTTTGGAAGAAAATGGGTGGAGAGGGATTCCTCTGTCCAACCGTCGAAGAGAAGTACGGTGGTGTTGGAGCCGATTGGGCCTACTCGGTCGTCATCATCCAAGAATTGGAACGGGTTGGCTCCAGTCTCATCGGCATTCCGCTGCACAGTGACATCGTCGTACCCTATCTGGTGGCCTACGGCTCGGAAGAACAGAAACAGCGCTGGCTGCCCGGCTGCGTCAGCGGCGATATCATCACAGCGATTGCGATGACGGAGCCGGGGGCGGGGTCGGATCTGGCCAGCATTCGGACGACAGCGGTCAAACAGGGAGACCACTACATCCTCAATGGACAAAAAACCTTTATCACCAACGGCATCCAGGCAGACCTCGTCATGGTGGCCTGCAAGACCGACCCGCATGCCGTGCCGCCTCACAAGGGGATCAGCCTGCTTATGGTCGAACGGGATGCGCCCGGCTTTTCGCGCGGTCGAAAGCTGGATAAGATCGGGCTGCACGCCCAGGACACGGCGGAGCTCATCTTTGAAGACTGCCGCGTGCCGGCGGTAAATCTGCTGGGAGCGGAGGGGCAGGGCTTTCGCTACATGATGGAAAAGCTGCAGCAGGAGCGGCTGGTCGTCGCCATCGCCGCCCAGGCGGCTGCAGAGGAAATGCTCCGGTTGACGATCGAGTACACGAAGAACCGGCAGGCCTTTGGCCAACCTGTGAGCAAGTTTCAGCACAACCAGTTCAAGATCGTAGAGATGGCGACAGAGGTTGAACTGGGGCGGGCGTTTCTCGACCAGTTGATCGCCGATCACCTCGGCGGCGAGGACATCGTCACGAAGGTCTCCATGTCCAAGTGGTGGACGACCGAGATGGCCAAGCGCGTGGCAGTCCAGTGCTTGCAGCTTCACGGCGGCTACGGATACATGGAGGAGTACGAGATCGCCCGGCGCTACCGTGACATCCCCGTTTCGGCGGTTTATGCGGGCAGCAACGAGATCATGAAACTGATTATCGCCAAGAACCTGGGGCTGTGAGGTGGAGTAGATGGCTTCGGATATCAGCAAATTTGTCGGCTATGAGTTTGAGCCGTATCGCTTTATCGTCGAGCGGGGAAAGATACGCGAATTCGCTAGGGCGATCGGCGATGACAACCCGCTCTACCGGGATAAGAGAAGCGCGATAGAAGCGGGGTGGAGGGACGTCACGATCCCGCCGACGTTTCCCACCGTCATCGACATGTGGGGCGGGGCTGACTTCTTCACCCAGATCGAGGTCCTAGACCTTGACTTGCTTCGCGTGCTGCACGGCGAGCAGGAATACGAATACCTAGGAGAAATCTACCCGGGAGACGAGATCACGGCAACGGCAAAAGTGACGGGAGCAAAGGCAAAGTCAGGGCGCAGCGGGACGATGAAGCTATTTACGATCGAAACCGTGTACGTCAACCAGCATGGCGAAACGGTGTGCATGGGGCGTTCGGCGGTGATCGAGCACAGTGGAAGCAGGGAGGGGCGGGCGTCGGGTCGCAGCCAGCTCCCGCCGGCCCAGGACGAAAATGCAGGGGAGCTGCCCGCGCTGAAGAAACCGGCGATCACCCATACCCAGTTGGTCCGCTACGCCGGAGCGTCAGGCGATTTCAACCCGATCCACACGGTCGTCCCAGTGGGCGAAGAAGCCGGGCTTGGCGGCGTCATCGCCCACGGGATGCTGATCATGGGGTTTGCCGGCCAAGCGGTCTGCACCTGGTATCCCCGAAAACAGCTTCGCCGCCTGAAAGTGCGTTTTGCAGATATGACCAGGCCGGGAGAGCAGATCAACGTCACGGGACGGGTTGTCAGACCGCTGTCCGCCGACGGAGGAAACAGACTGTTCTGCGAATTGTGCGCCTGCAACCAGGTGGGCGAAGTCAAGCTGATCGGCGAGTTTGAAGTAGCGCTATAAGGAGTGTCTTGCGGCGTTAACGGCCGTGTCGTCCAAAGAAACGGAGGCTGGAATATCCGATGCTGAACGGAATCCGCGTCGTCGACTTTTCGCGTTATCTGCCGGGCCCGTACGCCGCTTTGCGGCTGGCTGACATGGGGGCGGAAGTGATACAGGTGGAGCAGCCGCCTTTCGGCGATCCTGCCCGGTTGGTCGGAGACCAGTCGAAAGGGACGGGCTTGATCTACCTGGCGAACAACCGCAACAAAAAAAGTGTCACGATCAATCTGAAGGAAACAGAAGGAAGACAGCTCGCCTTTCAATTAGCCTGCCGTGCAGATGTCGTCATTGAAAGCTTCCGTCCAAAAGTGGCCGCTGCCCTCGGCATCGGTTATGAGGAGCTGAGCCGGGAGCGGCCGGAGCTGGTCTACTGTTCCTTGACAGGATATGGCCAGACGGGGCCGCTGTCCGATCTGGCGGGTCACGATCTCAATTTTCAGGCCCTTAGCGGTCTCCTTTCCCAATTGAAGGATGAAGAAGGCAGACCTGTCCAGCCGGGCGTCCAATTTGGCGATCTGATCGGGGGGATCGCGGCTTCGGAAGCGATTCTGGCGGCACTGGTCAAGCGAGGGCTGACCGGAAAGGGAACATACCTGGACATTTCGCTGACAGATGCGCTGATCGGCCTTTTGAACACACACACCCTGATCCGGGAAGTGACTGGATACACGGACGGCGTTCCCGAATTGGGAGGGGAGCTGATCTCGTACCGGATCTACGAGACCCGAGACCAAAAATTCGTCGGTTTGGCAGCGCTGGAGGAAAAATTTTGGCAGAATTTTTGCCGGGGAGTGGGACGGGAAGACTGGATTGCCGCCCATGTGAGCCGGGCGACTTCAGAGAATCCCGTGTATTTGCAGGTAAAGGAGCTGTTTCAAAGCCGTACGCAGGCAGAGTGGTCGCAGTTTTCCCACAAAGTGGATTGCTGCCTGACTCCCGTGCTGGAAATCGGCGAAGTCATACAGCATCCTCACGTGCAGGCAAAAGTCTTGGCGTTTGTACGGCACACACAGCGATGGGGGGATTTGATTCAGACGGATACCTCTGCGGGCGGCTATGATCCGGGGCGGAGCACGTCCGGCATGGCTTTTGCACCGCCGCCCGCAGCAGGTGAACATACCGAAGAAGTTTTTCGATCTGTCTTGTCTGTCGCCTCGGAACAGATGACAGACTGGAAAAGGCGCGGCATGATCTGAACCAGCGAATGGAGGGGGTACAATGGAGAGTCAATCTGTTTTGCTTGAGCGAAAAGGCGGGGTAGCGGTAATCACGTTCAACCGCCCCGACAACCGAAACGCCCTGTCGCGGGCATTGGTAGACGAATTTCGCGCCTCCCTGGAGGAAGTGCGGACGGACGCCCGGATTCGCAGCCTGATTGTGACGGGGAGCGGCCCGGCTTTTTGCGCCGGCGGCGACATCAAGGGATTTCCCGGCCAGGGCGCAAGCCAAGGCAGCAGTCCGAGCGGGGCGGAGGCAAGGCGGTATATGCAGGAGGCGCATCGGCTGCTGCTCGATCTCGTCTCCTTGGAAAAGCCCGTCATTGCAGCGGTCAACGGCTATGCAGTCGGAGCCGGTTTTAACCTGGCCCTGGCCTGTGATTTGCTGATCGCCTCGGAAAATGCTTCATTTGGACAAGTTTTTGCTAAAATAGGATTGGTGCCGGATTACGGTGGAATTTTCTTCCTGCCAAGATTGGTAGGGCTGCAACGGGCCAAGGAGCTGATGTTCTCCGGCCGGATGATTACTGCCCGGGAGGCACAGGCGTACGGGATTGTGCTGGAAGTGACGACGGCAGATGCGCTCTTGCCGAGAGCCGAAGAAATGGCGGCTTCCCTGGCGCAGGGTCCCAGTGCCGCCATCGGGATGGCCAAGTCCATCTTGAACCGCAGCAGCGAGATGACGTTGGAACAGGTTCTGCAAGCTGAAGCGATGGCACAGGGACTGGCCTTCACTACGCAAGATTATCTGGAGGGAGTCCGGGCCTTTCGGGAAAAGCGGCCGCCGGCATTTACCGGAGAGCAGGAGCGAAGAGACGAAGAATGAGGTGAGGCAAGGATGAGCGATAACCAACCAATTGATCTAGGAAATGATGTGTTTCTCATTGACGGGTTTGATCTCGGCCTGGCTGGCAGGACCGGAACCTATGTCCTCCGGGAACCGGAGCTGACGATTATCGAGACGAGTGCCAGCCCGTCGGTTCCTTACATCTTGAAGGGGCTGCTTGAACTGGGGCTGCGGCCGGAAGAGATCAGATACATTATCGTGACGCATATACACCTGGACCACGCCGGGGGAGTGGGACTGCTGCTGCAGGAGTGCCCGGACGCTCAGGTGATTGTCCACCCGAAGGGAGCACGCCACCTCGCCAACCCGGAGCGGCTGATCCAGGGAGCCAGAGCGGTGTACAAGGAGAAATTCGACAGTCTGTTCGATCCGATCCTTCCGGTAGCGGAGGATCGGATCGTGGTGAAAGCAGACCGCGAATCGCTGAAGATCGGTCCAAACCGGACGCTCGAGTTTTTCGATACGCCGGGACACGCCAATCATCACTTTTCCATCTATGATCCGAAGAGCAACGGCATGTTTACCGGCGACACCTTTGGCATACGTTACCATCAGGTGGAAGACGCAGGTTGTACCTTGTATCTGCCTTCTACATCGCCTAACCAGTTTTTGCCGGAAGCGATGGAACGCTCGATCGATCTGATCAAAGACCTGCAGGTAGACCGCATCTACTTTGGCCACTACGGAATGACGACAGATGTCGATGACGCTTATCGTCAGATGAAGATTTGGCTGCCCATCTTCGTAGAGACAGCGAAGCAGCTTTCCGCACAAGGAAAGGGAGAGGGCGAAATAGCCTCTGCGCTGCTCTCTCGCGTGCGGGATCACCTGACCGGCCGCAGCGTCCCGCAAGACCATCCGGTTTACCAGGTGCTGCAGATCGATTTGGAAGTGTGCGCCATGGGTTTAGCCGATTACCTGTCAAAACAAGTGAAATAGACGGCGGATCGCCGTGAAGGTCGGCTGCGTCCGCTGCCAGCCGGCATAGACAAGTGGGTGCCGGAGTGATATAGTTACTTGTACAATCGCATATCGGAGGAAACAGGTGCTGAACGCTAAATTTTTAGCTTCGGCTTAATTGGGAAGTTCGGTTAAAAGCCGACACGGACCCGCCACTGTGGTGAGCACCGATGGCACACGCATCGGTAAGCTTTTGCTAGCATGTCACTGGTACTGCCGGGAAGACGGCAAAAGCTCGACTCTAAGTCAGGAGACCTGCCTGTTTCAGCGACACTGATGACCTACGCGGATTTAGGCTGGTGTTAGAGATCGGGCACGACCCTTGCAACGCTTGGAAATAGGTATGCGGCCAAGCATCTGATCAGGCAATGGCGAATGTTCAGCAAAGCATTTCTAACACGATTAGAAATGCTTTTTCTTGTTGGAAGAGGAGAAAGGGAGAGAAAATCATGCGCAAGATTATGCAAGCAAACGTTTTATGGTTCATCTGTTTGATGCTCAGCCTGACCTTGTTCGGCTGCTCAGCACCCGCAAACCAGTCACCGGCACCCGGCACTGACACTGCCCCGCAAGCTGTGCCGGAAACAACAGCGCCGGAATCGGAAACAACCTATCCGCTTTCATTGACCGATGGGACGAATACGTCTATCACCCTGGAACAGGAGCCCAAGCGGGTGATCACACTGGCTCCCAGCGAGACAGAGATCCTGTTTGCGATCGGGGCCGGGGACAAGGTGGTAGGTGTCGACCAATACAGCGATTACCCGGAAGAAGCGAAAAGCAAGGAGAAGGTGGGCGATATGAATACCAATGTCGAAGCAGTCATCGCCTTGCAGCCCGATCTGGTTGTCGCTTCCGCCAGCATGAATCAGAAGGCGATCGAGCAGCTGCGCTCTTATGACATCAAGGTCTACGCTTCCAGCCCGAAAACGGTTGACCAAGTGATCGAAAAAATAGAAACCGTCGGGAAAATCATGAATTTGCAGCAAAACGCCAAGCACGTGGCGGAAAAAATGCGGGCGGACAAGCAGAGCGTGGTCGATGCCGTGAAGGACGTGCCGAAAAAGAAAGTGTATCTCGAGTACAACCCTGGCTGGACGGTGGGGAAAGGCGAATTTTTGGATGAACTGATCTCGTTAGCCGGCGGGATCAACGTCGGCGGGGACAAGAGCGGTTGGTACGAGATCGATCCCGAGCACATCATTCAGGCCAATCCTGAAATCATCCTGTATCCGGAGGGGGAAGGAGCCGGCGATGTGATTCTGGACGGCATCAAAAAGCGTCCCGGTTGGGGACAGATCGACGCCGTGAAGAACAATCGCATGTTCTCTTTTGAGCAATCACCGGTCGTCCGCGTCGGTCCGCGTTTGACCGATGGGCTGAAAGAAATCGCCAAGGCGATCCATCCTGACCTGGTGAAATAAAATGAAGAGAAAACTTCTCCTGTACGGCGGAGGGGCCCTCGTGCTGCTGCTGCTCTCCGCCAGTATCAGCCTCTCGGTCGGCACGGCGAGCGTGCCGCTGGTGCAGGTTTGGAAAATCCTCCTGCATCAACTCCCGTTGGCGGATCAGTGGATCCAGCCCACCTGGACGACAGCGGAAGAGATGATCATTACACAGGTGAGGCTGTCGCGCGTCGTCCTGGCGATCCTGGTCGGCGCTTCGCTCGCCTTGGCGGGCTGCGGATTTCAAGGCGTGCTGCGCAATCCGCTGGCTGACCCTTACACGCTTGGCGTTGCTTCCGGGGCATCCGTAGGAGCGGCGTTCCTCATCCTGTTCGGGCTGCAGGCCATCCTCGGCCAGTGGACGGTTCCGATCGCCGCGTTTGTGACCGGTTCGGTGACGCTGTTCGTCGTTTTTTCACTGGCGAGCTCGCAAGGAAAGATGAGGGTGGAGACGCTGATCCTGTCCGGGGTCGTGCTGCAGGCATTTCTCGGATCGCTCGTCTCCTTCATGGTTTCGCTGTCAAACAACGTGGTCAATGAGATTTTGTTTTGGCTGATGGGAAGCTTGTCGATGCGCAACTGGGATTTTTCCCTGGTGCTGCTGCCGTATTTGGCGATCGGAGCCGTCGTTTTGGCAGCGTACAGCAGGACGTTGAACTTGTTTGCCTTGGGTGAGCGTCAGGCCGCCCACCTCGGGGTGAACGTGGAACGCTCCAAAACCGTAGTGCTGATCGTCTCCACTTTATTGACCGCCGGCGCCGTCTCTGTATCCGGGGTGATCGGATTCGTCGGGTTGGTCGTGCCGCATCTGGTCCGATTGATGTTTGGGCCGGACTATCGGCTGCTTGTGCCGGTGTCCGCCATTCTCGGCGGCGGATACGTCTTGTGGGCGGACACCTTGGCCAGAACGCTGCTGAGTCCCAAGGAGATTCCGCTCGGCGTGGTAACCGCGATGATCGGCGCTCCGTTTTTTGCGTACCTGCTGATCAAGCAAAAAGCCCGGATGAAGGGGGGAACGTAAACGGATGATTACGGTACAGAACCTCACCAAATACTATGGCCAAAAGGCGATCCTGGGCGGCCTCAGCTTTGAGGTCGAGACGGGTCATGTCGTCGGTATCATCGGTCCGAACGGCAGCGGCAAGTCTACCTTGCTGAAGCTGATCTCCGGAGTGGAGCCGAAGAGCTCAGGGACGATCCTGCTCGCCGGCAAACCGGTCGAAGCTTACTCCCGCCGAGAACTGGCCAAGCAACTCTCTGTTCTGCAGCAGGAAGCACTGCCGCCGCTTGGCTTCACCGTGAGAGAAGTGGTAGAGATGGGGCGCTTTCCCTATCAAAACTGGCTGGGTGAGGAAGTCGGGGGAGATGGCAGCTTGATCGATGAGATTATGGATCGGTTGGGAATCCTGCCGCTGGCGGAGCGGACCCTCGAGCGGCTGAGCGGCGGCGAGCGGCAGAGGGTGGCCCTGGCCAAAGCCATGGCGCAGGAGCCAAAACTGCTGCTGCTCGACGAGCCAACCACCTACCTGGACATCGGTTTTCAGATTCAGATGATGGACTACATTCGCAACTGGCAGCGAGAGCATAAGCTGACTGTCGTAGCTGTACTGCACGACCTGAACATTGCCGCGCAGTATTGCGACAGGGTCATCGTGCTCAAGGACGGCGGCGTTGTTGCCGACGGCGCGCCGCGGGAGGTATTCACCCGTTCTCTGATTCAGGAAGTGTACGGGGCGAGCGCAACGATTATCTCCCATCCGGTCAGCGGCGTTCCCCAAGTACTGCTGCAGCCGGCGGGCATTTCCGAGTTTCCAGCCCAAATCCGCAAAATTTGAGGGATTTGCTTTTATTTTCACAAATTGACAATCCATTTCCAGCCCATCCTGATACAATAGAAGAGAAATCTTCCAAAAAAATATCAGTCTAGGAGGTTGAAAATGGAACGGTTACCCATGTATCTTCATCGTGACAAGGGTGAACTCTGGTTGACCGAAAATGAAAGGGAAAATTTAAAGCTCAATTACCGAATCAGGCAAGTGGTATTTGAAGAAACGTCTCCCCTTCAGCATGTCATGATTTTAGATTCGTACGATTTTGGCCGCATGCTTGTCCTGGACGGCATTGTTCAAACGACGTCGGCAGACGGGCATATCTACAACGAGATGATCGTCCACGTCCCGCTTGCTTATCATCCCAGTCCGCGCCGGGTCCTGATCATTGGCGGCGGTGATTGCGGAGCGGCAAGAGAAGCCTGCAAACACCCCCAGGTAGAGCAAATCGATATGGTGGAAATTGACGAACGTGTCGTAACGGCGTGCAAAACCTATCTGCCGGAAGTGTCCGGCAATCTGTCCGATCCCCGCGTGCGCTTTCTGTTTACGGATGGCGTCCGCTATGCGAGGCAGCCGGAGGGTTTGTACGATGTCATTATTGTGGATTCATCCGACCCGATTGGACCGGCTGAACAGTTGTTTGAGAGAAGCTTCTACCAGAATCTCTACCGTGCGCTGAAGGCAGACGGCATGATGGTGTGCCAAAGCCAATCCCCGATCTTCCATGCAGAGGTCATGCAGCGGACGTACGCCCGCATGAGCAGCGTCTATCCGCATGTCCACATGTATACGGCTGTTGTCCCAACGTACCCGGGAGGCCTTTGGAGCTTTACCATCGGGGCCAAACAGCCGCTGGCGGCACGCCCGAAGAACCGTTTTGACCTGGAGACGAAGTACGTCAATCAAGAGATCCTGACCAGCTGCTTCCAATTGCCGCAATTCCTGAAACAAATGATCAATACGGTGGAAACCGTTACCATATAAGAAAGAGAAAAAAGCTGTTATGCCCGGCTTCCAAGTGAAGCCGGGTTATTATTTTTGGCCTTTCCGTAAGCATCAGACAACTCGGTATGTAATAAAATTTTATAAAAGAAGTTGATTTTCGTAACATTATTACATAAAATGAGGTTGTTTAGATTGAAACCGCTTTAGCAGTGATAACAGATTGATGACACAGATCCACGACCAGTGAGGAGGGGAATGTTGGGTATGAACCAGGCGTATCAAGCAAAACGCAGCCACCTGCTCATCGGTCTGATGTCGGGAACGTCGCTGGACGGCGTTGATGCTGCACTGGTTTCCATTGACACGGACGAGCAGAAGAATATCAGCAGCGTTTCCCTCAAAGGATTCCACTACGTCCCGTACTCCGACGAGATCAGAGAGCGGCTGATGGCCCTCTGCAGCGTGGAAACGGCCCGTCTCGACGAATTGACGGTCGCCCACTACGCCGTATCCGAATGGTATGCCCACGCTGTGGCACAGCTGCTGACTACCACGGGAGTGTCCGCGAAACAGGTGGATGCCGTCTGCACCCACGGCCAGACGGTATGGCATGTCGCCGACAGCACCCCATTTCCCGGGCCGAACGGCATGATGCCGGTCAGAGCCTCCTTGCAAATCGGCGAACTGTCTGTCTTGGCGGAGCGGACCGGAATCCCTGTCGTAGGCAATTTCCGCGCTCGCGACCTGGCGGCAGGAGGAGTGGGAGCGCCATTGGTCCCGTACGCAGACATGATCTTGTTTCGGGATGCCAAAAAAGGACGTCTGCTTCAGAACATCGGAGGCATCGCCAACGTGACGGTCATTCCGGCAGGTGCCGCGCTGGAGCAAGTATTTGCTTTTGACACCGGCCCCGGCAATATGGTGATCGACGCGATCGTCATGCTTGGAACGGATGGCCGGCAGCGCTTTGATGATGGCGGCAAAATCGCGGCGGCCGGCAGCGTCTCCCGGGACCTGTTGGAGTCGTTTTTGGCCGATCCCTATTACCGGCTCGCGCCGCCGAAGAGCACCGGGCGCGAGGTGTACGGGAAAGCGTTCGTAGAGCAATTTACCGGAAAAGCGCAGAAGCTGGGACTCTCGTTTGAGGATACCGTAGCCAGTGCCACTGCGCTGACGGCTCTGACGATAGCAGGGGCGTACAAGCAGTTTGTCTTTCCGGGGATGCAGGCAGAGGAGGTAATCGTCTCCGGCGGCGGGGCGTATAACGGCACGATGTTGGACATGATCCGCCGGGAGCTTCCGCAGGAGATCAGTGTCACGACCTCAGCTGAATACGGCATCCCGGACGATGCCAAGGAGGCCATCGCTTTTGCCATTCTCGGACATGAGACACTGATGGGGCGGCCAAGCAACGTGCCGTCCGTGACCGGAGCATCCCGCCCGGTCGTATTGGGAAATCTTTGCTTCTAAAACAGAAAACCTCAAAACTCTACATATGGGGGGATTCATGATGAAAAAGAGGTTCATTGCATCGCTGTTTTTATCGGCAAGCCTGCTGCTGACGGCTTGCTCGGGTGGGGGAAGCTCCGCAGATCCGGCGAAAAATCCAGACAGCCAGACAGGGGCAGCGGGATCTTCGCAGCTCATCATTGCGGCTGACCAGGATCCGGTTGGTTTGGATCCGCACAAGGTGCCTGCCGTCTCCAGCAACCGCATTTACTCGCTGGTGTACGACAGTTTGACCAAGCTGGATGACGATATGAGCGTCGTTCCGGCTTTGGCTGACTCTTGGAAACTCTCTGACGACGGTAAATCCGTTACGTTTAAGCTCCACGAAGGCGTGAAGTTCCACAACGGACGGGAGATGACCTCGGACGATGTGAAGTACAGCTTTGAGCGCATCTTGAACCCGGATACCGGTGCAGTGGCGAAGTCCTACTTCTCCAGCATCGACGCGATTGAAGCGCCGGATAAATACACGGTCGTGTTCAAGCTGAAAACACCGGATGCCGCTTTCCTGGCCAACACCGCCAGCGCTTATGCGTCAATCGTGCCGAAGGAAGTAACCGACCTGAACAAGGAAGCGGTCGGAACCGGCCCGTTCGAACTGGAAAAAATGGAATCCGGACAATATGTGCTGTTGAAGAAAAACCCGGACTACTTCGTGAAAGACATGCCAAAAGTCGATTCGATCAAGTTTCAGATCATGAAGGATGAAGCGGAGCGGCTGGCTGCGATTCGGACCGGAAAGGTTGATTTGACCACGGTTTCGGCTGACTCGGCCAAACTGCTTGAGAGTTCCAAAAATGTGACGATCAAAAACTACCAGTCCATGGAGTACAGCTACCTGGGCATTAACGTCGCTAAAAAGCCGTTTGACGATCCGCGGATAAGACAGGCGATCAGCTACGCCGTTGACCGCAACCAACTGTTGCAAACCGTCTGGAAGGGGCAGGCTGCGCTGACGGGTCCGCTCTCTCCGGCGCAGACGAACTGGGCTTTGGACACCGGCGAATACCCGAGCTACAAGCAGGATGTAGAAAAAGCGAAACAACTGCTCGCCGAAGCAGGATATCCCAGCGGATTTAACACTGTCATCCAAACGTCGTCTACCTATCCCGATATGATCGAAACCGCCCAGGTACTGCAGCAGCAGCTGAAGGCAGTCGGCATTAACGCCGAGATCAAGCAGCTGGAATGGGGTACTTACATTGAGACGTGGAAATCGAAAGACATGGATCTTCTGGTCGGGCGCAACACTTCCGGCGTAGATCCGGACCGTTCGCTGCGCTTCTTCTTCTCGTCGGAAGGATCGGCCAACGTCTGGAACTACTCCAATGCCAAATTTGACGAACTCGTGCAAAAAGCACTGGAAGCAACCGATCAGACAGAGCGCAAAAAACTGTACGACGATGCCCAAAAGCTGATCGTCGAAGATGCGCCAAACCTGTTCCTGGCCTCGCCGCAAAACTTCTATGCTGTATCTGACAAAGTAGAAGGATTTACGCCGTCGGCAGCCGGGGAAGTGTATGCCTTGGTGAAAACATCTGTGAAGAAGTAACGAAAGATCTGGTCAGGGGATCGGGGAGTCTCCCCGGTCCCTTCCCTGTTTAGCAGGCAACCATCTGCGCCAAGAGTTGGCGTTGGCCAAATTTCTATTGGAGGAGTAAGCGTGGGACGATATATTCTAAAGCGGATTGTCAGCCTGATACCGATTGTCTTCGGCATCTCAGTCCTGGTTTTTACGATCTTGCATCTGGTTCCAGGCGACCCGGCCTCGATCATGCTCGGAACCAATGCCACCCCTGAAGCGATCAAGGCCCTGCGCCAAAGCATGGGATTGGATCAACCGCTTGTCACCCAGTACCTGCACTGGATGGGCGGACTGTTGCAAGGCGATTTTGGCGTTTCCGTACACACGGGTCAAGATATTTTGCCAGAAATTGTAAAACGTTTCGCAATCACGCTGCAGCTTACCCTGTTTGGGGCGATCATCGGTTGGGCAATTGCGATTCCCCTCGGGATCATCTCGGCTGTCCGCGTTCACTCTCCCGTCGACGTGCTCGTTCGGGTGACCGCAATGCTGGGCATTTCCGTGCCGAACTTTGCCATCGGGACGCTGCTCTTACTAGGGCTCTCCCTGTACTTCGGGTGGTTTCCGCCGATTGACGTTGTGAATTTTTGGGAAAATCCGGTTGAAGCCTTTCAGGTATTTGTCCTGCCTGCCGTTACGATGGGGATCGTGCTGGCTGCCGGGGTGATGCGGATGACTCGCTCCGCCTTTTTGGAGACCCTTGACAAAGACTTCATCCGCACCGCCCGCGCCAAGGGAAACAACCAATGGACCGTCGTGATCGGCCACGCCCTGCGCAACTCGTCGATCCCGATCATCACCATCGCCGGGATGCAAATCGGCTATCTCTTGGGCGGCTCTGTGATCGTCGAACAGCTATTCTCCATTCCGGGACTCGGCCAGTATATTTTGGACGGCATCTATCAGCGGGATTATCCAGTCGTGCAGGGCGGAGTATTGTTCGTAGCACTCGTATTCGTCCTGGTCAATCTGCTGGTTGATGTGATCTATACCTGGATAGACCCGCGGATCAAGTATTAGCGGAAGGAGGATACGTGATGCATACATTCATACAGCGCTTCGTACAAAACAAGACCGCGGTCGCCTGCTTTCTCATCCTGGTACTGATTGCATTGGCTGCTGTTTTAGCCCCGCTCATCGCTCCCCATGATCCCACCCAGATGTTTCAGGAAAGCCGCCTGCAGGGCAGTTCATCCGACTATGTGCTGGGAACGGACCAGTTTGGCCGGGATTTGCTCAGCCGGATTGTCTACGGAGCCCGGGTTTCGCTGTGGGTCGGGCTGTCTTCCGTCTTCATCAGCGCGGCCTTCGGCACCGTGTTCGGGCTGCTCGCCGGCTACTTTGGCAAGTGGATTGACTCCTTGATCATGCGCTTGATGGACGTGCTTTTTGCCTTTCCGGAAATTCTCCTGGCCTTGGCGATTGTGGCCGCACTGGGACCGGGTACCTCTAATACGATCCTGGCGATCGGCATTGTCAATATCCCGATCTTTACCCGTACGGTTCGCGGAGCCGTCCTGTCGATCAAGAATCTCGAATTTGTCGAGAGCGCAAAAGCGATCGGCGCCAAAACCGGACGCATCCTGTTTCGCGAGATTTTCCCTAACGTGACGGCACCGCTGCTCGTTCAGGCCTCGCTGGCCATATCGGGCGCGATTTTAACCGAGTCGGCCCTCAGCTTTTTGGGCTTGGGCGTGCAGCCGCCGGATCCGTCGTGGGGCGGGATGATATCGGAAGCGAGAAGGTACATGGAGCTGGCTCCCGGTATGATCGTCTGGCCCAGCGTGGCGATGACCGTGACGATCCTGTCCTTTAACCTGTTCGGAGACGCCGTGCGCGACATTTTGGATCCGCGCCATCGCAGCAAGTAAGCGGGAGGTGTTGACAGATGATGACGAAAAGAGAAGGTACGCATCACTTTGATCAGATTGGGCGGCAGATTGCCAGCAATCTGGAACAAGGGATTCAGGACGGGATTTTTCCAGGCGGCATTTGCAGTCTGACGGTAGGCAGCCGCCCGCCGATTATCGTCGCCCGCGGACACACTTCGACAGGGCAGCAGTCTCGGCCGGTTGATGTCGACACGATTTACGACGTCGCTTCGCTGACCAAGGTGGTCGTTACCCTGCCTCTGGTCTTGCATGCGGTGCAGCAGGGCAGGCTCTCACTGAATGATCCCGTGGTCAAGCATCTCCCGGAACTGGAAGCGGGCCCCGACGTAGATGCGAAGCGGAAGATCACGCTGTTCCACTTGCTGACCCATACGTCTGGTCTGCCTGCCTGGAGGCCGTATTTCCTGGAGGGGAGCGGCCGGGCGGCGTATCTTTCCCTGATCGCAGCAGAAGCGCTGGACGGAACGCCAGGGGGACAGGTCGTCTACAGCGACCTCGGATTCATGCTGCTCGGCTTTACGCTGGAGCGAGTCTGGGACGAAGAGCTTGACCAATTGGCTCAGCGACTGCTCTTTTCTCCCATGGGCATGAGCATGACGGCGTACAAACCGCTTGAAGCACTGGCGGAGCACGCCCAGCGGATCGCTGCTGCCGAAGAGGGAAACGGCTATGAGCGGAACATGGCGATCCGCTTTCTTACCGAACGGACGGATCAGCGCTGCCTTGCTATGCGTAAGCGGGAAGCCTCTTTCCCCTGGAGGCAGGGCACGATCTGCGGAACGGTTCACGACTGCAACGCGCATTACGGTTTGGCTGGTGTCAGCGGTCACGCCGGATTGTTTTCCACGATAGCGGATCTGGAGCGCTACATGAAGATTTGGTCCGCCGAGACAGCGCCGTTCTCGATCAATCCTGTGCTGCGCCAATTTGCCGCCCGCACCCATACGGGCGGATGCTCGCCGATTCAGCGGGCGCTCGGCTGGGAGGCATCCCCGACAGGAGGGACGCTGGAGGAGGTAGTCGCCGGATGCTCGGGCGGCGATCTGGTCTCACCGGCTGCATTCGGCCATACAGGGTTTACCGGCACTTCTATCTGGCACGATCCGCTGCGGCAGGCAACCTTAATTACATTAACCAATCGGGTCCATCCCACTGTTAGCCCGGAAATTCTCCAATGGCGCAGGGCTCATCACAATCGAATTTTTGCCTTGATCATGCCATGCAGATAACGGCAGGAAAAGAGGGGAATAGCAAATGGCACCGTTGCTGGAAATAAAAGATTTGACAACCTCGATTACGTCCGCAAAATGCAAGCTGACGATCGTAAACGGCGTCAGCATTGCGCTGGAGGCAGGGGAAACGCTTGGCGTGGTCGGTGAATCGGGCTGCGGCAAGAGCGTGACCAGCTTGTCGGTCATGCGCCTTCTGGATAAAAAAGTAGACATCACCGGGAACGTTTTGTTCGAGGGCTCAGACCTTCTGAAGCTGAGCGAAAAAGAGATGCAAAGGCTGCGCGGCAATCAGATCGCGATGATCTTTCAAGAGCCGATGACTTCGCTGAATCCGCTGCACACGATCGGGAAACAGATCGCAGAGCCGCTGATCCGTCACCAGGGACTGTCCAAACGGGAAGCGAAGGAACGGGCGATTCAGCTGCTGCGGGAGGTAGGCATTCCGCGTCCGGCGGAAATCTGCTTGGAATACCCGCACCAGCTGTCGGGCGGGATGCGCCAGCGGGTGATGATCGCGATGGCGATGGCGTGCAACCCGAAGGTGCTCATCGCCGACGAGCCGACGACGGCTTTGGACGTGACGATTCAAGCGCAAATCCTGGAATTGATGAAAAAGGTAAAACGCGAACAGGGGACAGCGATTCTCCTGATCACCCACGACCTGGGCGTCGTGGCGGAAATGTGCGACCGGGTGATCGTCATGTACGCGGGGCAAATCGTCGAGGAAGCCGATGTGCGCAGCCTCTTTCGCGAGCCGAAGCATCCGTACACAGTTGGATTGATGAAGTCGATGCCCGATGTAAAGTCGGAGCAGGAACGGCTGGAATCGATTCCGGGCGCGGTTCCGCTGCTCCATGAAATGCCTGGCGGGTGCCGGTTTGCGCCGCGCTGTTCACAAGTGATGGACATCTGTCACCGGCAGGCGCCCGAACTACATGCGGCAGGGGACGGCCATAGATGCCGTTGCTGGCTGTACGCCGAGGGGGAAAAGTAAATGACGCAGCCTTTGCTTACGGTCAAATCGCTGAAAAAGCACTTCCCCGGCAAGAGTGGATTCTGGGGAAACCAGGGCGTGGTTCGAGCCGTCGACGGCGTTGACTTGACGGTGTACCCCGGAGAGACGGTCAGCATCGTCGGCGAATCCGGATGCGGCAAATCGACGACCGGCCGCTGCATTCTGCGGCTGCTCGAGCCGACTGAAGGAGAGATTTTGTTTCAAGGCAAGGATATCTTGAAGCTGAACGAAGAACAGATGCGAACCATGCGGCGCAACATGCAGATCGTCTTCCAGGATCCATTTGCCTCGCTCAACCCGCGCAAGACGATCGGGCAGATCTTGGCCGACCCGCTGATCGTCCACGGGATCGGGACAGCGGCGGAGCGGAAAAAGCAAGTGGAGGAAATGATCGAGATCGTCGGCTTGACCAAACAGCATCTCGACCGTTACCCGCATGAATTCTCCGGCGGGCAGCGGCAGCGGATTGGAATCGCCCGGGCGTTGATCTTAAAGCCGAAACTGGTGATCGCCGATGAACCGGTCTCTGCCTTGGACGTGTCGATCCAGGCGCAGATTCTCAATTTGATGCAGGATCTGCAAAAGGAATTTCAACTGACCTACCTGTTCATCTCCCACGATTTAAGCGTGGTACGCCATATCTCCGATCGGGTTGCCGTCATGTATTTGGGCAAGGTCGTGGAAGTGGCAGACAAGAAATCCTTGTATGAAAATCCGGTTCATCCCTACACGCGGGCGCTGCTTTCTGCCGTGCCGGTGCCGGATCCGGAGCACAAGGCAGAGAGAATCCTGTTGGAAGGAGACTTGCCCAGTCCGGCCAATCCGCCGACAGGCTGTACGTTCCATCCGCGCTGTCCGGTGTGCGTGGAGATGTGCAAAAGGGAGATTCCTGCCTTGCGCAAGAAGGCAGCGGGCCACTTCGTCAGCTGTCATTTGGAATAGATGTAGAAGAAAAACAGCGGAAAGCGGGTTGTTTGGCTTGAATGGCGGACTGATTCGGTTACAGGAAATGTTGTATCATTTGAAGCCGTCGGAGCGAAAAGCAGCGGAATTCATCTTGCAGAACCCGGAAGTCGCCGTACAGCTTTCCGTTCACAAATTGGCGGAGCTCTGCGGCGTTTCAGAAGCGACGATCATCCGTTTGACCCGTTCGCTCGACATGGGCGGTTTTCAGGAATTGAAACTTCGCATCGCCGGAGATTTGACAAAAAATGTAACAGCAAACAGCTATCAAGAAATCAGCATGGGCGGCTCCGTTGAATCGATCATCCAGGCTGTCAGCAACAACAATCAGCAATCAATCCGGGATACGGTCACCGTGCTGTCCGTTGAAGAGGTGAGACGGGCAGCAGATGCCCTGTCACAAGCGAGAAAAATTGACGTTTACGGGGTCGGAGCTTCAGCCGTAATCGCTTACGACGTCAGGCAAAAATTTTCCCGGATCAACTGGTGGTGTGAAGCCCACTCGGATTTTCACGCACAGCTTACCTCTGCCGTAACGCTGACGGAGCGGGATGTCGCCTTCGGGATCTCCTATTCCGGGCAGACGGAAGACATCATCCAATCGCTGGCCGAAGCGAAGCGGCAGGGTGCGACGGTGATCAGCCTGACCAAATTCGGCAAATCGCCGGTATCTGACCTGGCAGACATCCGGCTGTACACAAGCTCCGTGGAGCAAAGCATTCGCAGCGGGGCAATGGCCTCGCGCATCGCCCAGTTGAACGTGATTGATATCTTGTTTGTGACAATTGCCAGCCAACTGCAGGACGAAATCATTCCCCGGTTGGAAAATACGCGGATCGCGGTGAGCAGAACGAAACGCATATCGAGCAAATAGTAAGACAGATACAGGGGGATCGATTGCGAAGAGAGGATGGGATGCATGATCAATCATTTAAATGAACTGACAACAGAGATGAAACACAGCGGTTCAGCCAATCTGGATCAGTTGTCGACCTTAGAAATTGTGAAACTGATGAATGAAGAAGACAAAAAGGTCGCCCTTGCCGTCGAGCAAACCCTGGAACAGGTGGCCAAGGCCGTCGACCTGATTCACGCTGCCGTGGAAAAAGGAGGCAGGCTGCTTTACTTCGGCGCCGGCACTAGCGGCCGCCTCGGCATCCTGGATGCGGCGGAGTGCCCGCCGACCTTCGGGACGCCGCCCCACCTGGTGCAGGGAGTGATTGCCGGGGGACCCGCTGCCCTGATCCAGGCCGTCGAGGGAGCGGAAGACCTGGAGGAACTGGGAAAAGAGGATGTTCATAAATACGGCGTGTCGGCTAATGACGCCGTCGTCGGGATCGCAGCCAGCGGCCGCACCCCTTACGTGCTGGGCGCGCTAGCCGAGGCGAAAGCCAGAGGGGCTGCAACTATCTCGCTCTCTTGTAATCCTAGCGCTTTGATCGGTCAGGCTGCCGACGTCGCCATCAACGTGGTCACGGGACCGGAGGTGGTCACAGGCTCGACACGGCTCAAGGCAGGGACGGCACAGAAAATGGTACTCAATATGCTGACCACCGCCACGATGATCAAACTGGGGAAGGTATACGGCAACCTGATGGTCAACGTGCAGGCGACCAACTACAAGCTGAAAGAGCGGGTAAAGCGCATCGTCATGGAAGTGACCGGCGTCAGCTACGCCGAAGCGGAACGCCTGTCCGAAGCAGCTGGCGGAGACGCCCGGGTTGCGATTATCATGCAGAAGACCGGAGCAAGCGCGGAAGAGGCCGAGCGGCTGATGCAGCAGACGGGCGGCAGGATTCGCCAGGCGATTGCTCAGTTTGACAATTCGAAAGAATAGTTGGGCGGGGGAGACTTCCATATTTTACGCGATGGCGGAAGCTATGTTTAGTAGAAACACAGCTTCCGCCATTTTAGGTATTGGAAAGGAAAGGTCTGTGCTTCATCGTATTTTCCGCATAAAAGAACGCTATTTGATTCAAGGTCTTTTTTTCAAATAGCTATTTCATTTGCATTTGGTATACGATATACTAAAGTATACAAATTACTCTTCCTGCTCCAGCTCCAAATCCGCTGTGATAAACAGTTGACAGGTCAGCCGGTACCCTTGCTGCAGTTTGTCACCGAGCATCTTCACTTCCTTCCAATTCGGTTCAGACAGGTGTTCGGCCCCTTTGATGATCTTGCTGACGCATTTGGTACAGCGCCCCATGCCGCAGCCGTACTTGATGCCGGGAAACTGCTTGATTCCGGCCAGTACAACCAGGTTGGCGTTATCCTTGACTGTCTGCTCATGATGGAAGTCACCGCGGTGAAAGGTAATTTTAGGCATTTGCATACTCCTCCTGCTTTGATTTAATGGACTGAAAAGGGTGATGATTGTGAAGAATGACGTGGTTGCTATCATCGGCCTCGGCCAGCTCGGCGAGTTGCTCTCCAAAAGAGTACAAGCCTCCCGGCTGCTGCTGGTCAGTTCGGATGAACGGAAGTCGAGTCGTCTTGCAGCAGAGATCCCGCGCGCCGAACCGGGCAGCGAGAAGCGGCTGCACGAGGCTTCCGTTGTCGTCATGGCGCTACCCGCGCACACGCTGATTCCTTATTATGAGGCAGTCTCACAGCACTTGTCCCCTGGAACTCTGCTTGTAAATCCGGCCACACTTATGTCGACGGAGCAGCTTCGCAAGGATTGTCCTAAGCATACGTGGATCGGCATGAAGCTGCTTGGCAGCGTCAAGGAGCTCGGTACCGGCAAAAGAGGTATTTTGATCACCGACTCTCCTAGTTACCAAGAAATGCTGCAAGCTCTGTTCTCACCGTTGGGCAACGTGCTGGCCGGCGAAGAAGATTGGGTCGCCAACTGTAACCGGATCGCTGCCTATCACGCCTTGGAAGCCTGTCTTCGGATTGAAGCGGACATTCGCCGGCTGGGGATTCCCGAAGAACTGATTTACGCCGCACAAACCACGGTTGCAAAAGGCATCCTGCAGTCTTATCCTGACGGGACTCTCGGCCACTTCGGCAAAACGGTATTGGACCAGGTACTGGCGGATCGGCGGAATGCCTGAATCTTGCATCAATCAATTTTAGTATATTGTATACCAAATTCATATCTTTTGAAAGAGCATTTTACAGATGATAAGGGAAATTCCGTTCATCCCTTATCGAAGTCCTTGCAAAAAGCTCGATTTACAGGTAAACGCAGCAACCAGTTTCGCTATCTGGCCGTTTTTGATGAATAGACAAAAATGATGACTGAATATTCCGTTTCCGTGGCCGTAGCTCCTATGAGGCTGGGAAATGCTTGCAGCTGCTTTCAAGAATGACAAGGGAAGGGATGGGCATGCAAAAGCAATATCCAATTGGCGTGTTAAAGCAGGAGATTATTAAAATTTACAATTCCATCAACCAAGAGATTTTCGGAATCGGAATCAAATCGCAAAAAATCGAACTATCAGGTGACAAAGCTTATATTTTCGCTACCCATAAACGAATCCCGGCACTGAAGATTTTGGATGAGACCCATCGCAGCGTGACGGCAAATGTAGATGCCTTGGTAATGGAAGCAAACAAAAAAATGCTGAAGGAGCAGATCGAAAAAACACTTGGCTTGAAAGTGAAGCTGGTGCTGAAAGATTACGACCCGATAACTGAATTTTCTGGAACTGTTATTGTTTTTGAGGAGGAGTTTGTCGTTGCATGACGAAAAATGATATGGAGTCTTCTTGATTTCACCGTTTTGCGCGACAAATTACCGCGCAAGTTGTTCAGGTTTCGTTCAATCTGATATGTATGAGTCTAAGGAAGATTAGGGTGTGGATCCTTCCGTCTATCTGGAAAGAGATTCATTTCCTTTCCATTCCTTAGACAACACATAAGCAGGTGTTAAAGATCTCCGCATGGAGAGTTTTACAGCCGCTAATTGTGACATATCCGGGTATTCCAAGACCCGTATGTTCATGATGGCGGTTTTTTTGTTCTAGCGGTTTGGCGCTAGCCAATTTTTCATAAAGCCAAAACACAGTTTGGAAAGGAGAATAGTTATGTTCAACGTACAGACACAGACAGAGGTCAGGCATGTTTTGGAGGTGCTCAACACGATCTCAAGAGGTCGAATGGTCATGGATTGGGACGAGATTACTTCCGGTACAAATCCTTATGTGGTCATGAAAACCTCCAATATTCCCGGCAAAAATGTATTGGAGATTCCAGGGCTTATCTTTGGCAGCAAGCATAAACCTGTCAGGCGTATCGGCGTCGGGATGACCTTGACAGAGTCGATGATTGAGATGGCTTCGGCCATGGGGCTTGATTTGATCGTCGTGCACCATCCCGTAGCAGATGCGGCCAATTCAGGCGGGGTACCGTTTGCAGATTACCTGCCCCTGTACGATTTGGCCCTGATTGAGATGCACGAGGCTTTTCACGGACTTCACCCCGGGCTTACGCTGCTGCACGGGCATCGGAAGCTTTCGACCGATATTTCATTTTGCGGGCTGCCCGGAAATGTGCTGCATAAGGGTATTGCGCTGGAGGGGGTACATACAGCCGGCGACATCCTGGCGAGAATCGACAGCTGGATGGGAAAGGAGATCGATGCGGATTTATTGGAGGCGGAACGGGCGATTCGCGGGGAATCTACCTTGCAGGAGGCGACGCTGTCCAATCCGGTCAGGTTGCTTAGCGGTTCGGTTGATCAGCCCGTCAAGCACATTCTTCACTTTTTTCCGCATACGGGCTTTTCATTGGAGCATCTCGAAATCGCCCTGGGGATGTACCCGGAGACGGACACCATTATCGTAAGCATCAGCCGGGTGAGAGAGGATCATGAATTTGTGGAGCTTGCCAGGCGAAGGGGGCTGAATTTTATTGTCGGCAACCCGCATTCCGTTGAAATTTTGGAGAACGGGCTCCCGCTTGCCTTTGCCTTGGAGATGCTGCTTCCCGGCGTCGAGGTGTTCTTGCTCAGGGAACGCATTACGGCTGTTTCGCTTCACGATGTCGGCCATGCCAAGATGGTTGAATATGGCAGGGGGATGGCAGAGGCTTACTTGGTCAATGTGCCGTCTCGTGCCGTTCAATAAAACAAATATCATTTCTGGGAGGAAGTTGCCATGATGATGAGGAAACTGGCTGTTTGGTTGTTCTGTATGATGTTGGCGGCATTAGCAGCGGCTTGTGGGAACACGCCTGAGTCGAATCAGGCCAATACCCCTCCGGCTAATGCGCTCGCCGCCAACGCAAGCGGGGATACGGGGACAAAGTCCGGGACCCAGCCGGCAAGTCAAGGGGAAGTGGTAACGGTTAAATTTTCAGAGGTCATCCGTTCGATTTTTTATGCCCCGCATTATGTGGCGATACAAAAGGGCTTCTTTGCCGAGGAAGGGCTTGCGATCGACATGAATACCGCTCAAGGCTCGGATAAGGGCGCCGCCGCATTGATCGCCGGGACGGCAGACATCTCGCTGGTTGGACCGGAAACGGCGATCTATATTTTCAACCAGGAAGGGGACAAAAAAATCAAAATCTTCCATCAATTGACGATGAAGGACGGCTCGTTCCTGCTCTCCAGGGAAAAGCTGGATCACTTCAAATTGAGCGATTTGGCGGGCAAAACGGTTATCGGCTGGAGGCCGGGCAGTGCTCCGCAAATGGTATTAAACTCGCAGCTGCAAAAAGATAGAGTGACGGATGTAAAGGTGATCACCAACCTTGCCTCCCCGGCAATGGCCGGCGCCTTTATGAGCGGCCAGGGGGATTTTATTCAACTGTACGAGCCGGTGGCTTCCAAGCTGGAGAAGGACGGCGTTGCCCACTATGTGGCTTCCATGGGCGAAGTATTCGGTTCGTTCCCGGAAACCTCCTATGTGGCGACTGCAGATTTTATTAAACAGCATCCTGAGATCATTCAGAAGTTTGTAAATGCGGTTGCCAAAGGAACAAAATGGATTCAAACAGCCAGCGATGAAGAAATTGCCGCCGCTTTGATGCCGTTCTTTGAAGGAACGCCAAAGGAATTGATCATTCAATCGGTTGCCCGCTACAAAAATCAGGGTACTTGGGCACCTGTTCCGGAGTTGACGGCTGAAAGCTTTGCAACGCTCCAAAATGTACTGATAGAAAATGGCGTATTAAAGCCGGAGGAAAAAATAGCCAACATGGATGACGTGGCAGATATGAGCTTTGTGAAAAATCTTAAGTAAGGAGGTATGAGCCGATGTCGCAAATTGAATTAAGAGGCGTGTGCTTAAGCTATTTCACTTTGAAGCAGGAAACGGAAGCGCTGCGGGATATTCATTTCACGATTCAACCCGGAGAATTCATCAGTATTGTAGGACCGAGCGGCTGCGGCAAAAGCACGCTGCTCTCCCTGATCTCCGGGATGGTGAAGCCGACGAAGGGGAGGGTGATGATCGACGGGCAGGAGGTGTCTGGCACCTCCCCCAAAGTGGGATATATGCTGCAGCAGGACCATTTGTTCGAATGGCGGGATATCTTGAGCAACCTGATGGTGGGAGCGGAAATTCGCAGGATGGACCTTCAGCGGGCAAAGCGAAAAGCGCTTGAGCTGATGGAGCGCTACGGGTTGGGCGGCTTTGAGCATCATAGTCCGGCCCAACTGTCCGGGGGGATGCGCCAACGAGTGGCGCTCATCCGTACGCTTGTGACCGAGCCGGACATCATGCTGTTGGATGAACCGTTCTCGGCCCTTGATTACCAGACACGTTTGACGCTTGCTGATGAGATCGTCCGGATTATTAAAGAGCAGGGCAAGACCGCGATTCTCGTTACCCACGATATATCCGAGGCGATCAGCATGGCCGACCGGGTGATGGTCATGTCCAAAAGGCCAAGTACGATTTCATCTGTCCATACGATGCAATTTAGTGCAGAAGAGGAGCTCTCCCCGTGGAAAAAGAGAGAAGCCAGCCGATATCATACGTACTTTAACGCTATTTGGAAGGAGTTGCAGGGCCATGTCGTCTCTACCGGCTAGAGAAGCGTCAACTTCAGTTGCAGAACCGCGTACAGAACAGCAGTCGGCAGCTTCCATCAACAGCAGCCGCAACATGCCATCGTCCCGTTACACTGAGTATTTGCGAACCCAAAAAAGAAAACTGTGGCTGATCCGCTTGTCCCGGATTGGAGTGCTGCTCCTCTTCCTTGCCGTATGGGAGCTGGCCGCCTCAAAGCAATGGGTGAATCCGATGCTGACAAGCAGGCCCTCCAGCATCGTGACGTCTTTTCAGGAGCTCGCGCTTGAAGGGGAGTTATTCCGGCATACGTGGATTACTACTTGGGAAACGATCATCGGCATTGTCGTTTCCATGGCGCTCGGAACGCTGATCGCTGTCGTTTTCTGGTGGTCGAACTTTGCAGCAAAGGTGCTGGAGCCTTATGTTGTCGTGTTAAACGCCCTTCCCAAGGTAGCACTAGGCCCGATCTTCTATATCTGGCTTGGCGACCGTTATTCCATATACGGCATGGCCGTAGCCATCTCCATTATTGTGACGATCATCATGATTGAGAGCGGATTTAAAGAGATCAGCAAAACCAAACTCAAGCTGATGGAATCGTTCGGGGCTACCCGTACACAGATGCTGACGATGGTGCTCTTGCCGGCGAGTTTGCCGAATTTCATTGCCACCTTAAAGGTAAATGTCGGCTTGACCTTAGTCGGCGTGATTATGGGAGAGTTTCTCTCGTCAAAGGCGGGACTTGGTTATTTGATCACGTATGGAGGCCAGGTGTTCCAGATGAACATGGTGATGGTCAGTATTGCCATCCTGGGCCTGCTGTCGATTGTTCTGTATGGTTTGGTGGATCTGTTAGGTCGATATGCCCTGAAAAACTTTCATTATGAGTAGGCTGGAAAAACAACCCTTCTTTCACGAATTTGAAAGAAGGGTTGCTTTTTCAATAAATACATAGATATTTCTAAATTTTAATTCAAAAATTGTATACCAAATACCAAATGAAGTGTGGTACAATTCTGTTCATCCTGATAAATCATTATCAGATAAGTGTTAAAATTTTAAACAGGGAGGGCTTTACTTGGAGCATGTCCAACTAACTTCGGCACACTGGTATTTTTTACTGATTATTGTCACGATTTTTGCCTTTATGATTTTTAGACGTGACATTGTTTTGCCTTCGATTATCGGTATCTTTGGATTAGGCCTTTTTGCTGGAACGGGCAACGGATTCCTGAATACGGTGATTAACGGAATGCAAGTGGTGTTTAAGGCGTTATTGAATTCAGCAGTGGAACTATTTGATATCATGCTGGTAATTGCCTTGATGGTAGCGATGTTAAAATCATTACAGAAGTCAGGCGCAGATGTGTTGATGGTTGCACAAGTGAAAAAATTAATGGTAAATCGATGGGCAGCTTTCTTTGTTTTAGGTATCACAATATATATCGCTGCTACGTTTTTCTGGCCTACACCGGCGGTTGCGTTGGTCGGTACCGTGTTGGTTCCGATCGCGATGCAAGTTGGCTTGCCGGCAATGGGGGCGGCAGTAGCTGTTAATCTGTTCGGACATGGAATGGCTTTATCCGGAGATCTGGTGATTCAAGGAGCAGCTCGTTTAACGGCCAAAGCTGCCGGATTGGACATTTCACAAATCCTGCCCTATACAGCATTTTTTTCTCTTACGGTAGGTTTCATAGCGATTGCCATTTCTTTCTATACGATTCGTCGAGACATGAAGAATGGTATTTTACAGGAATCGAAAAAAGCTGAAAACTTTACCGCCAAAATTAGCAAGGAACAGATCATGGCGAAGGAAGAAATCGCGACGGCAAGTGATGGTTACGGTGGACAGGAAAAAATAGGGAAGCTTGCGAAATTATTCGCAGTATTAGTTCCTTTGGTCTTGCTCGCTATCGTCATCTTGTTCATTTACCGTGCCATATTTGATCCTGCTCATGCGATTAAAGGAGGAGCGGCTACTGCATTATTAGGAGGAGTTGCTGTTATCCTGTTAATCCTGTCCACTTTTTCACATGAAAAGGGAAAAGCAATCGAAGAGATTGTCACCCATTTACGGGAAGGGTTCTTCTTTGCCGTGAAAATTTTTGCTCCCATCATCCCCATTGCAGCGTTTTTCTTACTCGGACATCCAGATCATGCAGCAAAGGTATTAGGGGAAGGCTCGACGGGATACTTATATGATTTAGGTACGGAACTTGGCCAATATATTGGTGGAAACCACTTCATTTTAACGTTTGGAATCGTCTTCATCGCATTAATAACGGGTTTGGAAGGTTCCGGATTTGCCGGATTGCCGCTAGTCGGCGCTTTGTCTGCTTCACTTGGTACGTCAGCTCATGCAGATGTAGCAGTGCTTGCATCGCTTGGACAAGTTGCAACTATCTTTGCAGGCGGAGGAACGATAACCGCCTGGGCGTTTGGAGTGGTTGCTGACTGTGGTATTGCAGGCGTGAAGCCGGCCGATCTTGTAAGAAGAAATCTTATCCCGACCATGGCTGGGTTATTTGTATCCTGTATTATCGCAATTTTCTTAATGTAACACCCGATGGATAGGGGTGACTTTTGGTTAATATTGGTATACAATGTACAATGAACCAAACTCCGAATCAATAAAGAGTAGAAGGGAGCCCCGATTATGCCTGCATCCTATCTATTAACTCAAATGACCTGGCCCGAAATAGAAGAAGCGCTGCAGACGGTGAAAATTGCCGTGATTCCGCTGGGCGCACATGAACAGCACGGGCCGCACATGGTCGAAAGCTGTGACGCCGTGCTTGCGGAGGAGATGGGCAAGCGGCTGGCTGAGAAGCTTTTTCCGGAAGCGGTTTTGACCCCTACCATCAATATGGGGGTCTCTTCCCACCATCTTCATTTTCCAGGCACCATCTCCTTGGAGCCGTCGACATTAATAGCGCTGCTCCGCGATATGATCAGATCGTTGAAAGAGCATGGTATCAAAAAATTTCTCGTATTAAATTCACATGGGGGCAATCAAGCTACGCTTGGCGTAGCGGCTGATACTCTTACCAGAGAGCTCGGCGTTGATTTTTACTACGCCAAAACGACCGCCTCCGCAAAGGATGTGATGGATCGGCGCATTGAATCAAAGCTGTACGGCCACAGCTGCGATCGCGAGGTTTCCGAAGCGCTCTATCTGGCGCCGTGGCTGGTGCGCCAGGAAAAGCTGGCCAAGGGTGAGATCCAGGAGGGCGGAAGATGGCAGAAGCTGCGGCCGGGAAATCCGCTGCAAGGCTTTTATTACTATGAAGAGATGACGCGTAACGGAAACCTGGGAGATGCGAGGAAAGCCAGCCGCGAGATGGGGGAAGAGATCGTGGAAACCGCACTTGAACGCTTGACAAAGGCCGTGAAAGACGTGTTGTAGGATGAGACTGCCAACCTTATTTCTAACCGCTATCGTCGCCTATCTCTGCAACTCATTGCACCCGAGCGTTTTGCTGGACTGGCTGATCGCCATCGTCAGCTTGTTCATAGTCATTTCGGTATTTCGGTTAGCCAAGCGATTTGTACAGATCCTGGGCAGCCTCATGCTGGCTGTCGGCATCGCGCTGCTTGTGCTCTACGGCGCACCTTGGCAAAGCTACATCCTCGGCTTTGGCAGGATGCTTAATATTTTGAGCTTATTTGCCCTCATACCGCTCATCGTGATTCCGATTGAGCTGGGACGTTACGCCGTTCGTGTACAGGCGATCATTCAGCAGAACGTGAAGCATCCCGGCTTGTTGTACGCCATTACGTCGTTTATGTCCTTCGTATCCAGTTCCTTTATGAATCTTGCCGCGCTTCCGATGATGTACCAGACGATGCGTCCTTCCGTGGAGCTGTATCCGATTAGCGAGAAGGAACGGTTTTTGAGCCGATCCATTACGCACGGTTTCAGTATGCCGACCATGTGGACGCCAGTGACGCCAATTGTGGGCATTGTTGTGGAAATTACCGGAGTGAAATGGAGCCATATTTTGCCGATCGTGATTCCCTTTAGTTTGCTGGGCATTGTGGTGGACTGCCTGATGGCGTTTGCGGTCGCCAAACGCAGGCAAAAGCAGCTCGCCCAATCGTCGATTAGTGAAACGGCTGCGGCGCATGAAAGTACGGGGGAAAGCGAAACGCGGAGGACAGCAACGGAAAAGGGGGGGCATCCGGTTCACATCCTGGCGGCGATCTTGATCTTCAATGGGCTGATATCGGTATTGGACAGCACAGCCCATGTCGGTTTCCTGCTGATTGTTACGTTGATCGTCATTCCATACGCCTTCGTCTGGTCTTTATTGCTCGGCCAAGGCAGGGCGTTTCTTCAATCGGCAAGAAAAAAGCTCCCGGAGCAACTTCTTCGCATGAAGGAGCAGTTTTTTATCTTTTTGAGTGCCGGCTATATGATTTCAGCGATTCAAAGCACCGGTGCCGGCCATGTCGTCAATGAATCGCTGTTGATGGTAAAAAATGCGGTGGGAGCGGATGTCTTTATCCTGATGATTCCCCTGATTCCATTTGCGCTGGCTTTTCTCGGGCTGCAGCCCGCAGTTGCGCTCGCGCTGACTGCTGAGTCGATGAACCCGCAAGCGCTGGGAGTATCCATAGAATTAATGGCGATTGCGATGCTGACTGGTGCGGCAGCGGCTTTCTTAATGGGGCCGTATAATGCGACAGTAGCGATGATGGCAAGCTTGACCAAGAAAAGCTCGTATAAGCTGTCCCGTTGGAATGCCCCGTTTACGATCACGTTCCTCTTGATGTCGATGCTGTTGCTGATTATTTTGAAAATTGCGGGTTGACAAACAAGTACAAGGCAGAGATAATAAACTCAGATCGAATTTTGGTATACAATATACCGAAAACTAAAGTAGCGTGTGTGCTACAAATCATGATCTTATTTTGAGAGGAGAGTTTTCAGATGACCCAAACCGCTACCAAAGCTGCCTTGATGAACAAAGAGGAATTTCGTCACGCACTGGAACAGGCGATTGAAGGCAATGCAGTGGCCAAAGCGCCATTCACGACCATGTGGGCAAACGGTGAATTGAAGAAAGAGCATTTTGCCAGATGGGTAGAGCAGCATTATGCTTACGTCGGCCCGTTTGCGGAGTATTTGGCTTACGTGTATGCCAACTGCCCGCATGAGGACGCGAGAGACTTTTTGCTTCAAAACATGTGGGAGGAAGAGCTTGGCGGCGACCGCCATACCGAACTTCTGATCCGGTTTGGGGAAGCTTGCGGCACGACGCGGGAGCGGATTGTTTCGATGAAGCATTTGCTGCCGGAAACGATCGGCCTGCAATCCTGGTGTTACCGAATGGCATTTAGAGAAAATTTCCTGTACGCGACAGCCGCTCTTGTCGTCGGGTTAGAATCGCAAGTGCCTGCGATCTACCGCAGACAGACGCCAACCCTTCGCGAGCATTACGGATTCACCGATGAGGAAGTGGAATTTTTCGACCTGCACATCGTGTCTGACGAAATCCACGGCGAGCGCGGTTATCAAATCGTCTTGGAATATGCGAGAACACCGGAAGAGCAGCAGCGCTGCATCCAAATCGTTGAAGAAGCGACCAAGATGCGCAGAATGTACATCGCCGCCATTTCACGCGAATTTTGCGGGAAGTAGCAAATCGGGTAATGGGCTGTGCAAAGCCCATATAACGAAAAACTGCTCCGCGGTCGCGAAATGGGTTTTGCCAAAACGTTGCATTGCACGGAAAGGAGATTCACATGGCGGTTGAAACGGCAGTACAGACCTTCAAAAACTTGATTAACGGAGAATGGGTAGAGTCAGTAAGCAAGGAGACCTTCGACAGCAGGAATCCGGCCCTTTCGACAGAGGTTGTCGCGCGTTTCCAGGCCTCCGTAGAAGAGGATGTACGGCAAGCGATTGAAGCGGCTCAGCAAGCCTTCTTGTCTTGGCGCGCTGTTTCACCCAGCAAACGGGCGGAAATCCTGTACAAAGCGGCCGATTTGCTGGAAGCGGGCATTGAGCAGTACGCAGCGGAACTGACCCGCGAGGAGGGCAAAACGCTGGCGAGCAGCCGGATGGAAGTGAAACGTTCCGTACAGACGCTGCGCTATTACGCTTCGGAGGGGTTGAACGTCTCTGGCGTTACTTTGCCTTCGGACGATCCGACCGTCTTTGTTTACACGAAAAAAGAACCGCTTGGTGTCGTAGCTGTCATCACGCCCTGGAACTTCCCGATTTCCATTCCTGTACGCAAAATCGCACCCGCTCTCGCGACGGGCAATACAGTGGTTTTCAAGCCGGCATCGGACACTCCGCTCATCGCTTACCGTTTGGTAGAAGCGCTGCACCATGCGGGTTTGCCGGCAGGCGTCATCAACTTTGTAACCGGCTCGGCCGCGAAAATCGGGAAACCGCTGGTCACCCACCCGGCAGTCAAGGCGGTCACCTTTACCGGCTCGACAGCGGCCGGAGAGCAAATCAGCCAATCCGTGCGCCTCTCCACCCGCGTTCAGCTTGAACTGGGCGGCAAAAACCCGCTGATTGTGTTGGAGGATGCCGACCTCGAGCAAGCGGCCGAGCTGGCGATTAAAGGCGGCTTCGAACTGACCGGACAAGCCTGCACGGGAACCAGCAGGGTAATCGTCATGGATGAAGTGCACGATCGGTTCGTCGATGCGTTAGTCGTGAAGACAAAGGCGCTGAAGGTCGGCAGCGGGTTGAGCGAGGGCGTTGAGATTGGTCCGCTGGCAAATGAAAGCCAATTGACGAACGTACTGTCGTACATCGAGCTCGGCATAGCGGAAGGCGCAAAGCTGGTTTTTGGCGGGGAGCAGCTCCGCGAAGGTGATTACGCGAACGGGTACTATGTAAGTCCGGCTATTTTTACCGATGTAAGGCCAGGGATGCGCATTGCCCGGGAGGAAATTTTCGGCCCTGTGATTTCCGTCATTCGCGCAGGCAGCTGCCAGGAGGCGGTGGAGATTGCCAATGATGTTGATTTCGGATTATCCGCCGCGATCTGTACGGCTGATGCCAACCGGGTGCAATATTTTATTGACCACATACAATCCGGAGTCGTAAAGGTAAATCGGCCGACAACGGGCAATGCGCTGAACGCCCCGTTTGGCGGCGTAAAGATGTCCAGCACGGCGACTTACCGGGAATCCGGGCGGGCAGCGCTAGATTTTTACCTGCAGGAAAAAACCGTTTACTACGGAACAAAAAAAACAATGCCTAATCCATATTCAGATACGGAGGGCCTTCGATGAAATCGGTTCTAAGATTGGAATTGGAAGAAGCAAAAGCAATGATCGAAGCGGCAAAGAAAGCCGCTGAGAACGTTGGCGTGTTGGAGACGATCTGCATCGTTGACGATGGCGGCTGCATCATTGCGCTGGAGCGTATGAACGGCGCGCGCATTACAGGCCCGGAGATCGCGATAGCCAAAGCATTTACGGCAAGCGGGCATAAACGCTCGACCCATTTGTTCAATCAACCGGGCGGTCCGGCGACAACGACAGGCGAAGCATTCGGGATTCATGTGATGATGCCAGGCAAATTTGCCATATTCGTAGGCGGTTTCCCGATCGTCGTGAACGGCGAGGTCGTTGGCGGTGTCGGTGTCAGCGGCGGCAATGGCGAACAAGACACCGTGGTAGGAACCGCCGCGCTCAAAGCGTTGCAGGAATACCTGGGCGATGCTTACGAAGTAATGACACAAGCAGATATCAAGAAGTGAAAAAAGGTACTGCCGGTTCTCTGTTGAATTGCGCTCGTCAGCCTGCTGTCCAGGAGAAAGATAAGCATCACCCGATTAGCAACGGATGATGGAGCTCCTGTACTCGGCCGACTGTTCTCCTTCGGTACGACCTCCAGTACATTGATTGTTGTAAGATTATCGATTACACTAAGGAAAAACAACAATCGGAGGTATACCATATGCCGAAGACACCAATTATTTGGAAAGACGAAGAACTGAGTCCCATTCGCGATAAAGTATATCAATATATCAAGCAGTCGATTATGCAAGGTGTCTATAAATCGGGAGAGCGAATCATTGAGCGTGAGCTTGCAGATCAATTGAACGTAAGCCGGACGCCGATCCGGGAAGCCTTGTTCCGCCTGGAATCACAGGGATTTGTAAAAACGCTTCCGCGAAAAGGGGTAGTCGTATCCAAACTGTCGCCGGAGGAAGTGATCGAGATTTTCACGATTTTGTCCGCCCTGCAAAGTCTGGCGATGAAGCTGGCCGCGCAGAAGGCCACAGCCGCTCAGCGCGAAGAGCTTACACAAATCATTGAAGAAATCGATCACGCGCTGGCCCAGCCTAATTTTGAACAGGAGCACTGGCATTTTCATTTTAAAATTAACGATGTCATCTGCCAGGCGACACAGAGCCCCCGCCTGACACAGATGCTGGATGGATTGTCCGATTATATTCGCGCGTTTGTGCATCTGGGTTACGAGCTGCCGGGCCGGATGCGCAAAGCGATGGAGGAGAATCGCGACCTGGCACGAGCAGTTCGCGACGGAGAAGCGGAGTTGGCGGAATATTTCACGAAAATCCACGTGGAAAATGCCAAAAGGGCTTATTTGGAGGCCTTAGACAAAGAATAAAAGAAGTATAGATGTTTGTGTAAAATTCATGGGTGGAGGGGTTTATCGATGAGCGTATACGTTTTAATGACGACAACCGAACGTTACCGCACCGTTACCGACAATCCCGACTTGGAGAAGATCGTTGATTATGAGTACCACTTCTTCGGGAAGAAGAAATCGACCTTCTCGGTATGCAAAATTAAAAACCCGGATACAAGAATTACCATTCAAGGCGTGGCAGAAGTATTTCCGGATAACAGCATCCCGCTGAAGGTGTTTCCGAAATTCGAGTCGATCGAGGACATTGAGAAGGAAATCTACGAATTGGACCAAGATGAAGAAAATAAAATCATCAAGGTGCAGTGAGCGGCGTTTTTTGGATCGGGCTGTACGCAAGTCAGGTAAGGCTTGCGGCACAGCCTTTTTTTAACGGGTAAAGCTTCGTCAGTCTCAACGGTTAACTATCTTTTGTTCGCCGAAGAATCTTTATTTACTAATTTATGATGCCTAACCCGGAAAAATCAAAATGCAGGCAATAGAAAAGAGAGGCTCTCCCGGGCAGTTACATCAGTAAATCCGCCTGGTGAGACAGCCTCTCGATTTTCGTATCTTCTGACTATTTCGCTGCATTGATGCGCCTTTCCGCGATTTTTTTCAGGCGTTCGAGATCTTCCTCGCCCCATGCCACGGTTACGTCCCCGGTAATGAAGGTTTGGCAGGCGAGCCGGTAGCCTTCCTTGATTTTTTCCTCTCCAAGTCTGTCTACTTCCTTCTTCATCACCTTGCTGAGATTCTCATGACCTGACACAATGCGTACTTTGCAGGTCCCGCACAGACCTCCGCCGCATTTATAGGGGACAGAGCCTTCATATCGGATGGACGTTCTTAACAAATTCGTGTCTTTATCAATTTCAATGATTTTACCCGAGGTTTGAAAAGTAACAGATGGCATTAAGTATCCCTCCCGTTCGGTATAGGATAAATATACCACACAAACTTGGTTTATGGTATACCAAATGCAACTTTATTTTGGTATGATACGAGTATGGAATCAAATGACAGCTGACGGTGGAGGGGTTTATGTTAAAGGTTGGAATCATAGGATTTGGTACGATTGGCGAAGATGTGGCGGAAGCGATCAAACAAGGAAAGGCAGGGGCGGCAAAGCTGGTCTCCGTTTTGGTTCGGGATGTATCCAAATATGACAACGCGACGAAGGACGATACATCCGTGCTGACAGATAAGGTGGAAGAATTCTTTGCACAGCGTCCGGATGTAGTCGTTGAGAGTGCCGGCCATGAGGCTGTCAGAAAATACGGACCGCTTGCGCTGACGCAGGGAGCCGATCTCATTGTGGTAAGTGTGGGGGCGTTTGCTGATGACCAGCTGTTGCATCAAATCAAAGCCAGGGCAGCGGAAAGCGGCAGCAAAGTCTTCATTCCCTCGGCGGCAATAGGCGGATTGGACCGCATAGCTGCGGGTAGTGTAGGGGAAATGGACGAGGTCACGCTGATTACCCGCAAGCCTCCGCAGGCCTGGTACGGTACGTTTATTGAACAGCAGGTGGACCTCGCGGGATTGACGGAGCCTTATCTGGCGTTTGATGGAGTTGCCAGGGATTCGGCGCGGCAGTTTCCGGAGAGCGTCAATGTATCGGCTGCGTTAAGCCTTGCCGGTATTGGCTTCGATAAGACAAAGGTCAAGGTATGGGTGGATCCAGCGATCACCCAAAATACGCATGAGATCGTAGCAAGCGGGAGGTTTGGGAGAATTCAGCTGCAAATCCAGAACACTCCGTCTGCGAGAAACCCCAAGACAGGCTACATCGTGGCCATGAGCGTAGTGAAAACGTTGCGTGACCGGACATCTTCCCTTGTCATCGGTCATTAATCCATGCTGGCGTCTTCGTCTCCTGCAAGCTGACACTGATCCCAACAGTGTCAGCTTATTTTTTGCATCAGACGGCAGGAAATCATAACCAATTCTATGGTAAAATCCTCCACACATCTCATAATGAGATTAATTTTATCTCATTTATATATTGTTTGCATGAATCGGCTCATCTACAATAAAACCATACTTTTCGAAGCACGAACAAACACATTGCCAAGCCTTATTCCCTGCCATAGATATAGACGGAATATTCAGCGGACAGCTGACCGAGGCAGGTTCGTCGCATCAGGAAAACACATGGAGAAGGAGTGGATTGCCATGACCATGAAAGGACTGCCGCAAAAACAGGGACTTTACGATCCGGCCTACGAACACGATGCCTGTGGAATTGGCTTTATTGCCAACCTGAAAGCAAAAGCGTCTCATAAAATCGTCGCCAGCGGGTTGGAGATTCTTCGCCGCCTGGAGCATCGCGGCGGCCAGGGAAGCGATCCCGAGACGGGGGACGGAGCCGGCATCATGACGCTGATCCCCCATAAACTGCTGCAAAAAGCGTGCAAAGAGTTGAAAATCAAGCTTCCGGCTGCGGGTAAATACGGCGTCGGCATGCTCTTCCTGCCGAGGGATGAACAGCGCCGGGCCGCTTATGAACAGCAATTGGAGAAGTGGGTTCAGGCAGAAGGGCAGACTTTGCTCGGCTGGCGGACGGTGCCAACCGATCCATCCAAACTAGGCAAAACGGCCTTGGCCAGCCAGCCGTTCATTCGCCAGCTCTTCATCGGGGCCAGTGACGATCTGCAGGACGCTGACGATTTTGAACGGAAGCTGTACATGATCCGCAAACAAATGGAACGTGCCGCCGGGGAAGATTTTTATGCGGTATCTTTCTCCAGCCGCACCATCGTTTACAAGGGACTGCTGACCCCTGAGCAGTTGGATGCCTACTATCTGGACTTGCAGGACCCGGCTTTTGCGTCTACTTTCTCTATGGTCCATTCCCGATACAGCACCAATACGTTTCCTACCTGGGAGCGGGCTCATCCCAATCGCTATCTGATTCACAACGGGGAGATCAACACCCTGCAGGGCAACATCAACTGGATGATGGCCCGGGAGAAGATGTTCCAATCCAAAGTGTTCGGGGCAGAGCTTGAAAAAGTACTGCCGGTCATCGATCTGCAGGGCAGCGATTCAGCCATTTTGGACAATTGCGTCGAGTTCTTTACACTGGCCGGCCGCTCCTTGCCGCATGTAGCGATGATGATGATCCCGGAACCGTGGGACAGGGACGAACAGATGGACGAAGCCAAAAAGGCGTTTTACGAATACCACAGCGCTTTAATGGAGCCTTGGGACGGACCGACTGCCATCGCCTTTACGGACGGCAGGCAGATCGGAGCTATCCTCGACCGCAATGGGCTGCGTCCCGCCAGATACTACCTGACCTCTGATGATACCATTGTCTTCTCGTCCGAGGTAGGGGTCTTGGATATTCCGGAAGATAAAATCCTCCAGAAAGGCCGTCTCAGTCCGGGTCGGATGCTGCTCGTCGACCTGGACGAAGGGCGAATCGTCTCGGACGAGGAAATCAAGCAGCAGATCGCTGCGGCACAGCCGTACCAGGACTGGGTAAGCGAGAATCTGCTCAGCCTGGACCATCTGCCGCAGGCAGCGCCGGAAAAAGACCTGCAGGGCGCGGGACTGCTCGCCCGGCAAAAGGCGTTTGGCTATACCCAGGAAGAAGTAAACAAGATCATCGCGCCGATGGTATGGGAGCAAAAGGACCCGATCGGTTCCATGGGCATCGATATGCCGCTGGCCGTACTGTCTGATCGCCCCAAGCTCTTGTACAACTACTTCAAGCAGTCGTTTGCACAAGTGACCAATCCGCCGATTGACGCGATTCGCGAAGCGTGCGTCACATCGACGATCAGCTTTCTCGGGGCGGAAGGAAACCTGCTCGAACCCGGCGCCGCCAATTGCAGCCGGCTCCGGTTGGCGATGCCGCTGATCTCCAATGAAGAATTGGCCCGGTTGAGACAAAGTCCATACGAGCGGTACCAGGCAATCACCCTGCCGATGGTATTTCCCGCAGACGGCAAGACGGGAGCGCTTGAGCAGTCGCTTGACCGGCTGTTCGCAGCGGCAGATGAAGCGATAGCCTCGGGTTACACGCTGTTGATCCTGTCTGATCGCATGATGGACCAGGAGCGGGCGGCGATCCCGGCCCTGCTGGCAGCAAGCGGACTGCATCACCACCTGGTCCGCACGGGAACGCGGACCAAGGCCAGCATTATCGTGGAGTCCGGCGAGCCGCGCGACGTACATCAATTTGCCATGCTGATCGGCTATGGAGCTGATGTGGTCAATCCTTATCTGGCGATCGACACCGTCCGTGAGCTTGTCCGGGAAAAATCCTACGGCGAACTGCGTATGGAAGAAGCCGTACGCGCTTACCTGCGAACTTCCGTGGAAGGCGTCGTCAAAGTGATGTCCAAGATGGGGATCTCCACCATCCAGAGTTATCGCGGGGCGCAAATTTTTGAATCGGTCGGGATCGCGCCCGAGGTGATTGACCGTTATTTCACCCGGACGCCGGCCCCGATCGGCGGCATCACCCTCGACGTAATCGCGGAAGAGACCGCGATGCGGCACGCCAAAGCGTTTTTGCCGGAACATCGGGAAGAGGCCCTGGAGCACGGCAGCGAGTTTCAATTCAGGCGGGACGGGGAGTTTCACCTGTTTAACCCGAAGACGGTTCACGCGCTGCAAAAAGCCTGCCGGGAAGGGGATTACGAGCAGTATAAGCTGTATTCCGAGATGGTAAACGAACAGCAGCTCGTCTTTTTGCGCCATCTGCTCGATTTCCAGCCCAACCGCAAACCGGTGCCGATCACCGAGGTCGAGTCGGTCGATTCCATCGTCCGCCGCTTTAAAACGGGTGCGATGTCGTACGGTTCCCTCAGCAAGGAAGCGCACGAAACGCTCGCGATCGCCATGAACCGGCTGGGCGGCAAGAGCAACAGCGGCGAAGGCGGAGAAGATCCGCAGCGCTACATCACGGATGAAAACGGCGATCTCAGACGAAGCGCCATCAAGCAGGTGGCCTCGGGACGATTTGGCGTTTCCAGCCACTACCTGGTCAATGCGACTGAAATCCAGATCAAAATGGCGCAGGGGGCCAAACCCGGAGAAGGAGGCCAGCTCCCCGGAAACAAGGTGTATCCCTGGATTGCCGAAGTGCGCGGTTCTACGCCAGGCGTAGGGCTGATCTCGCCGCCGCCGCACCATGACATCTACTCGATTGAAGACCTGGCACAGCTGATCTTCGATCTGAAAAATGCCAATCCGCGCGCCCGCATCAGCGTCAAGCTGGTCGCCAAAACAGGCGTAGGGACGATCGCCGCCGGCGTAGCCAAAGGCCTGGCCGACGTGATCGTCATCAGTGGACACGACGGCGGTACCGGCGCTTCGCCGAAGTCCAGCATCAAGCATGCCGGCATGCCGTGGGAACTGGGTCTGGCTGAAACCCACCAGACGCTCATGCTCAACCAGCTGCGCGATCGGGTCGTACTGGAAGCGGACGGCAAAATGATGACCGGCCGCGACGTAGTGGTTGCCGCTCTGCTCGGTGCCGAAGAATTCGGCTTTGCCACGGCGCCGCTGGTGTCCGTCGGCTGTGTGATGGCCCGGGTTTGCCACCTGGATACCTGCCCGGTCGGAGTGGCCACGCAAAATCCGGACCTGCGCAAGAAGTTCAAGGGAGATCCGCAGCACACGGTCAACTTCATGCGTTTCGTTGCCCGTGAAGTGCGCGAAATCATGGCACAGCTCGGATTTCACACGATGGAGGAAATGATCGGCCAAAGCGATGTGCTGAAGATGAGCGACAAGGCAAGCGGACACTGGAAAGCCAAATACGTAGATTTGACTCCGCTTCTGCATCAACCGGCTGTACCGGAGGAAACGGGAAGATTCCACCAGCGTTCCCAAGACCACAAATTGGAAAAAACGCTGGATCGCCAAAAGCTGATCAATATCTGCCGATCGGCTATTGAAGGTCACGGAAAGGTGGAAGCGACACTGCCGATCCGAAACGCCGACCGGGTAACCGGGACGATTTTGGGCAGTGAAGTAACCAAGCGCTTCGGCGAGCACGGCATGCCGGAAGATACGATTCAGCTGCGCTTCCAGGGGTCTGCCGGACAAAGCTTTGGCGCGTTTGTACCAAGAGGCGTCACGCTCCGGCTGGAAGGAGATGCGAATGACTACGTTGGAAAAGGTCTGTCCGGCGGAAAAATGATCCTTTATCCATCCGGGCGCAGCGCCTTCGCTCCGGAGGAGAACATCATCATCGGCAACGTCGCTTTTTACGGGGCAACAGCCGGCGAAGCGTACATCAACGGGATGGCCGGCGAGCGCTTCTGCGTCCGCAACAGCGGTGTTACGGCAGTCGTCGAGGGAGTCGGCGACCACGGCTGCGAGTACATGACGGGAGGACGCGTCGTGATCCTCGGACGCGTCGGCAAAAACTTCGCAGCGGGCATGTCTGGCGGCACCGCTTACGTACTCGCAGAGGACAAAGACCAGTTTTCGGCTCTGTACAATCCGGAAATGGTGCTGCTGGAGGGGTTGGAAGACAAGCGCGAGATCAAAGAAGTCAAGCAGCTGATCGAGAAGCACTTCGCGTACACTGGCAGTCCGTTGGCCGAAAAGCTGCTGGCCAATTGGGGGCAGACGGTAACGAAGTTCGTCAAAGTCATCCCTAAAGATTACAAAGAGATCGTCCAAACCATTGAAGATCTGGAAAAAACAGGGGTAAAACGTCAGGAGGCCATCCTGATTGCCTTTGAGCGAAGCCAGAAAAAAGAGCAGGGAAAAACAGCGAAGAAAACGTCGCCAGAGAAAGTGGCGGCACGGTAAACAAAAGAAACGAGGGCAGACCGGCAGTGAAAGGGGAGTCAGGGACAACTGGCTCTCGCTTTAGCCGGTCTGTTCCTGTTACCGTCATTTGGAATATAATGAGTGATCATGGACAAAAGGGTGAGGCGATGATATGGGTTTTTGTTTACGGGACTCTCTTGCCTGGAGAAAGCAATCATCACGTTGTAAAACCGTACCTGGTGCAATCGCAGCCGGGGCGAGTCCGGGGCCGGCTCTACGACATTGGCGCTTATCCCGCGCTCGTTCTGGATGAACAAGCGGACTGGGTAGAAGGAGAATGGCATTGTATCCGTGAAGAGGGACTGAGGGACCTCGATGAGTTGGAAGGGTACACGGGGGAAGCCCATAACCGTGAGTACGAAAGAGTATGGATTCAAGATGGGGAAGCGGATCGTTCGGGCTGGGTCTACGTATATGGCGATTCCCGAGGATATCCGCCCATTCCTGAAGGATCGTGGCGCCACTGGCGGAAGCAGAAAGAAAGCCTGCCAAAGTGATGTGCTGGAAAAACATTTGCTTCCTTTTGTGGCTGAAACCGCATTCGATTCGTTTCATTCAGAAATAGAGACAGTAAGACAAATCGTTAGTCAAAAATCCTCTTTTCAGCAAAAGGCGAGTGATGTCTTCCACAACGATTGTAACTGGCAGAATGTCTTAGTAGACAAAAACAGTGATAACGCAGCAGACAGCAGCAGAGTCTGGTGCGTTTCTTATTTCCTCATTTCCTGAACTTCCAGAGATAACGAGGGATTGCATGAGGGATACCTTCGTTTGACATGAACAAGGAAATGTGAAATAATGTCCCTAACGACCGTTAGGTAGGGGGATTCTATGACCGCTAACCGCATCAAGGAAGTTGCGCTGACACACTTTGCCGAGCATGGATATGAAGGCGCCTCTCTGGCACATATCGCCGATGAAGTCGGGATTAAAAAGCCATCCATATACGCACACTTTAAGGGGAAAGACGACCTTTTTTTGCATGTGATCCGCGATGTCGCCGGCAGCGAGTTAAGCTTTGTGACAAAGTATTTCCGAGATTGCGACGGAAAATCCCTGCCAGGTTTCTTGCATGACTTGATCTGGCAGTACAAGGAACGCTATGAGCGCAGTGACCGGATCAAATTTTGGATGAGGATGATGTACTTTCCGCCTGTTCCTCTGGAGGCGGCGGTCATGGAGCTGGTGTATCAGTACTTGGATCACATGGAGCTGCTGCTCGAACCAGTCTTCAAACAGGCTGCAGAGCGCGGCGAAATTTCCTATGCCGGTCCGCAGCGGGCCGCTATCGCGTTTATGTGCATGTTGGACGGCGTCCTGGTCGAATTGCTGTACGGCGGCCCGGAGCGCTTTGACAGAAGGTTTGAGGCTTCATGGGACATATACTGGCGCGGAATTACGAGATAAATACGTAAGCGTTGGATGAAGGAGAGAGGGAAACGTGAATCGGGAATGGCTAAAAGTATTGATTGCCGCATTATTTGAGGTGTTCTGGGTCATCGGCTTGAAGCACGCTGCGACGCCATGGGCATGGCTGGGAACGGCTGTGTCCATTCTTGTCAGCTTCTACTTGATGATCGCAGCCAGCAGTAAGCTTCCGGTCGGTACGGTTTACGCTGTGTTCGTCGGACTGGGTACAGCGGGAACGGTGTTTGCCGAGTTAGTCTTTTTTGGAGAGCCCTTTAAAATCATGAAGGTCCTGTTGATCCTCTTGCTCTTGGCTGGAGTGATCGGCCTCAAGCTGGTGACGAAAGAGAAAGATCCGGGGACAAAAGGAGCTGAGTCGTAATGGCATGGGTTTCGCTGATCTTGGCGGGATTGTTCGAAATGTTTTCCGTCGGGATGATCAACAAGCTGCATCACGACAAGTCATGGCAGGCGCTGGCTTTGATGATCGGCGGATTTACCGCCAGCTTTGTCTTCCTGGCGATCGCGATGAAATCCTTGTCGATGGGAACGGCTTACGCTGTCTGGACAGGGATTGGCGCTTCGGGAGGCGCTCTGTTGGGCATGTTCTTTTACGGAGAGTCGAAAGACTGGCGGCGGGTTCTGTTCATCTGTATGGTGCTTGCTTCGGCTGTCGGTTTGAAGCTGATCTCCTAGGTTTTCAGGAAGAAGAGGGGGAGTCGTTATGGGGAAAAAACGGGCGCGCGAACTCGGCCTGCCCTTTCCGGGAGAGACGGGCAGGTACAACGCGATTACTGATGTTCCCGGGGTAGAAGTGGGATACACGACCTTGGTCCAGGGGGAAGGCCCGGTAAAAATCGGTTCCGGGCCGATCCGCACCGGAGTGACGGCGATTTTGCCGCGGGGCAGACAAGCGAAGATGCAGCCGATCTGGGCGGGGTTTTACGCACTCAACGGCAACGGCGAAATGACCGGGGTTCACTGGATCAACGATGCCGGTTACTTTGTCAGCCCGATCTGCATTACCAATACCCACTCGGTCGGGATCGCCCATCACGCGGTAACCGGTTGGATGATTCAGCAGTACCGGGAACAGTTTTCCGATGGCCATTTCTGGGCCATGCCGGTCGTAGCCGAGACGTATGACGGTTCGCTCAATGACATCAACGGCCGGCATATCCGGGAGGAACACGTCTTGTCTGCGATCGAGGCCGCCAAGTCCGGTCCCGTGGCAGAAGGAAACGTCGGCGGCGGAACCGGAATGATCTGCTATGAGTTTAAAGGGGGGACCGGTACCTCTTCACGCGTGGTGAACATCGACGGGGAGACCTACCACGTCGGCGCATTGATCCAGGCTAACCACGGCTTGCGCGAATGGCTGACGGTCCTCGGTGTTCCAGTCGGGAAACATCTCACGGAAAACACGCTGTACACGAATGAACGCGGCTCCATCATCGTCGTCATCGGAACCGATCTTCCGCTGCTGCCTCACCAACTGCGGCGGGTTGCCAAACGGGCGGCGATTGGAATCGGAAGGGGCGGCACGCCGGGCGGCAACAGTTCGGGTGACATTTTCCTTGCGTTCTCCGTCGCCAATCCAATGGATATACCGCAAGAGTCGAGCAAAAAGCTCGCGATGGAATACCTCAATGATGAGGTGTTTGATCCGATCTACGAAGCGGCCTGCCAGGCAGTTGACGAATCCGTGGTCAACGCCATGCTGGCGGCGGAAACCATGTCCTTGGTAAAACCGTACGGAGAAAAGGTACATGCGATCGATCACGAAAAATTGCTCGAAGTGATGCGAATGTACAACCGCATCTGAAAAGACGGTCAGCTGCCTGTTGATGCGGGCAGCTGTTTGTGCAGCTAAATGTGACCTATTTTGTCATTCCCCTCTTTTTAAACGTCGCATCAGATGCCGCCCTATAAAAGGCGAATAACATTGCATTTGGCCAGACAATGAGTTATGATAGTACCGAAAATTCGCAATAGGATGCCAAATCAAAAAAGGAGGAATTCCTGTGCCTTTTGTGATCACGTCCCCCTGTGTGACGGAAAAAGCGGCGGATTGTGTCGAAGTATGCCCGGTTGATTGCATCCATGAAGGCGAGGATCAGTACTTCATCGATCCGGATGTATGCATTGACTGCGGTGCGTGTCAAACGGCTTGTCCCGTGGCGGCGATCTATGCGGAAGACGAGTTGGCGGACGAAGACAAAATCTATCTGGAAAAGGCGAGGGAGTTTTACCGGAACAGAAATTGAAGAACAGTCATACGCTATTCGCAAATCTTTCAAAAGGCAGAGGGCCATCAAGACCGGTTCTCTGCTTTTGTGTTGAGAGAACTACAAATCACGGGGTGGATCAGGTATCATAATAGGGTAGCACATCCTGGCGATCGTTGAAAGGGAGTATGAAACGCACTTATGGAACAAGCCATTATCATCGGCGCTGGCCCGTGCGGCCTCTCCGCCGCTGTAGAACTTAGGAAAGTCGGCATTGAGCCGCTCGTCATTGAAAAGGGTGCTTTGGTCAACTCGGTATTCAATTACCCAACCTATATGATTTTTCACAGTACACCGGAACTGCTCGAAATCGGAGGTTTTCCGTTTACCACTCCCCATGAGAAGCCGACCAGACTGGAGGCGCTAAACTACTACCGCATGGTCGCGGAACGTTATCAGCTGCGCATCCATCAGTACGAAACAGTGACATCGATCGAACGGGGAGACCAGATGTTTCGCGTGCTGACAAAGGACCGGTTTGGAGCGAAGCGGGCATACGGCTCTGCCAATGTCATTATCGCGACCGGGTATTTTGACCACCCGAACCGTTTGGGGATCCCCGGCGAAGACCTGCCAAAGGTTTTCTCCTTCTATAAAGAAGCGCATCCGTATGCCGGCATGAAGGTGGCGATCGTCGGCGGGAACAACTCCGCGGTAGATGCCGCACTTGACCTGGAACGCGCGGGTGCCGATGTGACCGTGATCTGCCGGGGTGAGCGGTTGTCTGATCGCGTCAAGGCGTGGACCCGGCCCCTTTTCGAAAGTATGGAGCAAAAGGGACGGATCACCGTCTATTACTCGTCCCGCGTAACGGAAATCCACGATCATTTTATTGCGGTGGAGACACCAGAAGACACGTTGGCTCTGGAGAATGACTTTGTCTTCACCCTGATCGGCTATCGGCCTGACCGGACGCTTCTGCGTTCGCTCGGTGTCGGGGAAGACCCGGGGACAGGCGCTCCGCTGTACGATGAGGAAACGATGGAAACGAATGTTCCTGGCGTTTACATCGCGGGAGTGGTCGCCGCAGACAACAAACAGGCCAACGCGATCTTCATCGAGAATGGAAGATTTCACGGCCGGCTGATCGCTGAACATATCGCTGGACGAGACAGGAGATCGAGATGACGGAAAAATTGTATTACCAAGACGCCTATAGCCGGGATTTTCAAGCTCGGATCATCAAGACAGGAAGCGATGAACACGGGGATTACGTCCTGCTGGACCGCACGCTGTTCTACCCGACGGGCGGAGGTCAGCCCTCTGACCTCGGGCAGATCGCGGGAGTGGAGGTAGTCGGCGTCGAGCTCGTGAACGGCGAGATCAGGCATTACCTGGGAGAAAAACGGGAGCTGCATCCTGATATGCCGGTCCATGCCCGGATCGATTGGGAACGACGCTTTGATTTTATGCAGCAGCATGCGGGACAGCATATTCTGTCAGCCGCCTTCGCCGAACTGTTGCAGGCAGAGACGGTTGGCTTTCACCTGGGACGGGAGCATGTCACCATCGATTTGGCCGTTCCCGACCTTACCTGGGAGGAGGTAGAACAGGTGGAGAGGCTGGCCGACCGGATCGTTTTTGAAAACAGGCAAATTAGTGCCCGTTTTGTCGAACCGGCTGAGCTGGCCAGCCTGCCGCTCCGCAAACAACCGACCGTAGATGAGAATATCAGAATCGTGACGATCGCCGATTTTGATTACAGCCCCTGCGGCGGCATCCATCCCGCCCGGACGGGAGAGGTTGGCCCCATTCTGGTGCTGGACTGGGAGCGCTACAAGGGCCAAGTGCGCGTTCGCTTCGTCTGCGGGCAGCGAACGAGAAAAGCGGTGAGCGAGCAACGGAGCATCCTGCAACAGGCAAGCAGTGAATTGAAAACAAGCCAGCAGGAATTAACCTCGCAAATAACACGCCTGCTCTCGGAGAAAACTGAGCTGGGGGAATCGTTAAAGGCAGCCCGTGAACAGCTGATGCAATTTGAGGCCCAAGAGCTTCTTTCGCGTGCCGAAGCGCTCCGCACGATCAAGCTAGTGTCCTCTTCGTGGGAAAACAGGCCGATGCCTGAACTTCAACGGCTTGCCAAACAGATCATCGAACGGGAGTCATCCGCTGTCTGTCTGCTGTTCACATCCGGCGCCAACATCCAGATGGTCTTCGCCCGAGGCCAAGAAGTCCAAGCCGACGCCAACCAACTTCTCAAGTCGACATTAGCCCAGATCGGCGGCAAAGGCGGCGGAAACCCCAACATCGCCCAAGGCGGCGGTACGGACACGCTCAACGTGGAGGAACTGATCCAATATGCCGCAAATCTGGTAAGGGAATTGCCGTAATATCAAAACATGCAGGGGGCGTACATCATCGCTGTTTCCTGTTTCATGCAGCAAAGTTACGAGAAGCAGAGAAAAAAGGAGCGAACGAAGGCCTTGGCAACGCCCACCCAGTCGGAACGGAAAAAAACGGCACACGCTTGTCGACCAAATGCTACGTTGAAATACTCCCAGTCATTTTTGGTCGACGTGCCGTTTTTTGGAGTGCAGACGGCCAGTCCAACTTCCCCGCTGGCGTGCCACGAACGGAGCGAGCCCATTTTTCTCTGCTTCCCTGGACAATGTTCACCACATCAAAAAAGACGCGGAGTGCAATGTAGCACATTTCCCCGCGTCTTTTCTTATTGCCTCTAATACCCCACATATTTCGCATACAGCGACCTGGCCGTGGAGATGTCCTGCGAACCCTGAACCAGCACCCGCCCGTCCTTAAAGAACACAAGCGTATAAGCATCGATATGAAACCGAAGCAAAAAGGGATTTTTTTCCACACCCCCGAGCTGCTCAAACCGCCGGGACAATTCCTCCAGATCCACTTGCTTTGGCTGAACCGGGGTGATCTGCACCGTATCCCTCCCGCAGAGAGACGTGAATTCCTGCTGCGCTTCTGCAGTCAGGTCGAGATACTCAAAAACCCCTTGGCCGCAGGCCGGGCAATTGGCATTCTTTCCTTTGGCGATGTTGATCTGCAGATGGTCGTTTTGCCAAAGCTCAAACTGCTCCAGATTGGGGTTTTGCTGCTGGGTGGCGCCGAGCAGCAGCTTAAGCGCTTCGACGGCTTGGTACGAGGCGATGACATGCACGATCGGACCGATCACGCCTGTCGTGTCACACGTCTCCCCGCGGCCTTCGGGAGGGTGGGGGAAGAGACAGCGGTAACAAGGCGTCTCACCCGGTCGGATGACCGCAAACATCCCCTTGGAACTGACAGCCGCGCCGTGGATCCAGGGAATCTTGTGCTTGACCGCCACGTCATTGACCAGATAGCGGACCTGAAAGTTGTCAGAGCCGTCCAGGATCAGGTCAAATCCGGTCAGGTACGCTTCGGCATTGGTCGCATTCAGATCGGCGACGATGGGGTCCACCGTGACCGTCGAGTTGATCTTCTGCAGTTTGGCGGCGGCGGCAACGGCCTTTGGCAGGTGGGCGCGGGCATCCTCCTCGTCGTAGAGCATCTGGCGCTGCAAGTTGCTTTCTTCGACAAAGTCGCGGTCGATGATCCTGACGAAACCGACACCGGCGCGGACCATGTGGTTGGCAAGAACAGTCCCGAGCGCTCCCATCCCGACGATGACCACCCTGCTTTGCAGCAGCTTCAACTGGCCGTCTTTGCCAATCGGAGCGAACAGGATTTGCCGCGAATACCGCTGGTGTATTTCTGTATCCATGTGAAGCGATCCCTCCGTCCTCGGGGCTTGGATACGATCAATAGATCATCCGCCCGGAGATGAAATCTTCCAGTTCCTGGCTTTTTGGTTGGGCAAAAAAGTCTGAGGTATCGGCCGACTCGACAATTCGTCCCTTGTGAACGAACAAGCAGTGATCGGCAAGCCGCTTGGCCTGGGGCAGATTGTGGGTCACGATCATGATCGTCATGCCCGTTTGCCGATGGATCCCCTTGATGACCTGCTCGAAAATGGAGACGTTGGCCGGATCCAGGCTTGCCGTCGGCTCATCCAGCAAAAGCAGCCGCGGCTTCAGCACGATCGCTCTGGCCAGGGCGGCCCGCTGCGCTTCGCCTCCGGACAAGGTGGCGGCCTGCTGGTGGATGCGGTCGCCTAGATCGACGAGCTCCAATGCTTCGCTCACCCGCTGCCTGATCGTCTTGCGATCCAGCTTGCGGTAACGAAGCCCCATCGCCACATTGTCGAACACCGAGGTGTGGAACATGACCGGCTGTTGGGCGACAAAGGCCATCTGGCGTTGGATCGCCAAGGCCTTGGCATGGGGGAGAGACGCGAGGTCCACTTCTTCGCCCCAGTAGTTCATCGTGCCCGCATGCGGCTTTTGCAGCAGGTTGACCACCCTGAGCAGCGTGCTTTTGCCTGACCCGCTCGGACCTACGATGCCATAAATTTTACCACAGGAAAGGCTGATTTGCTCGACGATCAGGATGGATTTTTTTTCCATGACAACGTTCAGATGTTTCAGGTATAGTTGCTCCATCTCACATTTTTCTCCGTTTGGCGTTGATTTGTTCAAGGACTCCCATCATGAGAAAGCTGTTGAAGACAAAGCTGATCAATAAAAGGACAAGCCCTAGATAGAGGCCTGTTTCATAGTGGCCCATCCGCGTCTCCAGGATGATGGCCGTGGTCATCACGCGGGTGTGGTGTTCGATGTTTCCGCCGACCAGCATGACGGCCCCGACTTCGGATATCGCCCGTCCGTAAGCAGCTGCGATTCCCGCCCAGATGCCTTTTCGCGACTCCTTGACGATTGTCCAGACCAATTGGACCGGAGTGGCCCCCAGGCTCTTCGCCGTCTCGGAATAGGTGCGTTCTTTGGCCTGGACTGCGGACATGGTCAACCCCGCAAGGATCGGCGTTACTAGGACGAACTGGGCGATCACCATTGCTTCCGGTGTAAACAGCAATTGCAGCGAGCCGAGGGGACCGTGTTTGGAGAGGAGCAGATAGACGATGACCCCGATCAACACCGGAGGCAGCCCCATCAGGGTGTAGACGATCGTGACGGCCAGTCTTCTGCCGGGAAAAGCGTACAAGCCGAGAAGGGCGCCGGCGGGTATACCGATCAGCGCCCCGAAGAACACAGCAGAGGTCGTCACTTGCAGGGACAGCCAGATAATTTCCAGAACCTCGGTTGGCAAACCCATGCTTCACCCCTTAACGCTTTTTCGCGTCAGGTACAAATAAGCCTTTTCCGTACTTGTCTTTGCCAAATTCGCCAATCATTTTCTGGCCTTCTTCACCGACGAAAAACGAGATCAGCTCATCTGCCAGCTCGGGTTTGCCGGTGGATTTTACCTTGATGATGCCGTAAGGATTCAACAGCGCCTTGTCTCCCTGCATCAGCACGACCAAGCCGAGCTTCCGGGAGAGGAAGGTAGCTTCATCGGTCAGCGTATAAGCATCCTTTTCATCGGCCATCTGCAGCGTGTCTCCCATGCCTTGTCCGGAGGAGAGGTACCAGCTGCCGGTAGGGGTGATGCCGGCGCTTTTCCAGATGCTTTTTTCCTTTTTGTCTGTACCGGAGTCGTCACCGCGGGAGACGAAGGTCGCCTGTTTCTCGGCGATTTTCTGCAGCGCCTCTTCAGCTGTTTTGGCGTTCTTCACTCCGGCAGGATCGCTCTCTGGTCCGACGATGTAAAACTGGTTGTACATGACGTCGTAGGCATCGACGCCAAATCCTTTTTCGACAAACTCGTCTTCCGCCGGCCGGGAATGCACCAACACGACATCGGCGTTGCCGTCTTCGCCAAGCTTGATCGCTTGGCCGGTGCCGACCGCGACGACTTTTACCTTAATGCCGGTCTTTGTCTCAAAGGCAGGGAGCATGTCGTCCAGCAAACCCGAATCCTGTGTGCTGGTCGTGGTCGCGAGAACGATCTCCTTGGTTTGGCTATCCGTACTCGGCTTGGCGTCGGAAGCGGCCGGCGCTTCCGAAGCCTCCGAAGCGGGAGCAGAAGCCGGTGCCGGTGCAGCCGTACTGCAGCCGGCCAACAGCAAAATGGCCGCCAAAATCAGAAAGAAGCTTGTCCTGCTTGCGTGTTTCATCTTGTATCCTCCTTTTAAGATTATGTATATGTGGCAATGATTTCGCCCATCTGTGAGATATCGTAGCCGCCAAGCGCCACGATGGATTGGCGGAACGGAACGTCCCGCAGCACGCTGCACATGATCTGAAACCGTTCCTGCTGCATCAGCCCGGTAGGCAGCACCAGGTCGTACCGTTCTTGATGAATCGGAAAGAAGTCCAGTCCCAGATTGCGGGCCACGCTTTCGATGCCGAGTGCGACATCGGCTGCGCCGTTCAGCACGGCCGCCGCCGTGGCGTAATGATTGACACATTCGTGGTCATAGCCGGGCAGCATGCCGGCATCGGCGCCCATTTCGCGAATTTTCTGATCAAGCAGAACGCGCGTGCCCGAGCCTTTTTGTCGGTTGACGATGCGGTGTTCTCCAGAGAGGAAGTCCGACCAGCTGGTAATCATCCGGGGGTTCCCCTTGGGGAGGATAAAGCCTTGCCAGCGGTAGACGAAATGGATCACCGTCAACTGTTCGCCGGGCAGCAGACGGGTGATGAAGGGGAGGTTGTACTCTTTCTCCTCCACGTCCAGCAGATGGCAGCCGGCCATCTCCGTCCGTCCGTGGAACAGGTCGATCAACCCCTTCAAACTGCCGGAAAACGCCGAAAATAGCGTAATGCCCCGAGTGCTGAGATGCTGGGTCAACAGGTCGACGGCAAGGTCGTGACTGCCGGTAAAGTAGATCTCGTGCGGCATCTCCTGCGGCAAAAAAGGGGCGGGGACATCATGCGAAAAATCCTTTGCGCCGACCTGGGGTTTCTTCCCGCTAGCGAAGTTGTCCAGTTCGCTTCGCAAAATACGCAGGCTCCGGCCGAGCTTGACGGCGGGAAGATCTCCTCGTTTGATCATTTCATACACGGTGAATTTGGACAGTTTCAAGATGGCGGCCGCTTCCTCCGGAGTCATGTACTCCTCTTTCAAGCTTCCCAGTCCCTTCATCGTATTTCATTGGTTTTGATTGGGTTTTGTTAGGTTGAGTTAGTATATGTACAAAATACTTGATCACAGGAATAAAGGCAATACATTTTTTCAAAAGTGCGTATCCGGCAAATAATCGAAATATCGACAATTTTCCGTTTTGGCATAGAATAATAGCAGGAGTTGCTTCATAAAAGTCGAATAGGTATCTGTAATTACGGCAATGAAGCCTTTCGGAAAGAAGCATCCATGATGACTTCCCTTTCCGATGCGGGTTCAGCCATTTCCTTGCGATGGCTGCAACGGCGTTTTTTTATCAAGTATTGAAGGAGGAGGAGGCGGACAGATGAAGTTGGGCGGCTTTAAAAACAGGGAAATTTTAATTGATCTATCAACTGGAACGGTCAGCTATCGTGAGATCGACGAGGAGTTGGCCAAGAAGTACATCGGCGGCCGGGGGCTGGGAGTCAAGTACGTGTTTGACAACGGGCCGGATGTGGAAGCGCTGTCAGCGGAAAATCTCTTATGCATCATGACTGGCCCGGTGACCGGATCGCGGTCGACGATGAGCGGCCGGCTGTGTGTCGTGACCAAATCGCCACTGACCGGGACCGTGACTGACTCGCACATGGGGGGATGGACGGCCGCCCGGTTAAAATGGGCCGGGATCGACAATATCCTGATCTCCGGAAAGAGCGACAAACCCGTTTACCTCTACATCGAAAATGGGGAGGGAACGCTGCACGACGCCGCCGACCTCTGGGGACAAGGCACCCGGGCGACGGTGAAAGCCATGCAAGAGCGTCACGGCAAGGAAGACCTGAGTGTCATGTGCATCGGACAAGCGGGAGAAAACCAGGTGCGCTTTGCCGGTTTTATGAATGAAAACGATCGCGCAGCCGGCCGCGGCGGGACAGGTGCGGTGGCCGGATATAAAAACCTGAAGGCGATTGTGATCAAAGGCCCGCAAAAAGGGAATATGCCGCAGCCGGCACGGGATGACGAGTACAAATCGGCAAATCAGAAGGCGTTGAAGGCGATCATGGAGGGCGGTCTCACCGCTCCGAAAAAAGGCGGCCTCTCCGTCTACGGTACGAACGTCTTGACGAGCATTATCAACGAAGTGGGCGCTCTGCCGACGATGAACTCCAAGTATACTCATTGGGAAGGGGCAGAGGGGCACAGCGGCGAGACCGTCAATGCCACGCTGCTGGTCGCAGACAACACCTGTCACGCCTGCCCGGTCGCCTGTAAGAAAGAAGTAGAAGTGAAGGAAGGCAAGTACAAGACTCGGGTAGAGAGCTTTGAATACGAATCGGGCTGGGCGCTCGGCGCCAACTGCGGCCTGAGCGATGCTGCGGCGATCTCCTATCTGATCAACTTGTGCAATGAATACGGGATCGATACGATCGAACTTGGCAACACGCTGTCCTGTATGATGGAAGCAGTCGAACAAGGTCTCGTCGAAGAGCCGTTCGCCTGGGGAGATGCCGACCGCATGATCGAGCTCACCGAGATGCTGGTATTCCGGCAGGGCATTGGCGATATTCTGGCGGAAGGCACGGCGAGAGCAGCCAAGAGGTTCGGCAATGCCGATCTGGCCATGGTGGTCAAGGGGCAGGCCATCCCGGCATACGACCCCCGCGGCATACAGGGCATCGGATTGGGATACGCGACGAGCAACCGGGGAGCCTGCCATCTGCGCGGATACACGGTCGCCAGCGAAATCGCCGGGATACCGGAGCCGACTGACCGCTTGAAGCCGGAAGGCAAAGGCGAGCTGTTGAAGGTCTTCCAAGACCTGTTCGCCTTCTCCGATTCGTTGGACATCTGCAAATTCTCCTCGTTCTCCGAGAATGCGGAAAACTACGCGGAACAGTATTCGGCGATGACCGGCGTGCAGATTACCGCTGATGACGTTCTGAAAATTGGCGAAAGAATCTACAATCTGGAGCGTCATTACAACAACCTTGCCGGCTTCAATAAACGCGAGGACGACTTCCTGCCCAAGCGCTTTACGGAAGAAGCCGGCACCGGCAACAGCGCCGGACACGTCAGCCAGTTGGACACTATGCTCAATGAATACTACCAAGTACGCGGCTGGGTCGACGGAGTCGTGCCGGAGAGCAAACTGAAGGAGCTGGAAATCGTCTGATCGGACGAGAAAAAGGTGGAGCGAACCTCCACCTTTTTCTTCCATTTTAAATCATCCGCCGACGCGCATGGTTTTTTTGCGAAACCGGGCGACAACTTGATCGAGCACCACTTCACTGGGTGATTTGAACACAAGGAATACAGCGTTCACCCGAAAGCGGGAGGTGATGGCTACCTCTTCCTGGCCCAACAGCTCGGCCTGCCACTTATCCCCGCTGATCAACACGGGAAACCGATCGGTGTGCTGCTCCCCGCCCAATTCACGCAAGTAGCTGGTCAGCTGCGAGAGCGGGATGCCGCGGATCTCCAGGTTTTTGTGGTGCACGTCAGCCTCCTGCAACGGGGGGAAACAGAGCGAATTGATCGTCAGCCCCTACCCTGGTCTGAAGCCCGTCCTCGTGGATGATGTTTCGGCCGTTAATAAAAACGTGAACGAATGGCTTTAGGGTGCGGTCCGGTGTAAAGACCTCATCTTCAAGCGGGGGAAACATTTGGATCAGCGTTTCCAGTATATCGATAACGCGGTTGTTTTCTGCTTGATAGGGAACGGTTACTTCTTTTGATTGGCATATTTCGCGAAAGTTGGCAAACACTTTCACCTTCATCATCTATTCGTTCTCCTTTTTTCTTTCTATTATAGTAAGATTTCACCCAAGAGAAAATACAATATTCCCATTACCCTGACAATTGGGCGTGCAGCACGAATATTCAAAGTCGCCATGCTGGAGGATCATTATGAAGTTCTTCAATGTAAAAACAGTACAGGAGACATTGTCCATTATCGAAGAGCATTTTGGCCCGGTTGGCCAGACATGCCGTATTCCGGCAGCGGACGCGGTCGGTCTGGTGCTGGCCGAAGACGTCATCTCTGCTGATCAAGTGCCGCCTTTTTCCCGCTCTACCGTTGACGGCTACGCGGTGCGGGCGGCGGATACATTTGGGGCCTCGGAATCGCTTCCGGCGTTTCTGGAGATTACCGGCACGATCGAAATGGGGAAGGCCGCGGAGCACTTCCTGGACGAGGGATGTGCCCAGTACATTCCGACGGGCGGGATGATGCCCCCGGGGGCCGACAGCGTCGTGATGATCGAGCATGTCGAGGAAGTGGGCGAGCTGTTGAACGTGTTCCGCCAGATTGCCCCAGGCGAGAATGTCATCCGCGCCGGAGACGACGTCGACCGGGGAGAACTGGTGATCGCCGCCGGACACAGGCTCCGTCCACAGGATCTCGGTGTCCTGGCTTCGGTCGGGAAAACCGAAATCACCGTGTATCGAAAACCGGTTGTCGCCGTATTGTCTACGGGCGATGAGATCGTCCCGGCTGACGTGCAGCAGCTGGCTCCGGGCGAAGTGAGAGATATTAACAGCATTACGATTGCTGCAGCAGCCAGACAGTTTGGCGCGGACGTGATTTACGGCGGGGTGGTGAAGGATGACTACGACTCCTTCTACAAAAAAGCCAGCCAGCTGTATCAGGAGGCAGATTTCTTGCTTTTGTCGGGAGGCAGTTCAGTAGGGACGCGCGACTTTACCGTACAGGTGCTGGAAGCTTTGGGGAAACCAGGAGTGCTGGTTCACGGCGTATCGATCAAGCCGGGAAAACCGACGATCATCGCCAAAGCGGGAACAAAGCCGGTGATGGGGCTGCCCGGGCATCCGGCATCGGCTCTGATCGTGTTTCATTTGTTTGGCATCCCGATCCTGGAAAAGTTGAGCGGTACTCGTACTGCAAAGGCCGATCTGCGGCTGGAAGCGCGGATTGCCCGCAATGTCGCTTCCGCTGTGGGGCGTTCGGATTACATTCGGGTCAAGATCGAACAGCGGGCGGACGGCTTATGGGCGGAGCCTGTATTCGGCAAGTCGGGTTTGATCTCTACGCTGGTGGCCAGCGACGGGATGGTAGAAATTTCCGCCAACAAAGAAGGGATACTGGAAGGCGAAATCGTCAAGGTGCAGCTTTTCCGTTAAAAAGGAAAGTTCGTCGAAAGGGAGACGCCCATGGGGAGGATGGAAATGCGTAAAATCTACTTGGAAGATACACCGCTGCGGGAAGCCCAGCACAACCTTCTGCAAAGGGTGCCATTTACGGCGGAAACAGAGTTGATCCCGACAGGGGCCGCACTCGGCCGAGTCACCGCAGAGGCAGTCTTGGCCAAAGTGTCCATGCCGAATTACAACGCTTCGGCGATGGATGGAATCGCGGTCAAGGCGGAGAAAACGTACGGAGCGGACGAACAGCGTCCGGTTCGCTTGAAACTGGGAGAGGATTACGTCACCGTTGACACCGGGGATCCCATACCGAACGGGTTTGATGCGGTGATCATGATCGAGCACATTCACCAAATCGATGAACAGACGGTCGAGATCATGGAGGCCGTCGCCCCCTGGCAGCACATCCGGCCGATCGGCGAAGACGTAGTGGTCGGGGACATGATCGTACCTGCCTGGCACAAACTCCGCCCCGTCGATCTGGGAGCGCTCTTGGCGGGAGGAATTCTGCAGGTTCCGGTCTTGCGCAAGCCCAAGGTGGCGATAATTCCCACCGGCACCGAGTTGATTCCGCCGGCGGAAGAAGTGGCGGAAGGGGAGATTATCGAGTTTAACGGAACGGTGTTTTCTGCTTTTCTGCAGGAGTGGGGAGCAGAGGCGCTCTACCGCGGCATCGTCAAAGACGACTACAACCTGATCAAGGCAGCACTGCAGCAGGCTGTTCGGGAAGCGGACATCGTTCTCCTGAATGCGGGATCGTCAGCCGGCACCGAGGATTATACCGTTCACGTCATCGATGAACTGGGAGAGGTGCTGACACACGGCGTGGCAACCAGGCCGGGCAAACCCGTCGTCATCGGACTGGTAGAGGACAAGCCGGTCATCGGCTTGCCCGGCTACCCGGTCTCGGCCTATCTGGCGCTGGAGTGGTTCGTCCGCCCGCTCGTTCACCAGTACTTGGGCCAGATCGAATTGCAGCGGCCCAAAATCACCGCGAAAATGGGACGGCGGGTCGTCTCGGTCATGGGGGCGGAAGACTTTGTGCGGATGAACATCGGCTGTATCGACGGCCAGTATATCGCCAACCCCCTGACGCGAGCGGCGGGGGTGACCATGTCGATGGTGCGGGCGGATGGGCTGCTCCGCATCCCGGCCGGTCACCTGGGTTACGAGCAAGGGGAAGAGGCAGAGATCGAATTGTACCGGCCGATCGAGCACATCCGCCAGACGATCGTCGCTTCCGGCAGCCACGATCTGTCGGTCGACATCCTGCACTCTCTGCTGCGGGAGATTCATCCAGAACAGTTCCTCATCTCCTCACATATAGGGAGTATGGGGGGGATTTTGGCGATCCAGAAGGGAGAAGCCCACATCGCGGGCGTGCACCTGTTTGACGAGGTGAGCGGAACCTATAACGTGCCTTTTATCGAAAAGTACTTGCCGGCGCAGGACGTCGTTCTTCTGCAGCTTGTTTACCGTCAGCAGGGGTGGATCGTCAAGAAGGGCAATCCCCACCAGCTGCAGTCGGCCGCCGACATCGCCAACAAGCGATTGACCTACATGAACAGACAACGCGGAGCGGGAACCAGGCTGTTGTTTGACTATCTGTTGAAACAGGAAGGGATCAGCCGCGAGCAGATATACGGGTATACGCGCGAAGCCGTCTCCCATTTGAGCGTGGCTGCGGCAGTCGCAGGCGGTACGGCTGACGCCGGGCTTGGCATCTATTCGGCCGCCGCGGCGATGGATCTCGATTTTATCCCGGTCGCAGAAGAGCGCTATGACCTCTTGATGAGCCGGAAGTTTTACCAGAGCGAGCAGGGTCAGACCTTGCTTGAGCTGATCCGTTCCCCGCGGTTTAGAGAGCAGGTAGAATCTTTGGGTGGATACAGCTGCCGTGATTCAGGTAATATGGTCTATGAGAGCAATCGCAGGTAGAGAGAAGATGAACAGGAGAGTGATCCCGTATGTCAGAACGTTTCTTGGATTCATATAAGCGTCCTCTCCGTGACTTGCGAATTTCCGTTACCGATAAATGCAATTTTCGCTGCACCTACTGCATGCCGGCGGAGATATTCGGCCCTGACTACGCTTTTCTCCCTCATGACAAGCTCCTGAGCTTCGAGGAAATCACTCGCCTGACGAAGATCTTCGCCTCCATGGGGACGGAAAAAATCCGGATCACCGGCGGCGAGCCTTTGATGCGAAAGGATCTTCCGACACTGATTCAGATGATCAGCGAGGTGGAGGGTGTCCGCGATATCGCCATGACGACCAACGGTTCGCTGCTCGCCAAGCATGCCAAAGCGTTGAAAGCGGCCGGGTTAAAACGGGTAACCGTCAGCCTGGACAGTCTGGATGACGACCGGTTTGGGCAAATCAACGGCAGAGGCTTCCGGGTGGAGACGATCCTCTCGGGGATCGAGGCGGCGGCGGACGCGGGATTGCAGGTCAAGATCAACATGGTCGTGCAGCGCGGGATGAATGAACAAGACATCCTGCCCATGGCCAGATACTTTCGGGAAAAGGGGCATATCTTGCGTTTTATTGAATACATGGATGTCGGAAACAGCAACGGCTGGCGGCTTGACCTGGTCGTCCCCAGCAGGGAGATTGCTGCGCTGATTCATGCGGAAATGCCCCTTGAGCCGGCAGAGCCCAATTACTACGGAGAAGTCGCCTCCCGTTACCGCTATCAGGGCACAGAGCAGGAAATCGGCTTCATCTCGTCTGTCACGCAAGCATTTTGTTCCACCTGTACAAGGGCGAGACTATCGGCGGAAGGGAAGCTCTACACCTGCCTGTTTGCCGCTGACGGAGAAGACCTGCGCGAACCGCTGAGGAGCGGTTATACGGATGAAGACCTGCGGCAATTGATTGGCGGCATCTGGAGCCGCAGGAGCGACCGGTATTCAGAGGAGCGGCTCAAGCATACGCCGGAATTGACACAGCGAAAAAAGGTGGAGATGTCCCATATCGGGGGATAATCCAACCGCGGCCGTACAGCAAAAACCTGGGGCAGTTGCCTCAGGTTTTAGTCATTTTGTTGAAATTATACTGATTATTCATGAAACGGCAGCCTGATTTTTGTGTAAAAGAGACATGGTTTCTGCTTTTGAAACGATATACATTTAATTTGTGCCATCCTTGAACCGTTTACGGCTTTGCCTGTCGCCAAACGGGAATTCATTCAGAAAGAGGGTGAAATCAGACGTGAATTTCCAATCCAGACGGATCGGGCAAATCCCGCCCTATATGTTTGCGGAACTAAATAAAAAGAAAGCAGCGATGCAAAAGGCGGGGATCGATGTCATTGATTTGGGAATCGGAGATCCCGATCTGCCGACCCCGGAGCACATCGTAGAAAAACTCATAGAGGAAGTCAGGCGTCCGGAAAACATGAAGTACCCCAGCTTTGTCGGGTGTTTGGAATTTCGGCAGGCCGTTGCCGATTTTTACAGGCGTCAGTTTGACGTCGAACTCGATCCGGAAACCGAAGTTCTGGCTTTGATTGGAACAAAAGAAGGGATCGCCCACTTGATTCCGACCATGATCGATCCTGATGATTACGTGCTGCTGCCGGATCCGTGCTATCCAGTCTATCGGATGGCAACTTACCTGGCGAACGGCAGGTACTACGACATGCCGCTCAAGCAGGAGAACAACTTTGAGCCCGTCTTCTCGGACATACCTGAAAGTGTCATCCAACAAGCCAAGTTGATGTTTTTAAACTATCCGGGCAATCCGACGACTGCCACCGTTGACCTCGGCTTTTTCCAGCGAGCCGTCGCTTTCGGAGCGGCCCATCAAATCCCCATCGCCCACGACTCCGCCTACAATATGGTTACGTTTGGCGGCTACCAGGCGCCGAGCATCCTGCAGGTGGAAGGAGCGAAGGAGATAGCCGTTGAATTCGGTTCGCTCTCCAAGACGTACAACATGACGGGATGGCGGATTGGCTATGTTGTCGGAAACAGAGAAATGATTAAAGCGCTTTCCGTCTACAAGAGCAACACGGATACAGGCCAGTTTACCCCAATTCAGAAAGCGGCCGCTTTTGCGCTCACCAGCGACCAGAGCTGTATCGCGCGTCACAACCAGATTTACTGCGAGCGGATGAAAACCATGCTCGAAGGGCTGGCCTCCATTGGAATTCGGGTCGAGCCGCCCAAAGGCAGTTTCTTTATTTGGGCGCCTGTGCCTGGGGGTTATACTTCCAGTGAATTTGCTGCAAATGTCTTGGAGCAGACCGGCGTTATCGTGACCCCCGGTAGTGCATTTGGCCCGTCCGGCGAGGGGTATTTCCGCATCTCGATGTCTGTACCGAGCGACCGTCTGAACGAAGCTGTAGAAAGAATTAAGGCAAAATTGCGAATTCAGCAAGGAAACCGCTAAAGGAGAGGAAACGATGAAACAGTACGTGAATTACATTAATGGCGAATGGATCGCATCCGCATCTGGCAAATTTCTGCCGAATACGAATCCGGCAACCGGCGAAGTCCTGGCAGAAGTAACCCAATCGACCGCAGAAGATGTCGATCGGGCCGTACAAGCGGCGAGGCAGGCGCAAAAGGCGTGGCGACTCGTCCCCGCACCGGAGCGCGCGGAAGTGCTTTACAAGGTCGGCCTGCTCTTGAAAGAGCGAAAAGAACAGCTGGCGCAAATCCTTACCAGTGAAATGGGAAAAGTGATCGAAGAAGCCAGAGGAGAAGTACAGGAAGCGATCGACATGGCCTTCTACATGGCTGGCGAAGGGCGGAGACTGTTCGGCGATACGGTCCCGTCGGAGCTGCGCGACAAGTTTGCCATGAGCGTGCGGGTCCCGGTCGGGATTGCCGGTTTGATCACGCCGTGGAACTTCCCGATCGCCATCATCTCGTGGAAATCGCTGCCTGCTCTCGTTGCGGGGAACGCGATCGTCTGGAAACCGGCTTCTGAGACGCCGATGATCGCGTCGGAATTCACCAAGATTTACGAGGAAGCAGGCCTGCCCAAAGGGTTGATCAACCTTGTCTACGGATCGGGCAGCGTCGTCGGAAATGCAATGGTAGACCATCCCCAGATCGATCTGATCTCCTTCACCGGCTCTAACGAAGTAGGCAGGGAAATCAACGCCCGCGCCGGAGGCATGTTAAAGCGCACCTCCCTGGAAATGGGCGGCAAAAATGCCGTTACCGTCCTGGACGATGCCGATATCGATCTCGCCGTGGACGGGATTATCTGGAGCGCCTACGGTACAAGCGGCCAACGCTGCACGGCCTGCAGCCGGATCATCGTACATGAAGCGGTCAAGGAAGAACTGGAGAGCAAATTGCTGGCGCGAATCGCACATTTGCGGCTGGGCAATGGGCTGGATCCGTCCGTTGATGTCGGCCCGGTGATCAATCGCGCTTCCCTGGAGAAAATTGACGAGTACGTCAAAATTGGCGTAGAAGAGGGCGCGAAGCTGCTGTGCGGCGGCGAGATTGCCACAGATGGAGAATTGGGTAAGGGCAACTTCTACCTGCCGACATTGTTTACAGATGTAAAACCGGACATGAGGATCGCCAAGGAAGAGATCTTTGGCCCGGTGGCTTCGATCATCCCAGTGAAGAGCATCGAGGAGGCTATCGAGGTAAACAACAGTGTCGAGTTTGGACTCTCCAGCTCGATCTTCACTCAAGACATCAACCGCGCTTTCCGGGCGATGCGGGATCTGGATACGGGGATTGTCTACGTCAATGCGGGAACGACTGGCGCCGAGATCCACCTGCCGTTTGGCGGAACCAAGGGCACCGGGAATGGGCATCGCGATTCCGGAGTTGCGGCACTGGACGTATTCACCGAGTGGAGATCCATTTACGTGGATTACAGCGGAAAATTGCAAAGGGCGCAAATCGACAACAAGTAAGCTTAACCCTCCGCCAAGAGAGAAAATCCGAATCGACTGCATACCGGACAGTTGGTTCGGATCTTTTTTGGCTATATTATTCTGATTATACACAATATACAAATATCTATCGCGATACGCTGGCTATTTTTGTAGAAACTTGCCATAGTATACCGACGTTACAAGACGTTACATTTAAGATGAATTCCTTTATATCCTGCGAAAAGGGGTAATCCAGATGAACAACACAGCAGACCTCATTATCATCGGTGGCGGCGTCATCGGTTCGAGTGTAGCCTACAATCTCCTGCATGACGGATACACCGGAAAGATCCTCGTATTCGAAAAGGACAAAATCTACGAATACTCCTCTACTCCCAGAAGTGCCGGGGGAATCCGTCAACTGTATACGACAGACATCAACATACAGTTGAGCAGATTTAGCTTGCAGGTGTACAAAGATTTTCCTGAGACGATGGCTCTGGACGGGGAACCGGCCAAGATCGATTTTAAGCAGCGCGGATACTTGTTTCTGGCCACCGAAGAGATGCTGCCGCGCTTGGAGCGGCATGTCGAACTCCAGCACAAGCATGGTGTGCCGTCGCAGCTGCTGCAAAAACACGAGCTCCTGGATATCATCCCGGAACTTACGATCGACGACCTTGCCGGCGGACTTTACTGTGCGGAGGACGGGTATCTCGACCCGTATTCGGTCATGCAGGGCTACATTCGCCATGCCAAAAGGCTGGGTGCCGAGTATATCTACCAGGAGGTAGAGGCGATTCTCTGCGATCAGGAGGAGGTAAAAGGGGTTCGCTTGTCGGATGGCAGCGAATACTACGCTCCGAATGTGTTGAATTGCGCGGGGGCTTGGGGCCCTGCCCTCAGCGAGAAAATGGGACATGCCCTGCCGGTCGTTCCGCTGCCCAGACAGGTGTTTCAATTTGATATCGAGGAGCCGTTGAAACAATACCTGCCGCTGACGATTGACCCGACAGGCGTCTACTTCCGCCACGAAGGCGAAAAGCTGATCGCCGGCTATTCAGACGACAGGGAACCAGGCTTTGACTTCAATTGGAAACGCTCCTTTTTCGTTGAACAAATCTGGCCGGTGCTGGCCCATCGGATCAGCAATTTTGAGCAGGCAAAAATCGAGCGGGGCTGGAGCGGATTATACGACTTCAACACTTCCGACCACAATGCCATCTTGGGCAAGCATCCAGGGAAAAAAGGCTACTACGTGGCATTCGGGTTCAGCGGCCACGGCATGCAGCAAGCGCCGGCGGTAGGAAAAGGCTTGTCCGAGCTGATTCGTACCGGAAAGTACCAGACGCTTGATTTGTCGCCCCTGCGTGTCGAGCGGTTTGCCGAGAATGATTTGGTTATCGAGGATGCAATCGTGTAGCGTCATCCGAGCCATGTCCGTTCTATGAACATGACATAGGAAAGCAGGAAAAGGGGGAGTTCGATTTGAAGAGGAGAAAGCGAACGAGTCTGCTTGCTGCCGTGGTAGCGGTGTGCTTGATTGCCGCCGGATGCGGCAGCAGCGGGGGAGGATTGGCAGGAGGCGGCGGGCAGTCCGCGCAGCAAACCGGCACGGCAAGCAGCAGCAGCGGCAGTGCGGAGACCAGCGCAGGAGGCGCTCAGGAGGCTGGCGGCGGGAAAATTTTGATCGCGACTCAGACCCCTCTCTCCGGTCCGCAGTCCAATGTTGGAGAAGCGATCAAATTGGGCGCGGAGCTGGCATTGATGAAGCAGAAAGAAGATTTCAAAAAATTAGGTTTTGATTTGCAGCTCTTCCCCCAGGACGATCAGGGGGATCCGAAGCAAGGCGTGGCAAACGCCGAGCAGCTGGTGTCCAATCCGGACGTACTCGGAGTCGTGGGCCATTACAACACAGGTGTGGCTATCCCGGCCTCGGTCAAGTACGAACAGGGCAATCTGGTCGTCGTCGGTCCGGCGAACACTGGTGTGCAGCTGACCGAGGAAGGCAAGAAAACCGTGCACCGCATTTGCGCACGTGACGATCTGGAAGGACCGAAGGGCGCGCAGTATGCGAAGAATCAACTCGGTGTAAAATCGGCCTTTATCATCCATGATAAAACGGCGTACGGGCAAGGAGTGGCAGACGAGGTAAAAGCCCAGTTCGAAAAAGACGGCGTACAGATCCTTGGCTACGAAGGAATCACCCCGGGAGAAAAGGATTACAGCTCCGTCATCAACGTAGTCGTATCGAAAAATCCGGACATGATATTCTTCGGCGGTCTGTATCCGGAAGGCGGCATACTCGTCAAGCAGGCACGCGAGAAAAACTTCAAGGGGCACTTTATGGGCAGTGCCGGTCTGGCGTCGTCCGAGCTTCCCAAGATCGCCGGAGCTGCAGCGGAGGGAGTCGTATTTTCTTCCGTTGCCGGGGACGTTACACAGTCAGATGAGGGCAAGAAGTGGGCTGCCGAATACAAGGAGAAGTTCGGCAAAGAGCCGGAAAGCTTCTCGATTTATGGTTACGATGCGATGCAGGTCGTCCTCCACGGTTTAAAAGAAGCGATCGACGCCAACGGGGGCAAAAAGCCCAGCCGTGAACAGGTTCTCGAGGCGGTTCACCATACGACTGATTTCCAGGGGATGTTTACGAAGGTCTCGTTCGACGAGAAAGGGGATAACAAATACGCCAACATCTTCATGTACAAATTCGAAAACGGCCAGCAGGTGTATATCGGCAAAGCGGAATAGGACAAAATCTCGGCTCCGCCCGACAATCGGGCGGATTTTTGTTTACTCACGGCATCGTCCGGCACCGTATTATACACAATCACCATATTTCTCGCTTCTGGGAGGATGCTTTTTGTTGAATTTCACATAGCACCAGACAGGGGAACTGAGGAGGACGTCACGGTGGTGCGAGTCTACGTAAACGGCGTCAAAGACGGGCAAAACAAGCGTCTGGAATGGGAAATGGTCGACATGTACGACATCGAGCGAAACATCACTTCGATGGCCAGAACAACCGGCTTTGGTATGGCATGAAAACCCCTGCTAGACCGGGATTAGGGAAATAGGGATCCATTTACAGGGAGATCTTTTGGCTAAAAAAGATAAGTAGACTGGAAACGGTAAGAACGGATATAAACATCGATATCAATATAGCAACAGATGTTTCTTTGATAAGCTTTCCGTATTTTTGCGCGAATACATACACCCCTGCTCCTACCGGCAAGGCAGACATGACTACGGATACAATTCCCCAAAGCGTATCAATTTGAAAGACATATATCATGAATAGGCCAGTCATCACCGGCTGAAATAATAGTTTTAACACGACAATCGTTGCTATCTCAGATGTATGAACTCCAGATTGTTTGATACGGCGGGTTTGGCCAACCAGACTTAACCCTAAAGCAAAAAGAGCTGTTGGTCCAGAAGCATCTGCCAGTAATTTTGAGAAAGTTTTAACAGAGTGAGGCAAGTTGATGTGTAAGACGGCCACGACGATCCCCGCGATCACCGAAATCGTTAACGGGTTCGTTATGACAGGTTTCAAGATCCCCCGGATTATTTTTGGGATATTCTTACCTTCCCGGTTAGCCATCATTCTGGAGGTCTCAAATGTCAGAAGGACGATTGTTATAACAGGAATATTGTGAAGTAAAGTGGCAAGTGCTGCGGGCAAAGCAGCCTTTTCTCCAAAGGCCGTAATGACTAAGGGTATTCCCATATAACCAGTCGTACCATACGAGACATTCATTCCATATATGGACGATGACGGAAAGTCCTGTTTAAAGATGATTTTCCCAATTAAAATCGCTACGATAAAGCTTATCATGATTCCACCTAAATTGATCCCGATAAACCCCCAATTGGTTAGTTGCTCGACAGGGGCAGTCGCGGTAGAAAGGAAGAGCAATGCAGGCAATGCAACAAAAAAGACATAATTATTTAAGCTTTTAGACCCCGATTTTGACACAATTCCAAAGGTGCCGGCTAGATATCCACACAGCATAATAGCAAAAACCGGTAAAACCACATCTAATAAAATCATCATATATCGCCACTTCCTAGCATTTACATTGTTTTTGCAATTCCATTTTATTCTTGTATTGTTATCATGTAAAATGAACAGAAAAGATAATGGGTATTATTTAAATGAATATCAAGAAGAGGAGGGGAGGATCGGATGGATGTTAAGGATCTTGTAATTTTTCAAACCGTAGCCAATTACAATAGTGTTAGTAAAGCAGCCGCACAGCTAAATTATGTACAATCAAATGTAACGAATCGAATTAACAAATTGGAATCTGAACTTGAAACCATGTTGTTTTACCGGACCAATCGGGGGATGGTATTAACATCAGCCGGAGAAATACTATTGGCTTATACAGGGAAAATTTTACATTTGTTTAAAGAGGCAAAAGATGCCGTAAAAGATCAAGAAGTGCCTTCCGGGCCATTGTCAATAGGGGCAACAGACATTACTACCGCAGTGCGGTTACCTTCCGTTCTGTCCGTCTATCATCAATTATATCCTGATGTCCTATTATCAATAAAAACCGGATCCACTGACGAGTTGGTTCATGAAGTATTACTATATAATCTTGATGGCGCATTTATAACGGATTCCATTGATCATCCTAAAATCGTGCAAGAACCATTAATAGAAGAGGAATTAGTTTTCATCATGGCTTCTTCACATCCTCGAATTGAAAAACTGCAGGATTTGAAAAACAGAACGATACTCGTATTTCGGCCAGGATGTACCTATCGGGCCAAGTTGGAACAATGGTTGCTTGAGGAAGGGATATTTCCTGTCAAGAAAATGGAATTTGGAACAATCGAAGGAATGTTAGGCTGCGCTAAGGCAGGATTAGGGACTGCCCTTGTTTCAAAACGCATTGCCAAGCAATTGGAAAAAGAGGGCAGTATAAGATCTTTTCCAGTGCCTGATAAATTCAAAAATGTTACCACGGTTTTTATCAGACGTTATGATGATCCTGTTTCCCACGCACTAAAAAAGTTTTTGGAAACGACACGAAAGTGTTTACGAGAATCAGAGGATTAGGTAGACAAAGCCACACCCGTTATTCATAAAAGGGTGTGGCTTTATCATGAAGGCCGGACTATTCTTCTGTAAAGCTGATGTGGACACCGCGCCGGTCCAGTTCCTGGACAAACGGATCGAACAGATCCCCGATGATAATCTGTTCGATTGCAGTGACACCGCGCGCGGCCACTTTTCCGGAAGCCAGCCATTCCGCGAGAATGGCGGCCGGCGTGCCGGTTGTCTTGGCCATGGAAGTAAGCGAGCGGTCGCGGTCGTAGAGGTCGACCATGTCCCATTGCAGTTTGGCCGGTTTTCCTCCTTTGGTACCTGTGACGGTTACCCGCACGACGGTGACATCTTCATCAGATCCGCCTTTCATCCTGGACTCCAACAGAACCATGGCAAGCTTGCGCGGGCTTACCGGGGTTCCGTCTACTTCGACCGGTGCTTCGTCCAAAAATCCCAGTTCTGCCAATGCGCCCATTTTTGCCCAATGTCCTTTGTAGCGGACCGTCTTCTCATACAGGCGCTTCACCTTGTCTTTCAATGTGTGCGCGACGCTGTGTGCGTCTGTAATCACTGCCTCGCATTCACCGACAGGCTCGGGAAAATGCAGTTCTTCCAGACCCGACAGAGGGGGGAGCTGGACCAACTCGCCGCCTTCAGCAGCCAATGCCGGACGTGTGTAAAGACCGAGCACACTCTCCAGGCGGAAAACGACCTGGTACCAGAGCGGGGGGAGGGGATGACGGGGGATGCCGCCGCAGATCATCACGGCTTCCTCTGCCTCATCCAGCAATTCGATGCCCCGTGCAGCCAAAAAGTTGGTAATCCCCGGCGCCACGCCGGCTCCCGGGACAATCAGTACGTCAGCCTCCTTGGCCGCTTCATTCAATTGGGCTTTTTCTTCGTACCTTGAGCCGACCAGGTCGACGAGGTGGCATTTCGCTTGAATAGCCGCCTCGATGGCCGGCAAACTGAGGGAGTGGGGGAGACAGGCGACGGCAACATCTGCCCCTTGCAAGACTTCAAGCATGACGTTTTGATCATCCAGCGCCGCTACCTTGCCTGTTACCTTTGTGCTTTTCACCTGAGACAGGCAGCGGTCCAGGCTGGCGGCAAATCCATCTACGGCTACGACTTCATCGATCACGGGACTCTTCGCCAGTTCACCGACGACCATGTTCCCGATCATTCCCGTTCCCAATACGACTGCACGCATGTTCATTCCTCCTGTTCTGTTTTCGCGCGGGGCTGTTCAGTGGCGGACATTAGCGAGAAAACGACGTGTCCGCTCTTCCTGCGGGTTGTTAAAGATCTCCTCGGCTGTTCCTTCTTCCACGATGACGCCGCCGTCCATAAAGATCACCCGGTCGGCCACATCGCGGGCAAAGCCCATTTCGTGAGTGACGACGACCATCGTCATCCCCTCTTTGGCCAAGTTCTTCATGACCTGGAGGACCTCTCTGACCAATTCGGGGTCGAGCGCGGAAGTCGGCTCATCGTAGAGCATGACCATCGGTTCCATTGCCAGAGCGCGGGCGATCGCGACCCGCTGCTGCTGTCCTCCTGAGAGGCGGGAGGGGTAGTGCTCGCATTTATCGGCCAACCCGACCTTTGTCAACAGCTCGGTGGCGATCGTCTTCGCCTGGTCAAGCGGCATCTTTTTGGTCACGACCGGTCCCTCCATCACGTTCTGCAGGGCGGTCTTGTGCGGAAAGAGGTTGAATTGCTGAAAGACAAAACCGGTATGCTGGCGGAGTTGCCTGATCTCCGCTTGGCGCTGGCGGGTAGGCTCTCCCGCCTTCACTTCGTAATCGCCGATTCGCACGATGCCCTCGTCCGGCTCTTCGAGGAAAGTGGTGCAGCGAAGCAGTGTGGATTTGCCGGAGCCGCTCGGCCCCATAATGACAACCACTTCGCTTTTGTTCACCGTCAAATTGACGCCTTTTAACACGTGATTGTCGCCGAAACGCTTGGCAATTCCTTGTAATGTGATCATGTCCATCTGCTCCCCTCATTTACTGCCGCACATGGCGCGCGACTCTGACTTCAACGCGGGCCTGCAAGGCGGTAAAGATCGCGCTTAGCGCCCAGTAGATCGCACCGGCAGTCAAATAGAGTGTCAACGGCTCGAACGTTTTGGCGATCAGCAAGGAAGTCATCTGCAAAAGCTCGGTGACCGTGATGACGGAGACGAGTGAAGTATCTTTCAACAAACCGATGTAAGTGTTTCCAATTGTGGGGATGGCCGTGCGAATGCTTTGCGGAATGATGATCCGCCGCATCGCTTGACCGTAGGTCATCCCGAGTGATGCGGCCGCTTCCATCTGGCCCTTGTCGACAGATTGGATGGCGGCGCGAAAACTTTCTGACAAATAGGCGCCGACATTGAGGCTCAGCGCGATGATCCCGGAAGTCACCGGGTCCAGGGCGATGCCGATCTGCGGCAGGCCGTAGTAGACGACGTAGATCTGAACGAGCAGGGGAGTGCCCCGGATGACGGAAATGTAAAACGCAGCGGTTTTTTGCAAGACCCGGTTTTTCGAGATTCGGGCGAGCGCTGTGAATACGCCGATAAGCAGACCGATGATCATGGAGCCGACAGCCAATGCAAGCGTGATAAGGGCAGCCCATAAAAGGACCGGCAATGATTGTAAGACGAGTTCCATATCATTCCCCCCTGAAAATCAGAGTTTTGGGCTTACGCCAAACCACTTTCTGTAGATCGTTTCATATGTGCCGTCCTGCTTCATGTCGGCCAGGGCCTTGTTGACGGCTTCCACAAAATCGGGATTTCCTTTCTTGATTTCCATGCCGATCTGGTCTTCGTTGATGATGTCGCTGACAATTTTGATCGGAAGGTTTTTCTCCTTGATGTTGTAGCCCAGAACCAGTTGATCGTTCATGATCGCGTCCAGTCTTTTGTTCGCCAGGTCTTGGACGTAATCGTTCATGGCTTTGTACCGCTGAATTTGCGCGCCTTCCACTTTGCTTACCACTTCGTCAAAGGTCGTCCCGGCACCAACGCCGACCTTCTTGCCCTTCAGGTCCTCCAATTTGGTGATGCCTTCGGTTTCAGTCCGGGTAGCGAGCACTCCGCCGGTGATGACGTAGGGGTCGGTAAAATCGACGCTTTTTTTCCGCTCCTCGGTGATGCTCATCTGGGCGATGATGATGTCGAACTTGTCCGAGTTAAGTCCGCCGATCAGCCCGTCCCACTTCGTAGCGATAAACTCCGTTTTTACTCCTAACCGCTTGGCAAGATCGTTGGAAATGTCGACATCGAATCCGTCAAATTGATTTTGATCATTCAGAAAATTGAAGGGAGAATAGGTTCCCTCAAAGCCGACCCGAAGGATCCCGCTTTGTTTTACTCTGGCGAGCACTTCTCCCGCCCCCGGCTTGTCGCCTTCCTTAGGCGCTTCACTCGCAGGCGCCTGGGTGCTTGCATTGCTGCTGTCCGGCTGGGATGTGTTAGCCGCCTGCTGTGTTCCGCAGCCGGCCAAAAGCAAGAGTGCAACCAGACTCGCAAAAAACGGCTTCACGATACGTCTCATTTTTTTGCCTCCTCATACCCGTTAATTGTACATATTGTCGTTTTCCGGACGTACTCCGCTTGCCCGCAGAAGGGTTGTCCCACTCGGTGGCAAGTATGACCCCGCCGGTTGAGTAAAAAGTGCACCTCACCATTAAGATATAGAAAAAAGGGGTGTCGTTAAATGTGCAAACATTACAAACATTGTTGAATTTACGGATCGATTTTTGTTGAAACTTCACATACAATCGGCGAAAATAGAACAGGTACATTACTGATAGAAAGGGAAGTTCAGGAACTGTTTTGCAATGATATTCTAAATAAAGGAAGTATTAACAAATGATAGCTGATTGGAAGCAAGCCCCGTTTCCCCTAAAGATTTTATCCCTGTCCGCCGTTGTGTTTCTGCTGGGCACCACTTTTGTCTGGTCGGTCACGACGATTTACATTACCCAGGTTTTAGGACAAACGGTAACGGTCGCGGGCCTTGTCCTGGTTTGCCACCAGGCGGCGGCATTGATCGGCAACTTTCTTGGGGGAATGATCTTTGATCGGTGGGACGGGAAAAAGACGATCGTGGCCGGGATATGTCTCTCGTTTGCGGCGGTGGTGGCTATGGGCTTCTTCCAGGACTTTTCCATCTACGCTATGCTATTGGGATTCCTTGGATTTTGCAACGGACTGATCTATCCGGCGATGAATGCCATGGCCTACGTCTTGTGGCCGCAGGGCGGAAGAAAGGCGATCAATGTCATTTACGTCGCCCAAAACCTCGGCGTCGCGCTCGGGTCTATCGCCGTCGGATTCGTAGCAGCGATCTCGTTTCAGTGGGCATTTTTTAGCAACGCCATCGCCTATGTCATCTTTCTCATCCTGATCGCGTTCGTGCGCGAACAAGAGTATCTGCCGGAGGTTCCCGAATCCCGAGAGGAGGGGAGCACTGCTGCCGCGGTCAAGATAAAGCCCCGCATGACGGTCCCTGACGGCAAGCTGATGGTTTCGCTCGGGATCTTAAGCGTCGGGTTCCTGATCAATTGGCTGCCCTATTCCCAGTGGGCCTCGACCATCCCCGTTCACCTGCAGTCACTCGGCATCCCGCTCGCTTTTTACAGCATCTTGTGGACGGTAAACGGCGGGATGATCGTACTGGGGCAGCCCCTGGTCAAGTGGTTTACGCAGAGAGCGGCGCCGACGTTTAAACGGCAGATCATCATCGGCAGCATGATTTTTCTGCTCAGTTTCTTGATCGTGGCATTCACCGGAAGCTACGCCGGATTTATTGCAGCGATGCTGATCATGACTGTCGCCGAGATGATCGTCTGGCCGGCGATTCCGGTGATTGTGGCCGAGATGTCGCCGGCGGGGCGTGAAGGTCAATTCCAGGGGATTATCTCAGGGGCTGCGACGACGGGTAAAATGCTCGGGCCGCTGCTCGGCGGCATATTGTTCGAGCATTTGTCGCCGCAGTGGATGTTTTTGTGCATGTGCGGTTTTTCCCTGTTTTCCGCGATCTGTTACTACTTCTACGATCGCCGGCTGCGCCCGAATCGGCAGATCGATGAGGGCATCAGCTAAAGGGTGAGGGTTACTTTTTACCGTAATAGCGAATGGCCATGTAGAGCAATAGGCAGTGCTCAAAATTACTGGTCACAAGACCGGTGCATTCGCTGATTTTCTCCAATCGGTAGATGATCGTATTGCGGTGGATGTACATGTTGCGGGCTGTTTCGCTCAGGTTCATGCTGTACTTGCAGTACGTCAGAAAGGTTGACGACAAAACGTCATAGTTGTCTTGCTCGATCAGCGGCTGGATGATCGTCATCAGTTTTTTCTGCAAGTCAGGGGACAACTCCTTCGGCAAAAGCTCCAGGGTAATGAGCCAGTCGTTGTAGTGAATGATATTGGCGTCTCTGACGGTTCCTTTGCCAACAGCCATCGCTTTTGCGGCGTTGCGGTACGATTCGGCGATACCGTCAACGCCTTTTTTTGTGTTGCCGATGGAAATCCAGGCAGACATTTGGTACTTGGATTGGAGGAATTTGTTCAGCTTGTTCCACTTTGATTCCAGCCCGGAGACGAATATGCCGCTTTCTCTCTCGGTCTTCATCGACTTGATCACGATGAAGCGTTCCATGCTGACAGCGGAGATGATGTCATCCTTCGACTCGCGGAAAATCAGCGAGAGGTAGTCCAGCACCTCGCGCTGGAAAAACGACAGGGAAAATTTATCGTATTGCTCCTCGCTTGACTTCTGGTCGAGCAGATCCATCGACGGAACATTGACATCAATCAGGATGCAGGCTCGGTAGAGGTCGAGGTTGTACCCCAGGGTTCTGGCGAATTGCAGGATCCTCTCCGGATTATCCCTGCTCTCCAGAATCATCTGCTGGACGAACACCTCAATCATTTTCGATTCCAGATCCAGCATTTCTTTGCGGAAGGCCTCCTGGCACATCATCTCTACCTGGCTTTTGACCAGCTGCACATACGTTTCCACTTCGGCTGGTTCGCCAACGATTCCGAGCACCCCGATTGCCTTGTTGTTGAACATGAGCGGAACAGATACTCCGGGTAGAATTTTGTTTTCCTCTTCCATTTCGCAATTGACCATGCTGTTCTTGTGAAGTACTTCGAGAGAGGGTCTGTGAAAAATCCCCAAGCGGCTTCGGTCGGTTGAACCGATGATATACCCTTCCTTGTCAGTAATGCTGATCGGGTATCCCAGGATCGCTGTGGTTTTTTCGGCTATTTCCTGCGCGATATGATCGAGAATTTTCATGACGAATCTCCCTCCAGGTCCATGATGTACGTAATGACAGACTGGTTAAACAGAACAAAATCGCCGAAAGATTATTCCGAATTTTTGTTTAATATAGATATATGTTTTCGCGCAATTCCCACTATACAATCAAATCGTACTCATAATTATGAGGAATCTGTCCCAAAAAATCAATCCATCTGATCGGGAAGGGGGAATGGCAGTAACTTGAAGGAAAAAGAAGGGCCGTGAACGGGAAACGGCGCCCTCAATGAACTGAAAATGGGGGCGAATCAAGCTGGGAAGGAAGGTGGATCGAATGATTACAGAGCAGGAATTGGGGACCGAATTGAAGCGGTCGATGAAGAGCCGCCACTTGTTTATGCTGTCATTGGGCGGAGTTATTGGAACCGGCCTGTTTCTGGGGGCGGGCTTCACGATTGGCGAAGCGGGTCCTGGCGGGGCTGTCCTCGCTTATCTGGTGGGCGGCCTGCTGATGTACCTGGTCATGGTATGTCTCGGTGAACTGTCCGTCATCATGCCGGTGTCGGGGTCGTTTCAAGCCCATGCCGCCAAGTTCATCGGACCGGGAACCGGATTCATGATTGGCTGGGTGTACTGGATGAGCTGGGCCTCTACGGTTGGCTTGGAGTTTACCGCGTCGGGAATTCTCATGCAAAGGTGGTTCCCCGATACGCCCATCTGGATTTGGTGCTGCATCTTCGTCGTCTTGTTGTTTTCTTTGAATGCGCTTTCAGCACGGGGGTTTGCAGAAACAGAGTACTGGTTTGCCGGAATTAAAGTTTTTGCTGTCATCTTGTTTATCCTGATTGGAGGAGCGGCGATTTTTGGGATGATCAGCCTCGGAGGAAAGCCGGCTCCCTTCCTTTCCAATTTTGCCGGCGACGGCTTGTTCCCGAATGGGTTTTCCGCCGTCTTTGTCACGATGATGACCGTGGTCTACGCTTTTCAGGGGTCGGAAATCATGGGAGTGGCCGCGGGCGAGACAGAGAACCCGCAGAAGAACATTCCCAGAGCGATCCGCAACATCGTCTTTCGCGTCCTGCTGTTCTACGTGCTTGCCATTATTGTTTTATCCGCGATTGTTCCTTATAAGGAAGCAGGTTTGCTGGAAAGTCCGTTTGTCACCGTCTTTGACATGGTGGGGATTCCTTACGCCGCCGACATCATGAACTTTGTCATCTTGACTGCGATTCTCTCTGTGGGTAATTCCGGGCTTTACGCCAGCACCCGGATCCTTTGGTCGCTCGCTGAATCCGGCATGGCTCCCAAGCTTCTGAGTAAATTGAGTTCTCGCGGCGTTCCGCTGTATTCTTTGATCATTACCCTGGCCTTTGCGCTGCTCTCGCTTTTGACCAGCATTGTCGCCGCCGACACGCTGTTCGTCATCCTCATCTCTGTCAGCGGGATGTCGGGCACCATCACCTGGTTTGTCATCGCGCTGGCGCAGTATCGATTCCGCAGGAAGTTCGTCCGGGAGGGCGGCAAGGTCGCGGATTTGCCGTATGCCGCCCCGTTCTTCCCGCTGGTGCCGATCCTGTGCATGGCGATCTGCCTCTTCATGTTCGCTTTCCTCGCCATCGACCCGACCCAGCGCAGCTCGCTTTACTACGGGTTTGGCTTTACGGCGCTGTGTTACCTGTATTACTACTTTTTCATAATCAAAAGAAAAAAACACATCGAAGGTGAGAAAGGTACAGCAGATTCCCTCAATAAAGAGCTGTAATTGCGGCATGCCGCTCTGATCTCCGGCCGTCATTAGGCCGGGGTATTTTATTTTTTTCAGATTGTTAACAATAGATTGTTGACAAGGGGAAGAATAGTATATAATATTTAGAAAAAACAGATAATTGGTCTACCGCAGAGAGTTTCTTATTTGACGCTTTTTGGTCTGACCATGGTAAGCCCAAAAAGGAGATGATGACGCTTGTGAAGGCAGAAGGGATCAAGCTGGATAAGGATCAGCCTGTAAGGTCCTATCAAAAGGTAGTGGATAAGATCAAGGAGGTGATTATTGAAGGAAAGCTCTCCCCTGGGGATCGGCTAAAGTCGGAAAGAGAGCTTGCAGAAAAGTTAAAGGTGAGTCGGACGGTCATCAGGGAGGCGCTAAAGTCGCTCGAAATGCTTGGCATTGTGGAAGTAAGGGCTAGAGGAACCTATATCCGGGCTCCTGAAATCAAACAGGTGCTGGAGACGTTTTCTTATTCGCTTGCGTTGGATCAGATAACCGTTCAGGAACTGGTGGAGACTAGAAAGATCATCGAGATCCAAGCGGCTAAATTGGCTGCAGTCAGGCGGACGAGTGAAGATTTGGCCATTCTTGTGGAAATCTTGAAGGAAATGAAAAACGCCTTGCAGGAAAACCATTTCGAGAAAAGCGTCGAGGCGGACTTCCGATTTCACTACTACTTGGTGAAGGCCAGCCATAATCAGGTGTTGACCCGATTTATGGAAACCATATCGGATTTATACCAGCAGGTGTTAGCAGTTACACGAAAGGAATTAGGAAAATTTAATGGTATGGACGAAGGGATTTACGGGCAGCATCTGGACATTTTTTATGCGATTAAAAACGGAGATGTGAATCTTGCAGAGAAGAGCGTCGTCATACATCTGGATTCGCTTGAAGAAGAACTGAAACAGATTGAACAGGGGTTGGAGGTAACGCCACCAAGATACGCTGGTGTAACCGAAGTGGAATTGGATTAAAAAGAAGCAGAAAGAAATCAGACAGGGAAGGGTTGGGAGAATGAAGGCAGCAGTTATAGGCGGAGCAGGAATTCAGGCGCTTGGGACGATTTACGATCTATTGGAGAATCCTCAAGTCGAAGAAGTAATGATCGCAGATATTTCGCTGGAAGGTGCAAAAATGCGGGTAGAGTTGATCGGCGATGAACGGTTGACCGCCCAAAAGGTAAACATTTTGGATGAAAATGAAACCGCTTCTCTTTTGCAGGGTTATCAGGTCGTCATTAACTGCGGCCCTGCCCAGTACTGTCCTCATGCCACGAGAGCGGCGTTGAAAGCGGGGGTGCATTATGTCGATTTAGGCGCCTGGCCCGAAGAAACCAAGGAGCAGCTCAGCTTGTTTTCCCAGTTTGAAGCCAAGGGAATTACGGCTGTTCTCGGGGTGGGCAGTGCGCCCGGGATTTCCAACATGATGGCCCTTTACGGAGTGGAGCAGCTGGATACTGTTACAGATATAGATATCATCATTGCCATGAAAGACTTTACCCGGCACACATCGCCTTTTGTCTGGCCTTATCTGCTGGACACCATCCTGGATGAGTACGTGCTCAATCCGATTGTCGTGAAAAACGGGGAGATGGTGACGATCGAACCGCTTATGTCGGAACCGGTTCAATTCGACCACCCGATCGGTCTGGCTTATCCTGTGTATACGATTCATCCTGAACCGGTTACACTCTTCGAGTCTTTTAAAAACCAAGGCTGCCTGAATACAAGCTTCCGTATTGCGCTTCCGGAAGAATTTCATCAAAAGGTAAAATTTTTAGTTGAACTCGGTTTTGGCAGCACGGAGCCGATGGAGATGGCGGGTGCGCATGTATCGCCGCGACAAGCACTGCTTGCCGTTCTGAGCAAACTTCCCAGGGAACAGACAGAACGAAAGCAGTTCAGTGTGACGCGGGTGAACGTCATCGGAACCAAAAACCATCGCAAAGCAAAGGTAACAGTCGAATTGTACGTAGGGTCTGAAAAAAAGTGGAACATTCCCGCCGGTGCCTTAAAGACTTCTGTGCCGCCATCTATCATTGCTCAGATGCTGGCGAGGGGGCAAGTTGAAAGGAAAGGTGTTTTTCCTCCGGAACAGTGCATCGAGAGCAGAACGTTTTTCGGCGAGCTGGCAAAGCGGGGCATGGAGACTTTTTCCAGAACCGTAGAATATGCTTATTAATTTGGAAGAGTAAAACAGAGAGGAGTATGGCTGATGAGCGAGACTCTGCAGAAGCTGGACGACAACATGGAGGAGGCAACAGGTTTTATCGATTGTGATGTGCATCCGTACCTCAGCTCTTTGAACGAACTTGTCCCTTATCTTGACGAGTCGGTGCAGCGGCGATTGCAGATTGGGCGTTTTGAGAAATCACTTTTAAAAAATCAGAGCAATGGCAGTTTTGAAATCCCGAAAAGCCGGTATTCCAATCCCGGCTATGTGCTGCGGGTAGATGCGGTTACACCAAATGGCGGTGTTCCCGGATCCGATCCGGATTATCTCATCAAAGACTTGTTCGAACGCTATAACACTACCTGCGGTATCCTGAACATTGGACACGGAACGATGAGTGCTTATCATAACTTCGATCTCGCAGCTGCCTACACAAGTGCCTGCAATGAGTGGTTGTATGATACCTGGGTAAAAAAAGACAAACGCTTTCGTATGTCAATGGAAGTGACGCCGATGGATCCTAAGCTGAGTATCCAGGAGATAGAAAGGATTGGCCAGCGCCCCGAAATTGTGGCGGTCAACCTGCGCGATACTCAGATTCCCATGGGCAAACAGCATTTTTGGCCCATTTATGAGCTTGCCGAGGCGTATGGTTTGGCGATTCTCGTTCATCCCGATGGAATTGACGTAGGAGCGTATTCGCCGTCTGTGCCAGTCGGCCCCGCCTCCACTTACATCGAGTGGCATGCTTCATTATCGCTGATTGCCCAACGTCAAATTATGAGTCTGGTTTATGAAGGGGTGTTTGAAAAGTTCCCACATCTGAAGTTTGTCTTTATCGAGTACGGCGTCGCGTGGCTGCCCTCCGTTATGTGGCGAATGGATAAAAATTGGAAAGCACTCCGCGAAGAAGTGCCCTGGCTGAAGATGCAGCCAAGCGAATACATCAGAAGAAATGTGCGTCTTGGAACGCAGCCGATCGAAGAGCCATTCCGGCCGGGAGATTTACTCGCGCTGATCCGCATGGTAAACGCCGAGGATATGCTGCTGTTTACCAGCGACTATCCCCATTGGGATGGAGATATTAAAAACCGTGTTTTTCTGCAGTTCCCGCAAGAAGTAAAGAACAAGATTTTCTATGAAAATGCAAAGGCAACCTTCCGTCTTTGATCTTATCGTTTTACATCCGCAATCGAAGGGGGTAACGTCCTTGTTGGAACAGAATAAAGCGGTCAAACTGAACCGGATTGAATTAATTCCCGCCGACCAACTGCAGCCCGGACAACGTCTGTTGGTTGAAGTGGATGGAATTGAAATAGCGGTTACGAATGTCGACGGAAAGTGGTATGCATTTCGGAACAGCTGTCCTCATCAAGGGGTATCTCTCGTTTTTGGGGCGATTACAGGCACCATGATGCCTTCCCAACCCCAGGAGTATCAGTATGGCTGCGACAATGAGCTCATCAGATGTCCGCTTCACGGCTGGGAGTTTCACATGAAAACAGGCAAGTCTATGTTTCAACCTGATAAGGTATCGATTCTTACTTATGAGGCAGCCGAGGAAGAAGGAACTGTCGTTCTGTATATGAAACGGCTACCAAAAAAAGTAGAAATCAAGCGGCAAGTGTGTTTTGGGCAGTCTAATATCCTGTAGCCGGGGCTCGATTTTTAGGTCATATGGTCAGACCATGGTATGCCTATCAAAGGAAAATAATCGTAAGTAATATTCTGAATAGTCAGACCTATATAAAGGAGGTTGAAAGAATGTCAATAACCAGGAGAAGTCTTGTCGATGATACTCCATTGAACAGCTTTCATAAAAAGATCACGCTCTTTTCCTCAGGAGGTCCCTTCCTTGACGGCTATATGCTGAGTATTATCGGAATGGCGCTTTTGCCGTTAAACCAAGCTTTCCAGGTCACTCCTTTGTGGAATGGCCTGATTGGTTCCTCAGCCTTGATCGGCGTGTTTCTCGGCGGGATAATTTTTGGGTTTGTAACTGACAAGGTCGGCCGGGAAGTCATGTACCGCTATAATTTGATTTCATTTCTGGTCTTGTCTGCTCTTCAGATATTTGCCACCAGTGTGGAACAAATTTTTATTCTCCGTTTGCTACTGGGAATAGCGATTGGGGCTGACTATCCGATCGCATCCACTCTGCTGGCTGAATTTGCCCCGAAAAAACAGCGCGGACAAATGTTGGGAATGATGATCGTCGCGTGGTATGTCGGTGCCACGATCGCGTACCTGGTGGGCTATTTCTTGTTGAAAATGGGCCCCGATTCCTGGCGTTGGATGCTCGGTTCCAGTGCATTGCCCAGTTTGATCGTGCTCTTCCTGCGAATGAATACACCCGAATCTCCCCGCTGGCTGTTAAGCAAAGGGCAAAAAGACAAGGCACTAGCCATTATGAAGAGAGTCTACGGGGAATCGGCCACACTGGATGATATACCCAAAGAAGAATCAAAAACAAGGCTGTCCAAGATATTTAGCCCCGGTTACCTCAAGCGGACAGCATTCATCGTCCTGTTTTGGAACTTTCAGCTGATTCCGTTATTTGCGGTTTACACTTTTGCCCCGACGCTGTTGGAAACGTTTGGGCTGGGAAATGGTGATTTATCCCATATTGGTTCAGCTTTAATCAGTTTCCTGTTCCTGATTGGCTGCTCGATTGCTGTTGTGTACATCAACCGGATTGGACGCAGGGGACTGTTAATTTGGGGATTCGTCTTTACGACGATCGCCTTGCTTGGATTAGGGCTGTTCCCCCATGCGAACAACTGGGTCATTATCCTGCTCTTTGGGGTGTATGCTTTTTTTGCGGGTGCACCCAGTATACTGGAATGGACCTATCCAAACGAATTGTTTCCGACAGATGTGCGGGCTACCGCCGTTGGCTTTGCGACGACGATCAGCCGAATCGGTGCGTTTCTGGGAACGTTTGGGCTGCCATTGGCGTTGGACGCTTACGGTATTGGGCCGACCATGCTCATGGCGGCGGGGATGAATGTAATTGGGTTAATCGTTGCGATCGCATGGGCCCCCGAGACAACAAACCTCAGTTTAAGCGAGACCAGCGGCCTCAAGTCCGATATTCTGGGCCATCACAAGCAATTTCGAGCATAGAGCGGAAAAATGGGATTTTGAGCATTTGCTGCATACAGCGATGCTTGTTTTTTTGCTGCCGGGGAGGGATGGATGAACAGATGTCATTGAGCAGAAATACCTATTCAATCAGGTGAAATTGACATTTTTTTGTTTATTTTGCACATAGAATTTGAAATTATCTGAAAGGCATAATATGATTAGGTTACATGCAGAAAGGAGTGACAGTTGTGAAATTTCTAACGGTCGTCGGTTCGGGGACGATGGGAAGAGGCATCGCCTATACCGCTGCCCTGGCCGATTTTCAGGTCTGTGTGCAAGATGTACAGGCCGAAGCTTTGGACAAAGCGAAAGATTATATTGAGAAAGAGATGCGCAAAAGTGCGGAGAGAGGGTTCGTAGATCCCGGCGCGGTAGACCGGGCGCTTGCCAACCTCAGCTATACGACGAGCATGGAGGAGGCGGCAAGGAATGCCGATATCGTGATCGAAGCCGTTTTTGAACAGATGGAGTTGAAGATCAACGTGTTCAAAGCGCTGGACGAGATCTGCCCGCCGCACACTGTATTGGCAACCAACACATCGACGATGAGTCCAACAGAAATCGCAGCGCAAACGAGCCGCCCCGACAGATGTCTGGCCATGCATTTTTTCAATCCGGTCCACAAGATGAAGCTGATCGAGATCGTACGCGGTCTGGACACCAGCGATGAGACTGTGGCAATCGCCAAACAAGTGGGCGCCCGTTTGGGAAAAGAGACAGTGGAAGTAAACGAGTTTCCCGGGTTTGTTACCAGCCGCATGAACTGCCTGATCGGAAACGAAGCGATGAACATGCTGATGGAGGGCGTCGCCTCTGCCGCCGATATCGACAAAGCAATGAAGCTCGGCTTGAATCATCCGATGGGGCCGTTGGAACTGGCTGACCTGGTCGGTTTGGACTCCCGGCTGCGGAATATGGAATACCTCTACCAAACATTGGGTGAGAAGTATCGTCCATGTCCGCTGTTGATCAAGTACGTGAAAGCGGGCCGGCTGGGCCGTAAATCGGGAAGCGGATTTTACGAGTATCATCAAGACTGATACATCCGGTTCAGGTGCTGGACAAAAAGCGGGGGTAAGGAGAGGAAGATGAATCAAAGCGTAGGGAAGGCGTTAAAGTTATTGGGATTATTTACGGCAGAACGCTCCAGGCTTTCCCTGGCAGATGTCGCGAGAAGTTCCGGTTTGTCAAAGCCCACAGCCTACCGTTTGCTGAAGGCGCTTGAGGAGGAGGGTTTCCTGGTTCGAAACCAAGTGGACCACGGCGACAAACAGTACCAGCTCGGCTTGAGATTACTGGAGCTGGGCAACCTGGTCGCAGAACAGCTGGAGGTTAGAAAAATTGCTCTGCCATACATGGAGCGGCTGCGCGACGAGCTGAATGAAGTCGTTCATCTGGTCATTCGTGAACGCAGCGAAGCCGTCTATGTGGAACGGGTAGTAACGGACCGGCCGATGCGGCTGTTTACGCGAATCGGTCTGCGGACGCCGCTGCACGTAGGGTCAGCCCCGCGTTTGCTGCTTGCGTATACTCCAGAGCCGGAGAGAGAGGCGCTGCTGCAGCAGATCAAGCTGGAGAGGTTTACCGATGAAACGATAACCGAGATCGACAAATTGCAGCGTGTTTTGGCGGAAATCCGCGAAAGAGGTTACGCGATCAGCTTTGGGGAAAATGTCGCCGGGACACTGGGCGTATCCACCCCGATCCGCGACCATTCCGGAAGCGTGGTCGCCTCGCTGACGATCGCGGTACCCGGTGATCACTTTCCCGAAGAGCGGATCCAGCTTTTCATCGTCAGGCTGAAAGAAACCGCGGAGGAAATCTCACGCCGCTGCGGCTATGCACCATGATCCTATTTCATGCAGATAGGATTAAAAAATAGTTCTATTAGTGAAATGACGTTTCAATAATTGAAACAAATCAGGGTTGTGAAAGGGGGAACTCGGATGGACCATGTACTGGATATCCCGAAATTGCGCACGCCGGAAGAAGCGGTCTCGCTGATCAAGGATGGGGATTCGATCCTGGTCGGCGGCTTCGGCCTCTGCGGTACGCCGTTTACGATGATCGATGCGATCGCCGAGCAGGATGAGGCCCGCAATCTCACAGTGATCAGCAACAACCTCGGCGAACCCGGCAAGGGCTTGGGCAAGCTGCTGCTTACGGGGCATTTGAAAAAGGCGGTAGGCTCCTACTTTACGACCAACCGTGATGCGGTCAAAGCGTGGAAAAACGGCGAGTTGGAAATCGAGCTGATTCCGCAGGGAACGATCGCTGAGGCGGTCCGGGCCGGCGGGGCGGGAATTGCCGGGTTTTACATCAAGACAGCGGTCGGGACCAAGCTGGCAGAAGGAAAAGAAGAAAGAGTATTCAACGGCGAGCGGTACATCCTGGTGGAAGCAATTCGCGCCAGGGTCGCCTTGATCAAAGCGCTGAAAGCGGACACCCTGGGCAATCTCGTCTACTCGCGAACCGCCCGCAATTTCAATCCGATGATGGCCACAGCGGCCGACCTGGTGATCGCCGAAGTGGACGAGATCGTCGAAGTCGGAGAGCTGGATGCGGAAAGCATCGTAACTCCGCACATCTACGTCGATGTCGTGGTGATGAACCGGTACGAAAAGAGAGGGGGTGTCTACGTTGAAAAACAGTGACCCATTCCGCATTCGCATCGCCAAGCGAATTGCCAAAGAATTGAAAAAAGGGTCGGTCGTCAATCTCGGCGTAGGAATTCCTACCTTGATTCCCGACTATCTGGAGCCGGACCAGGAGGTTTTTCTCCAGTCGGAAAACGGCCTGCTCGGCATGGGACCAACCCCGCCGCCCGACGAGATCGATATGGATCTGATCAGCGCCAGCAAACACCCGGTCACTCTGGGACCAGGAGCCTCGCTGTTCTCCAGTGCCGACTCTTTTGTCATGATCCGCGGCGGACATGTTGACGTCGCTGTCCTCGGGGCCCTGCAGGTGAGCGAAACCGGGGAGATCGCCAATTGGGCGGTGCCTGGAGAAGACATCCTCGGTGTCGGCGGGGCGATGGACCTGGTTCCCGGCGCCAAAAAGATCATCGTCGCCATTACCCATGTGACCAAAGAGGGAAAACCCAAGCTGGTGCGGGAGCTGACTTATCCGACGAGCGGCATCCGTCAGGTAGAGATGATCGTCACGGAGAAGGCCGTATTTACTGTCGAAAATGGCAGAATGACGCTGCGTGAGATCGCCGAGGATACCAGCCTGGAAGAAGTCAGGGAAATGACCGAGGCCCGCTATGAGGTAGCGGAAGATTTGAAGCGGATGCCATCGTATTCTTGATGACGGGAAGGAGTGCGGATGCGGTGTACAACAACATACTTGTCGAAGTTGCAGAGGGAATCGGGATCATCACGATCAACCGGCCCGAAGTGAGAAACGCCTTGAGTGCGGAGACGCTGCAAGAGATTGTCCAGGCTTTGGAGGAGACAAGAGAGAACCAAGAGGTACGGGTGTTGGTTTTTACAGGTTCAGGGGAAAAATCATTTGCCGCAGGGGCAGACATCTCCCAGCTGCATAAAAGGACGATGATCGAAGCGCTTCGGCCGAATATGACGGCAGTCTACCGCAAGATTGAAGAATACGAGATACCGACCATTGCTGCGATCAACGGCTACGCCCTCGGTGGCGGCCTGGAGCTGGCGCTGGCCTGTGACATTCGCATTGCAGCGGAGCACGCCAAGGTCGGGCTGCCGGAAGTAAATCTGGGGATCATGCCGGGAGCGGGCGGTACGCAGCGGCTCTCCAGAATCGTCGGAAAGGGCCGGGCGATGGAGATGATCCTGACTGGAGATATCATCACGGCCGAGAAGGCGGAGCGAATCGGCCTGGTAAACAAAGTCGTATCTCTTGCGGAACTGCTGACGACGGCGAAAGAATACGCCGCGAAGATCGCGTCCAAAGGTCCGTTGGCGGTGAGATTGGCCAAAGCGGTAGTCAACCACGGAGCCGATACGGAGATGGAGACGGCCCTCTTCCTGGAAAAGCTGGCCCAAACCATCCTCATCGGTTCGGAAGACAAATGGGAAGGGACGCTGGCCTTTTTGGAGAAACGCACGCCGCAATTTAAAGGAAAATAATCGTACACACTGACGAAGGAGTGGTTGACATGGATTTTCGTTTTTCAGAAGACATTGAAGTTTTGCGAAAAGCAGTGCGGGAATTCGTCCAGACCGAGGTAGAAAAGGTGGCCATGGAGATCGAAGAGAACGACGAAATCCCGGAACACATCGTCGAGATGTCCAAGGAGATGGGCTTGTTCGGACTCAGCATTCCCGAGGAGTACGGCGGGCTGGGACTGGATATGGTCGGGAAGTGCGCGATTTATGAAGAACTGGGCAAGACGCACAACGGCTTTACCACATTGATCGGCGCCCATACCGGCATCGGCAGCGTCGGGATCGTGGAGCTGGGGACGGAGGAACAGAAGCGAAAGTACCTGCCGAAAATGGCGACGGGCGAATGGATCGGCGCGTTTGCCTTGACAGAGCCGAGCGCTGGATCAAATGCGGCCAATCTGAAAACGACGGCGGTCAAAAAGGGAGACCGGTACATCATCAACGGCTCCAAGCACTACATCACCAACGCCGTTTGCGGGCAAATCTTTACGGTGATGGCGGTCACCGACCCGAGTAAAGGGGCGAAAGGGATTACTTCCTTCATCGTCGAAAAGGACTTCCCCGGCTTTAAAGTGGGTGCCGTCGAACGGAAAATGGGTCTGCGCGGTTCGCATTCCGCCGAGCTGTTCTTCGACGACATGGAAGTGCCGGTCGAGAACGTCCTGGGCGAGGAAGGCAACGGCTATGTGAATGCGCTGAAAATCCTCGCCAACGGACGGGCCGGACTTGCCGCACGAAACCTGGGTTCTTGCGAAAAACTGCTGGAGCACTGCATGGACTATGCGATGCAGCGGGTCCAGTTTGGCAAGCCGATCTTTGAGCAGCAGGCCGTACAGCACATGTTGGCGGAGATCTCCATGGAGATCGAAGTGCTGAGAGCGATGACGTACCGGACAGCGTGGATGACCGACGAGGGCATGCGCGTTGTAAAGGAGGCTGCAATTGCCAAATTGTACGGCTCGGAGGTTTACAATAAAGTCGCCGATCTTGCCGTTCAGATTCACGGCGGCATCGGGTACATGCGGGACTATCCGATCGAGCGCTATTACCGGGATGCGCGGATCACCAAGATCTACGAGGGTACGACACAGATTCAGAAAAATATCATTGCCTCGGAATTGAAACGAGAGTTCTCCAAATAAAAAAAGCTACAATCGAAGCCTACTCAAAGGAGCGGGTTCTTCCCTAGAGGAAGCTTTTTATGCCGATAGGAAAGTGATCCTTTCCTATGCGGAAAAAACAGTGAGGTGATTTCCATTGAGAAATGTCGTGATTGTGGATGGAGTCAGAACGGCGATTGGCCGAATGGGCGGGACGCTCAAAGACGTCGAGGTGGATTATCTGTCTGCACGGGTGATGAGTGAAGTATTGCAGCGAAACGCGATCGAAGGCAAAGATGTGGACGAAGTGATCTGGGGCAATGCGAAGCAGAGCTCCGATCAGCCCAACCTTGCCAGGCTCGCCGCTCTGCGCGCCGGCCTGCCGATCGAGGTTCCTGGCTACACGGTGCATCGGCAGTGCGCCTCCGGTCTGCAGGCGATCAACAACGCAGCCCAGCAGATCATGTGCGGCTATGCCGACATCGTGCTTGCGGGGGGAGCGGAGAGCATGAGCAACGCGCCCTACTATCTGCGCAAAGCCCGTTACGGGTATGAAGCCGGCAACGCCGAGCTCGTCGACCCCAACACGGAAAGCCAGCCGCGGGCCCAGCCGATTGAAGTCTACGGCCACTTGACGATGGGCTTGACGGCGGAGAACCTGGCAGAAAAGTACGACATCAGCCGGGAGGAACAGGACGAGTTTGCACTCGGCAGCCAGGAGAAGGCTTCAGCCGCGATCCGGGACGGCAAATTTGCCGGCGAGATCGTCCCGTATGAACTCAAGAAGCGGAAAGAGACGATTCTGTTCGACACGGATGAGCATCCGCGCCCTACCTCCTTGGAAAAGCTGGCTGCGCTCAAGCCGGTATTCAAACAGGGCGGCACCGTTACGGCAGGGAATGCCAGCGGACGTAACGACGGGGCCTCTGCCCTCATCGTGATGGCGGAGGAAGAAGCGGTAAAACGGGGCATCAAGCCGCGCCTGCGGATTATCGCCCAGGCGGCATCCGGGGTATCTCCCGAAATTATGGGAATCGGGCCGGTACCGTCGACGATCAAAGCATTGAAACAGGCCGGCCTGACGCTTGATGATATTGATCTGATCGAGTTGAACGAAGCGTTCGCGGCGCAGACCCTGGCTGTCGTAAAAGAACTGAACATCGATCAGCAGAAGCTGAATGTCAACGGCGGGGCGATCGCGCTTGGCCACCCGCTCGGCGGTACGGGAGCGATCCTGATGACCAAGCTGATGCATGAAATGGAGCGGCGCGGCAGCCGGTACGGACTGGTAACCCTGTGTATCGGCGGAGGCCAGGGACTGACGACCATCGTGGAAAATCTGCGCGTGTAAAAAGGAGTCTATTATGAATAAACCCAAAATCCTGCAAATCTTGTCCATGTACCATGAGGCAGGAGAGGCGATTTTACAAGAGGGGGCCGAGGTAATCCGCACCGACGTGTACGACCCGGATCATCTCTGCGCACTGGCCCGCGATGTGGACGGGATTGTCCTGCGTGCTCCGGCAAAGATAACCAGGCAAATCATTGACGCGGCCCCATCGCTGAAGGTCATTTCTGGTGCGGGTGTTGGCTTGGACAATATTGACGTTGGGTACGCGACTGAGAAAAAGATCCCGGTCCTGCACGCGCCATCTGTCAACGGGGTTTCTACGGCGGAGCACGCGGTGACGCTGATCATGGCGCTCGGCAAGTCGCTTATCGGCTTTCACCAGGAGATGAGCCAGGGCAACTACGCTTCCCGCACCGTACTGAAAACAAATGAATTGAAGGGCAAGACGGTCGGCATCGTCGGTTTTGGCGCGATCGCCAAGGAAGTGGCAAAACGGCTCAAACTGGGTCTGGACATGGATGTCACGGTCTGGGTTCGATCGTACGACAAGGCCAAGCACGGGCTGGCAGAAGAGTTAGGGCTGAAAGTCACCACCGACCTGGACCATCTCTTTGCGGAGTCAGACTTCGTCTCGCTGCACATCCCGCTCACCCAAGAGACCAGCGGCAGCATCAACCGCCGCCATTTTTCACTGATGAAGCCGACGGCGTACCTCGTCAACACGGCTCGCGGCGGAGTGGTCAACCAAGATGATTTATACGAGGCGCTGAAAACTGGAGCGATCGCCGGCGCCGGTCTGGACGTCTTCGATCCGGAGCCGCCCGCAGCCGACCTGCCGCTCTTGTCCCTGCCGAATGTGATCGTGACCCCGCACGTCGGCGGCACAACGGTAGAGTGCAACTACATCAGCGCGACGACGGTGGCGACCAATGTGCTGCGGGTATTGGCCGGCGAACGGCCACAGCACATCGCCAATCCCGAAGTACTGGAAGCTCGATTCTAAAGACAGGAGAAGAAAGAGATGAAACATTACTCAATCGCTTTAATTCCCGGTGACGGGATCGGTGTCGATGTCATTCGGGAAGGAAAAAAAGTGCTGGATACGATCTGTGAGCTCGACGGCGGTTTTTCGCTGACCTACGAGACCTTTGACTGGAGCTGCGAGTACTACGCCAAACACGGAAAAATGATGCCGGACAACGGCCTGGAGCTGTTGAAAGGCTTTGATTCCATCTACTTAGGGGCAGTCGGCTATCCTGGCGTCCCTGACCACGTGTCGCTGTGGGGACTGCTTTTGCCGATCCGCCGTTCCTTCCAGCAGTACATCAACATCCGTCCGGTCAAACTGCTGCGAGGGATCAAGTCACCGCTGGCCAACCGCGATGCCAGCGACCTCGATTTTATCGTCATTCGCGAAAACAACGAAGGGGAATACTCCAACATGGGCGGCCGCATCTACGAAGGCACCAACCTGGATATGGCCATCCAGAACAGCGTGTTTACCCGCACCGGGGTGGAGAGGGTGCTGCGCTACGCCTTCAAGCTGGCCCAGGAGAAGGGAAAGCGGAAGCGGCTGACGGCGGCGACCAAATCAAACGGGATCAACCACACCATGCCGTTTTGGGATGAATACGTCCACAAGATCCATCAGGAATTCCCGGAGATCGAGACCAACATCGTCCATATCGATGCCCTTTGCGCCTTCTTCGTATCCAAGCCGGATGTCTTCGACGTCGTCGTCGCTTCCAACCTGTTCGGCGACATCTTGACTGACCTGGGTGCGGCTATCGTCGGCGGTATGGGGATCGCCCCTTCGGCAAACATCAATCCGGAAAAGAATTTTCCCTCCATGTTTGAGCCGGTGCACGGTTCGGCGCCGGACATCGCCGGAAAGGGCATCGCCAATCCGATCGCGGCCATCTGGTGTGCCAGCATGATGTTGGAGCACTTCGGCGAGGAAAAAGCGGCAGCAGCGATCATGGAAGCGATGCAGGATGTACTGGAGGAAGGACGGGTGGTCACCCCTGACCTCGGCGGCCGGGCAACCACCGAAGAGGTTGGCAGCAGCATCTGTGATACGTTAAAGAAAAAACTAGGTTAATATCGGAAAGGAGACGGGGGAAGCCGATGAACTTGATCGTGCTCATGAAGCAGACCTTTGACACCGAAGAAAAAATTTCTTTGGAAAACAATGACATTCGCGAAGACGGGGTTGAATTCATCATCAATCCGTACGATGAATACGCCATCGAAGAAGCGCTGAAAATTCGGGAAGAGCAGGGCGGGGAAGTCACCGTCATCACGGTAGGACCCGATCGCTCGGAAAGCGCGCTGCGGACAGCGCTGGCGATGGGGGCCGATAAGGCGGTGTTGATCGACGATGAGGGAGCGGCCGGCGATGAGTACGGAACAGCCAAAATTCTCGCCGCTGCGATCCAGGGACGCGAGTATGACCTGATCCTTGCCGGCAACATGTCCATCGACAACGGCTCCGGTCAGATCGGACCCCGCGTAGCCGAACTTCTGCAGATCCCGCAGATCACGACGATCACCAAGCTGGATGTGCAGGACGGCAAGGCGGTAGCAGAACGCGACGTCGAGGGAAATATTGAAGTGATCGAAGCGCCATTGCCGCTCTTGGTCACGGCCCAGCAGGGATTGAACGAACCGCGTTATCCGTCATTGCCCAACATTATGAAAGCCAAGAAAAAACCGCTGGAACGATTGACGATCGCCGATCTGTCTGTACAGGAGGATGAAGTGGAAAGCAAATCGGCTGTGATCAACCGTTATTTGCCGCAGAAAAAAGCAGCCTGCCGAATGATCGAAGGCGGTGCCGCCGAACAGGTGAAAGAACTGGTAAACATCCTTGGCAACGAAGTAAAAGTGATGTAAGGGGATGGGAAGATGAGCAGAAATATACTGGTTGTTGCAGAATCAAGGGGCGGCAGCTTGCGGAATGTTTCGTATGAAGTGCTGACAGCGGCCAAACGGGTGGCGGACGGCGGAGTGATCACCGCTGTTGCCTTGGGCAGTGACTCACCCGGTTACGCGGAAAGTCTGGGAGCACACGGAGCGTCCCGGGTGTACGCCGTCACCAACCCCGAGTTGGACACGTACACCACGGATGCTTATTTTCAGGCGCTTTATCAAGTGATTCAGGAAGTAAATCCGGATGCAGTGTTCATGCCGCATACCGCGATCGGGAAGGATTTGGCACCAAGAATTGCCGCCCGCCTGGGGGTCGGTCTGATCTCCGACGTCGTCGACGTGGAGGTTCGGGACGGACAGGTTGTCTTTACGCGTCCGATCTACGCCGGGAAGGCGTTTGAACAACGTGCGGTAACGGCAGGAACGATGTTTGCCACGATACGCCCCAACAACCTGCCGATTGATGCGAGCGGCTCCACGTCTGCCGAGGTTTTGCCGTTTACCGCGTCATGCAAGGATTTGCGCACCGTCGTGAAAGACGTCGTCCAAAAAATGGCAGGACGCGTCGACTTGACGGAAGCAAAAGTGATTGTCTCCGGCGGACGCGGAGTGAAGTCGGCAGAAGGCTTTGCTCCTTTGCAGGAATTAGCTGACTTGTTGGGCGGTGCCGTCGGAGCATCCCGCGGCGCCTGTGATGCCGGCTACTGTGATTACTCGCTGCAGATTGGCCAAACAGGCAAGGTCGTCACTCCGGAATTGTACATCGCCGCCGGCATTTCGGGAGCCATCCAGCACGTGGCCGGAATGTCCAATTCCCGCATCATCGTGGCGATCAACAAGGACCCGGAAGCGCCCATTTTCCAAATTGCCGACTACGGCATCGTCGGGGATCTGTTTGAAGTCATTCCCCTGCTGACGGAGGAATGGAAGAAAGTGTTAACTGCAGTTTGATCAGGTACTTTAATTGGAACCAAAGTTGTCCCGGAAGGCCAGAATCCTTTCGGGACAATCTGTTTTTTCAATAGACACCAGGCAGAGAAGGAAAACCGTGACCCGGCCAGAATAGAATCAGTATGAAGAGAAGCAATATAGAGCTCACACTGATGTCGGATTTTTCGGAGAGATCAGTGTCCATGAGGGAGTGGTCGTATGGGTAGTTTTGAGCTTTTTGATGATGTTATTTCATCCGAAGAGGATCTGCGTTCCTTGCTTGGCGAGCCGAGCGAACTCGTCTCCCGCAAAGCGATTCAACATCTGGATCAACATTGCCGCGGCTTTATCGCACAATCTCCGTTTCTCGTGGTAGCTACATCTGATGCCAGCGGTGCTTGTGATGCCTCGCCCCGCGGAGATTCACCGGGATTCGTGCTGGTCGTCGACGAGAAGCACCTCATCATCCCGGAGCGGCCTGGCAACAAAAGAACGGATTCGCTGCGCAACATTTTGTCTAACCCGAGAGTCGGTCTGATCTTCCTCATTCCCGGCATGGAAGAAACCTTGCGCGTGAACGGCCGTGCTTGTGTGATTCGCGATGAGAAGTACTTGGAGCAAATGCAGGTAAACGGCCGCGTTCCGCTTTTAGGCATCGGAGTAGAAGTAGAAGAGTGTTTTATGCACTGCGCCAAAGCCTTCAAGCGTTCCGGATTGTGACAGGAGGCTACATGGCCGGCCAAGGAGGAGTTGCCATCAGCAGCCCGGATTCTCGCTGATCACGTCAAACTGCCCGGCGTCACGGAAAAACAAGTGGCGGAGGGATTGGCGGAAAGCTATACCAAACGGCTGTACTGATAGGAAGCAATCAGGAAAAATACGGGCAGGAGGGAAGCAAAATGGAACAGCATGCAGCGCAAGAAACCGTCTACGTCAACACTTTTACCAATGGCGTATTGGACCCGTCCCAGCCGATGCTGGGGCCGGTGCGGGATGGGGGGCACATCGTAGCCAATACGACCCCCGGATGTTGGGGGCCGATGATTACGCCGCGGCTTCGCGGCGGTCATGAAGTCACCCAGCCTGTTTACCTGGAAGGGGCAGAGGTAGGTGATGCGATCGCCATCCGGATCAAGTCGATTCGCGTCACCTCAATGGCTACGGCATCGGGCAATGACCGGACGATTGAAGGGCGGTTCTTAGGCGATCCGTTCGTCGCAGCGAAATGCCCGAACTGCGGCACGATGCATCCCGAGACCCGGATAGAAGGAATCGGCCCGGAGGCCATCCGCTGCACAACATGCGGGGCAGACGTGACTCCCTTTGTCTTCACCAATGCCTATACGATGGGGTTTGACGAACAGCATGACTTTGGCGTTACGCTGCATCAGGAGGCGGCTGAACGGATCGCCCTCGACGGCCGGCGGTACATGGCGACGCCGGGCGGATCCTGCCAAAATCCGATCGTTACTTTCGCTCCCCACGATATCGTCGGCGCCATCGCCAGGGTTAGGCCTTTTCTGGGGCAGTTGGGTACGACTCCGTCCCGTCCGTTCCCCGACTCCCACAACGCCGGCGATTTCGGTTCCTTTTTGATCGGCGCCCCGCACGAGTACGCCCTCACGGCAGAACAACTGGAAGAGCGGACAGACGGGCACATGGATATCAACCGCGTCCGCGAGAATGCCGTGCTGATCTGCCCCGTGAAAGTCCCCGGCGGAGGAGTCTACCTGGGCGATATGCACGCCATGCAAGGAGACGGCGAGATTGCCGGACATACCACGGATGTCGCTGGGATCGTGACCCTTCAGGTCCACGTGATCAAAGGGCTCCGCTTGGATGGGCCGATCCTGCTGCCGGTAGAAGAGGACCTGCCGTATCTGGCCCGTCCGTATACCCAAGAAGAAAAAGCAAGAGCGCTGCAAATCGCCCGCAAGTGGGGTCTTGAGCAGCTGGAAGACACAGCCCCGGTCTCCTTCGTCGGAACGGGTGCCAATCTGAATGACGCGACGACCAACGGGATGGAGCGGGCGGCAAAACTGTTGGGCATGACCGTTCCGGAAGTGATGAACCGGGCGACGATTACCGGCTCCATCCAGATCGGCCGCCACCCGGGCGTAGTCACCGTCACCTTCCTTGTGCCCGTCGACCGGCTGGAGCGGATGGGGATTGCGCAGCTAGTTGTGGAGCAGTACCGATTGAATCGCAAGTAATCCGGGAAGGTAAAAACATATAGATATGGGCCCTTAAAGATCTGATCGATTTTTGAGGGCCTTTGTCGTCTGTTATGTATGGTTCATCGCCGCGTACTCCATCCGGGTCAGGGAGTAGCGGCGTACGCTCTCTTCACCGTTTCGCCGGATCCCCCTATCCCGCAGGCCGATCTTCTCGGAGACCCGCATGGAACCGAGATTATCGGGGTGAATTTCGGCAATGGCTTCGTCTATACCTACAGTCTCAAAGCCATACCTTAGGATCGGCTTCGCCGCCTCGGTAGCGTATCCTTTTCCCCAGGCATCGCGGATCAGGCGCCAGCCAATCTCGATTTCCGGGCCGCGAGCATCGACGGGGATCAGCATGATCCAGCCGAGAAAAGCGTTGTCTTCCTTCTTCAAAACGGTCCAGTATCCGAGTCCCTCCGGATAATCGGCTTTCATGCGCGATAAGACAAATTCCTTGTGTTTGGCTTCATCTGTCCATGGCCCGCTAATAAAGCGAACCACTTCCGGGTCGCGGTCCATCTTGAGGCAGGCTTCGAGATCGGCTAACTCACGCGGGCGGATAATCAGTCGCTCGGTAGAGAAAGTGGGTAACACGTCAATTCCACCTTTCATCAGTGTCAGGGGCAAAGGATAAGCAGAATGTTTTGCTAATTTCTATTTTACCTGATCTTTACAGAAAACGGTCAAGGGTTGATTCTTCGCTTGATAATGAGGACCTGTCCTTTTTTTCAGACTGTAGGAAAATTTCAACCAATGTTTCGGTCATACATGTTTCGTGCAATGGCAACGTTAAAGGAAGTATTGGCAATTAATGATAATCTTTATCATTTAATGTGTTGAGAATTATTCTCACTTTCGCTGTGGCAGATAGTGAAGAATGAGGGGCTGCAGCCTGTACGGTGAGCATGGTTTTCGACATAACCATACGGAGTATGTACTTCCTCCTCTGGATGAAGTGATTGAAAAAGGGTACCGACAACGTCCTGAAATGCTTAAAAAGCAGGCGGAATTGAAATGGGCGGAAGTAAAAGTGAACCTGGTGCACCAGTATTCTTCTCTTGTAACGTACAAGGGACAGATGGCCAGGAGTGAAGCAAGAAAAGCAGAACTGGAGCTGTTAAAATTACAAGCTGTAGCGAAAAAGGATATGACGCAAAAATACAAGAAACTGAAGGCGGCGATCGAGAATAAAACGCAAATGAATGAAGAACTGCAGCGGGCTGAGGAAAGCTATGCTGCCGCGATCGAGCCATATAAAAAAGGTAGCGTGACGCCTCTAGAACGAGAACAGGCGGAAGAAGCTTGGTACAAAGCCAAGGCAGGTTGTCCGGCAGCCGAGCGCGAATACAAGCTGGCGCTGGCTGCATTTGAATTTTCAATCGGAGACTAGGTGAGGCGGAAAGATTGCCGGTCTTGCCTTGACTACATACAGCAAGGATGGCAGTCCGAACGGTAAAGTTCCAGACTGCCATCCTTTATGATTGTTTTCACAAAAATCTATTTCCAGTTTATTACCTTCTGCGCCTTTTGGGCCAACGAAACGCTTCAACCCGCTCCAACATCGTATGGAAAACAATCCCCCATTGAAGTTCGTTTAACGTGCAAATGGACGCGTGCCGATCAACTCCCAAGGCTTTAACCAAATGTCTCAGTTGCGGCGGCGTGAAAATTCCCTTTAGCACTTCGGAGATCGGCAGGTCGGGATACCTCAGTCCGTATTCAGCAAAACCGACGAAAGTATCATGGTGACGGGGTGTAACATAGGCATTTTCTTTCCTGGTGATCCGGAAGATAGCCGATTCTACGCTTGGCGGGGGCGAAAAGCTGTATTTCGAGACGACCTGCACCAATTCCATGTCAAACCACATACGCCACTTCAAAATGAGCGGATTTCGCATCAAGGGGGCAGTAAATCGTTTGGCCGCGCCTTTTTCTACAATGAGTATCGCTTTTTGAAATGAAGACGTTGGCGGATCAAGAAGTTTCTTCAGAATGGGAGTTGTGATGGAAAAAGGGATGTTGGCCACGACGCTGAAGGGCTCTACCGGAAGACGTGCCTTTAGAATATCTTTTTCGATAATGGTGATATTCGAGTACCCTTCCGCCATACGTCTAAGCTTTTGCGCAAATGCGGGATCGTTTTCGATCGCCAGGACTTTACCGGCTTTTTCTGCCAAGCGAAAAGTCAAAGCGCCTTTTCCGGCCCCGAGATCCACAATGGTATCGGTGGAATGGACGCTGGCTTTTCCAATGATTGCCTGAACAATGCGTTTATTACGCAGTAAATGCTGACCGCTGAAATTTTCCTCTTCTGCAAGCTTCCGTCCTTTTTTACGCCGTTTATCTTGTCTTTGCATATGAGTCCCTCCGTTATCGGCAAAATAGAAAATACTTTTGGGCTGCCGCTGTATGTTCGTTAATCGGAAAGGACATCAGATGATCTGCAAGTAAGAAGAAACGGATTGACTTTTTTAGACCGTTGCATTTCTTTAGGTGGTTAAGGAAGGGATGAGCGGGTAGAAATTCATTCCTTAACTCGAAAAATGGGCAGACCAATCCTGAGTCCTCTGCACACAGACAGAGCCCTTTGGCAAGTTTTCATCCGTTGCACAAAGTTTGAACTCAGATATGCTGATCTACCACACGTGACCCTCCGTCCCTAATGAGCAAGCAATAAAAAAAAACACAGGCTAAATGCTGCCTGTGTTTTCGCTTGGAAGAGGACACCAAAAGACCGCAAGGAACGAGGTTCCTTACCGGTCGGATCGTTGGTCTTCCATAGGATGACATACACGAATGAGTTACTCAACAGACAATAACACCTTCATCTGTAGAGCAACAAACGGTTATTCATCAGATATGATAGTAGCTGGAGGTATCACGAAAAATGGGCAGACCAATCCCGAGTCCTCTGCACGCACAGGCAGAGTCTTTGTACGATTTCATTCGTTGCACAAAGTTCTAACTCGGATATAATGAGTCGCCACACGTAACCCTCCGTTCCTGAAATTCATACTGATCTTATCACAAGAGTAAGTAATTGGCAAAAGGAATCTAAATAATGTATCAAGTGTGGATTGACAGATTTAAAAAAACGGGGTAATTTGATAATTAGAATTCTAACTGCTTAAGGGTGAGTGTAAAAGTGGACAACGACAATTCTGATCATTTAACCTGGGAATGGAACTCGGGACCGATCGGCCGGACGGTAAAGGTGGCCTATGTCACGCTGCGCCGCGAGGTCGAAGCTCAATTAAAACCGATAGGAATTACGCATACACAGTGGAGTGTACTAGGGATCATCCACTATTTTCCTGGAATTACGTCATCAGAACTGGAGCAAATTCTTTTGATTGAACGTCCCAGCGTGACCAGCCTGATAAACGGTTTAGTTAAAAACGGATGGGCTATTCGCCGGGATCATCCCACTGACGGACGGTACAAGCAGATCTTTTTGACGGACGAAGGGACGAAGTTGGCCATCCAAACGCAGGATCTTTCAAACATAGTGGATCGCCGGGTGAGGGAAGGAATGACGCCGGAAGAATTCGAAACACTTAAGAAACTGCTTAAAAAAATGATTGGCCTGTTTAAGTAACGTTCCTGATGAAATCGTGATTTTTTCGGAAATATAGTTAGAATTCTAATTGTGTGGACAGGGTACAAAACATACTCAAAAAAGGAGTGATATGTACGATGACAAAACCACAGAATCGGCAGCAAACGGTATTGACACATTGGCAAGGGTTCCACCATATTGCCCTGACAACGCCGAATTTGGATGAAACGGTGGATTTTTACCAAAACTTGCTGGGGATGCAGGCAGGACAAGTACTGCCGGCTGCAGGACGGCGGGGCAGGCACTGTTTTATCAAACCGGGTGACTCCGAAACGTGGGGAATCCACTTTTTTGAACATCCAAGCGCACAGATCTTTCAAAGTTCAGAAGAGCTGAAACGTCTGGCGGTAGAACCGGATTCAGCCGTCATGTTTCAATTTTTGCCGGGGGCCCTGCAACATATTGCCTTTGCCTTGCCGGGAGAGGAGGAAGGGCTTGCCCTGCGTGCAAAATTGCTAGAACACGGAGTAGTGGTAACAGACATATACGACCAGAAAAGTATTCGTAATTTTATATTCTTGGATAATAATGGCATTCAACTTGAAGCGGCATGGCCGAAGGATGTATCGTAAGCAAAAGATTTGCTTGAGCAATATCTTCTTTTTGATTTCATTTTACGGTTGACACCGCTACGGCTTTTTGCTACTTTAGTAACTATCGATTTAAAGGAAGGGTGTAGATAAGATGATCCTCTAATCCTGTATGCTATGAAACCGAACGTATGTCTCGGGACAGGATTAGTGTGGCATTTTCTATTCCCAAAAAATCGATATGTCGTTTCGACGTGATGTATCTTGTTTTTTTGTGATAGAGACGCTACTCCTGACCCTTCGGCCAGGAGTTTTTTGTTCGGAGAGTTTGCGTCGTACGGCATCCATTTTTAATAGACAAAAAAGAGAGGAGGACATCATATGCGGAAAGAACAAGATCAAACGATAGCGACAGACGAAATCCAAAAGATAAAGGTCGTACCGCTGCTTGCTGTCCTGCTTTCTGGAGCATTTGTAGCGATATTAAACGAGACGCTGCTGAATGTCGCGATTTTACCGATTATGAAAGCTTTTGGAGTAGAGGCAAGTACGGCACAGTGGCTGACGACAGGTTATTTGCTTGTCGTCGCGGTGTTGGTGCCCGTGAGCGCCTTTCTCATTCAGCGATATACGACCAGGCAGCTATTTATCGCATCGATGAGTTTGTTCGGAATCGGGACGGCCATTGCGGGATTTGCACCTGTCTTTGCTTTTTTGCTCCTCGGGCGAATAATCCAGGCGGCTGGCACCGGGATCCTGATCCCGCTGTTGATGAACGTGATATTGGCGGTCATCCCGCCTGAGCGCAGAGGACGGGTAATGGGAGTGCTGGGCCTGGTCATCATGTTCGCTCCGGCGATCGGGCCGACCGTCTCCGGGCTGATTATCGACTATCTGTCGTGGCGGTGGCTGTTCCTTTTTGTGATTCCGATTGCGATCATCTCTATTTGGTATGGAATTGTTTCGCTAAAAAATGTCACCGAAGTGACGAATCCCAAAATCGATTTGCTCTCGATGGTGCTGTCCACCTTGGGATTTGGCGGAATCGTTTTCGGTTTCAGTTCGGCGGGCGAAGGCTCGGGAGGCTGGACCGACCCGATCGTATTCACGACGATCGCCGTCGGGTTCGTCGCGCTCCTGTGGTTTGTTATTCGCCAGCGCCATTTGGAAACGCCAATGCTTGATATGCGGGTCTTCGCTTATCCGATGTTTAGCTTGGCTATCGTCTTGATGATGATCGTGATGATGACGATGTTTGCCACGATGATCGTCATGCCGATGTTCCTGTTGAACGTTCTCGCCTTTAGCGCGGTTACAGTAGGATTGGTGATGCTGCCGGGCGGGCTGATCAACGGGGCGATTTCGCCTGTCATGGGGTACTTGTTTGACAAGTTCGGCCCCCGCTGGCTGCTGCTTCCCGGAATCGTCATGATGACGCTGACGGTTTTCTTGTTCCGCTCGCTCGACTCAGGGGCGACACCGGTGACGATCATCATCTTGCATTCGCTGCTCATGGTCTCTGTCGCGATGGTGATGATGCCGGCCCAAACGAATGGCCTCAATCAGCTGCCGCCGCATTTGTACCCGCACGGCGCAGCGATTGCCAATACCCTGATGCAAGTGTCCGGGGCGATTGGAACTGCACTGTTTATCACCATCATGACGATGGGCGAACAAAAGTTCTTGGCAGGGATCGCTCAACCGAGTCAGGCTGAGAAGACTGCTGCTCTGGCTGCAGGGGTGGAGCATTCTTTTACATTTGGCTTTGCCCTCTCGCTGATCGCGTTGATTCTCGCCTTTTTCGTCAGACGGGTAGCGACAACCCCGGCACCAGATAAAGGGGAAGGGACGCTGTAAAAGGTTGACCCGTCTTGTACAAGCTGGCTCTGAAAGTGAGCCGGCTTTTTTTTACAGACCGTTTCACGACGTCGACAGGATCGCCACTATCGAATACATGGCCATACGCGTATTTGGTTAAGCGCATGGATGGGACTCCTCTTAAGGGGTCCTTTTTTTGCTTGAAAAACGACATTCATGTCGTTTATAATAACAAGAACATAAAAATGACATAAGTGTCTATTTAAACAAAAATATAATCCTTATCATCAAGGAGTTGAACAGTAAGTGGCACCGAAAGTAAGCGAGGAGTATCGAACGCAAAAAAAGCTTGAATTGCTGCGGGCGGCCAAGCGCGTATTCATCAGAAAAGGCTACACGGATGCAACGATGCAGGACATCATGGATGAAGCCGGGGTGTCAAGGGGGGCACTCTACTCCTATTTTGAGAACATTGAGCACGCTTTTATCGAGGTTCTTCGGCAAGAAGACCAGAAAGTGCTCCATATTTTTGAACCCGATGACCAAACATCGCTATGGCGCCAGTTGGCTGACTGGGTGAGAGGGCAGCAAAAAAGCATTGAAGAGATTCATCAATCCCTGTTGCACGCGATGGCGGAGTTTTTTCTCTCTGCTCATTACCTGGTGAATAAAGCACACTTTCCTTATATTGCAGAGCGTTACCAAAGAGTAGCAGACGCCATCGCGCGGTTGATCCAGAAAGGAGCGGAACAAGGCGAATTTCGGCCCCGCATGTCCCCCGAAGCCATTGCGCTCTACTTTGTTTCGTTTATCGATGGGTTGATGTTAAACACCTTTCAGCTGGGGCCGGAAAAGACGAAGGTGGGCGAGCAGCTTGCGGTTCTGCTTGTTTCCTTGGAAGCAATGTTGGCTCCGGCAACGGAAGAATAGGCAAGTCATCATTTTTAGGAGGCGATCTTGATGTTGTTTGAATCTTCACGAGTATGGTTTCGAAAAATGACGGCGGATGATGCCGAGCTGTACCACCGCTGGAGAAACGATCTGGAAGTCATGCGATCGACAAGTCCTGCTTTAGATATCTATCACTTCGAAGCGACGAGGGATTTTGTCCAGCACGTCATCCTGGGTTCCGACTCCGCTAAAAGCTACATCATCCATGCCAGGGAGTCGGATCAACCGATCGGGATTACCTCATTGGTCAACATCGACTATAAAAATCGCAATGCCGAATGCATCATCGACATCGGAGAAAAAGAGTATTGGGGAAGAGGGTACGGTACAGAATCACTGCGTTTATTGCTGGATTACGCCTTTCGTGAATTGAACCTGCACAGAGTCTCCCTGCGCGTCTTTTCCTTTAATCAAAATGCGATCAAGCTATATGAAAAGATAGGGTTCAAGCACGAGGGAAGAGCCCGTCAAGCCCTGTTTCGAGACGGGACATGGCATGACATCGTCCATATGGGCATCCTTCAGAGTGAATATTGTTGAGAAGGAGGGGAAAGGATTTTCCCGCTTGAAGGAGAAACTGAAAAGGAGGTGATCGAAATAGAAAGGAAGGGGCACTGGCTTTTGGAACACGATAGACGCATCAAATCGAAGCAGGGGACCGAGATGTTGGAACGTGTCCGCAAGATTTGCAATTCCCTCCCGGAAGTGGAGGAAATCATCGACGGATTCGGACATACAACCTTCAAGGTTCGCGGTAAATCGTTTATCATGATGGGCGAATCCGATGGCAGCCCTGGTTTATCCTTCAAGTCGGACCGGGAAAATCAAGAAATTCTGCTGCAGCAGGGCCGGTACTTGAAGACGCCGTACATCGGCCAACACGGCTGGGTCTCGACCAAAAAGGACGAGCCATTGGATTGGAACGAGCTTGGCTCATTGCTAAAGGAAGCGTATTTGCGGGCGGCGCCGAAGCGTCTGGTGAAGCAAGTGTTGGACCAGGGGGCAGAGTAAGAAGACGAAAATAATTGTATTTTCGCTAGAGTGGTATATAATAGTAGGAACAAAATCGCTCTTATCGCAAGAGCTGAACAGGAGGTGAGGCAGGAGATGAATCGCAGTGTTGCCCTTTTTCGTATTAGCCAATTGCCAATGGCATTATTTGGCATTACCCATGCTGAAGCGGTCAACGGGATACGTATGTCCATTTTCGCTTATACGAATCAGACAATACGGCGAACAGACTCTCCTGCCTTGACCTGACGGGTAATGCTCATTAAGGCTGCGGGGATCTTTTCCCTGCAGCCTTTTTTTGTCTCATCAGTTGATTCGGGTCCGGGAGGTCTGATGCCTCTAGGAGGATTTCCATGATCATCAGCTTTCAACAAGTACAAAAATACTACGGTGCGAACCTTGTGCTCGCAGATGTTTCGTTTGAAGTCGGGGAGGGTGAGAAAGTCGGCCTGATCGGCCGCAACGGAGCGGGAAAAACGACCATTTTTCAACTGCTCGACAAAGCGATCTTGCCCGATCAGGGACAAATTTTCATCCGCAAGGGGACCCGTGTCGGCTTGTTGGCCCAGGTGCCGGCGGGGCATGACGGATGGACCGTTTATGACGTACTGTCGGCAAGCTTCCGGGAAGCAAATGAATGGGAACGCCAGATGAAGGAATTGGAGCGGCAGATGGCTGAACCTGCGATTGCAGCGGACGAACGGCAATGGAGCGCACTGGCGGAAAAGTACGGCCACTTGCTTGAGCGATTCGAGCGGGCGGGCGGTTACGAGATCGCCTCTTCGATCAACCGTGTGGCGTCGGGATTGGGGATTTCTGCCCAGCAGTATGACAGGCTCTTTTCTTCCCTGTCGGGAGGAGAGAAGACGAAAGTCGGGCTGGCGGCGCTTTTATTGAAACAGCCGGAACTGCTGCTTCTTGACGAGCCGACCAACCACCTGGATATGAGCGCAATCGAATGGCTGGAAGCTTATCTTGCCGCCTATCCGGGTACCGTCATCGTCGTCTCGCACGATCGCTGCTTCCTCGACAAGGTGGCAGGCAAGACCATCGAAATTGAGGACGGGGAAGCACATGTCTACCATACGAACTACAGCGGATATCAAAAGGAAAAAGAGGAGCGCTTGCTGCAGCAGTTTGCCGATTATCAGGAACAGCAAAAGAAGATCAAAAAAATGCAGGAGACGATCAAACAGCTGAAAGACTGGGGAAACCGCGCAAAGCCGCCCAATCCGACATTTCACCGGCGGGCCGCTTCCATGCAGAAGGCGCTGGACCGGATGGTGAAGCTGAAGCGGCCGCTGCTTGAGCGGCAGACGATCGCTTTGAAGCTTGAGCAGGAGGACCGGTCCGGCCAGCAGGTGATTCTGCTCGATCAGGTCGGGAAGGTTTATGGAAATCGCAGGCTTTTGAACCGGGTCAACGCGCTGCTCGTTTACGGGGAACGTGTCGCTCTTCTCGGGGAGAACGGATCGGGGAAGAGCACGTTGATGAAAATGATGATCGGCCAGCTCGATCTGGACGAAGGTGAGATCCGCATCGGTTCGCGGGTGGAGGTCGGATATCTGGCCCAGGACGAACCCCGGCCGACAGATGATAAAACGGTGGTTCGTTACTTTCAAGACGAGCTGTCAATGGAGGAAGGAGAGGCGAGAGGACAGCTGGCCCGGTTTCTCTTTTTCGGATCCGATGTCTTCAAGCGGGTATCCCAGCTGTCCGGCGGAGAGTGGAGCCGCTTGCGCCTGGCTGTCCTCATGTTCCGTATGCCAAACCTGCTGCTGCTCGACGAACCGACCAACCACCTGGACATTGAATCGAGGGAAGCTTTGGAGGAAGCCCTGGAGTCGTTCCCCGGAACGCTGCTGGCCATCTCGCACGACCGTTACTTTATCAATCGGGTTGCCCGCAAGATCTGGGCGTTGAATAAAGGGGAACTGTCTGTCCATCACGGGAACTACGATGAGTGCCGCGAGAAGCTCCATGCACAGGCATCAGGGGCGGCAGAGGCGGCAGTTGAAGCGCCTAAGGCGGATCAAGGGAAGGCTGCGAAGAAATCAACCCACCTGTCACCTGCGCAACAGTGGGAACGAAAAATCCTTGAGACGGAAAGGCACATCCGGCAGTTGGAGGAAAGTCTGTCAGATGCGGCGGAGCAAGAGCAAAGCAAGCTTACCGCCGAACGCGAAAGGCTTAGGAAGCTCCTGGACAGCCTGTATGAGCAATGGCTGGAAGCGGGGGAAGCGGACTGAGATTTTCTGTTTGACAAATCCAGCCGCTTGGCTTTAACTTGACAGTAAAGTGGAACAAGCCATAACAGACAGACAATGGAGGTCACCATGAACAAAGTTTGCAAAGTGAACGGAAATCGAATGGAAGCACGCCTTGCCGAGTTGGGGGAAATCGGGAAAACAGCGGAAAACGGCGTCCATCGGCTGGCCTTGTCAGCGGAAGACAAACAGGCGCAAAAGCTCGTCGCCGGCTGGATGCAGGAAGCGGGAATGACGGTTCGGCAAGATTCCTTCGGCAACCTGATCGGCCGCAAGGAAG